>JAJCZR010000010.1 GCA_029262295.1 Deltaproteobacteria bacterium | reverse complement strand
CTTGAAAACCATATTATGAATTCAGGTGAAAAACCTTACCGGTCAAAACAGATAGCCGAGTGGTTATACCAGAAGGGTGCAAAATCTTTTGATGAGATGACAAATCTTTCAAAAGATTTCAGGACAGAACTTGAAAACAGTTTTCCTGTATACAATTCTATTCAACTTGATAAAGAAAGTATTTCAGTGGATGGCACAAAGAAATATCTTTTCGAGCTTGAAGACGGAAAGAAAATAGAAAGTGTTTTGATCCCGGATAAAAACAGAAACACGCTTTGTGTTTCATCACAGGTTGGTTGTGCACTTGGATGTAAATTTTGCCTGACTGCAACTCTTGGAAAGATCAGAAACCTGAGAACTTCTGAAATTGTGGATCAATACCTTACTGTGAACACACTCAATGAAGATAGAATAACAAATATTGTTTTCATGGGAATGGGCGAGCCTTTAGATAATCTAGATAATCTTGTAAGTGCTATCGAAATACTTACAAATGAGAATTTTATAGGTATGTCTAAAAAACGAATTACTGTTTCCACCTCCGGGCTAGTTCCTAAGATAAATGAGCTTTCTGAAAGGCTGGTTGTTAACCTTTCAATATCTCTTAATGCACCAAACGACAGAATAAGAGATGAAATAATGCCCATTAATAAAAGGTATCCAATTTCAATGCTGCTTGATTCAATAAAGGATTTTCCGCTGCCCAACCGTAAACTTATTACATTTGAGTATGTACTGCTTTCTAAAATTAATGATAGTGCGGAAAATGCACATGAGCTTGGAAACCTTCTTAAAAAAATAAGGTGTAAGATTAATCTTATTCCATTTAATGAAGCATATCCGCTTGAATATGAAACCCCTTCAAAAGAAGTTATTTACAAGTTTCAGGAAATACTTGAATCATACGGCTTAAATACAAGAATAAGAAAAAACAGGGGCCGGGATATACTTGGTGCATGTGGTCAATTGGCTGCAGGCTATCCTCAAAAAAGTGCTCATTAGTGAAATAAAATGAAAGGATCAGAAGTAAGAAAAAAGTTTATAGAATATTTTAAAAGTCATGGGCATAGTCCCGTTAAAAGCTCCTCATTAATTCCCAAAAGTGATCCAACTCTTCTTTTTACAAACGCTGGAATGGTGCAGTTTAAAAACGTGTTTACCGGGACAGAAAAAAGGGATTATAAAAGGGCGACGTCATCACAGAAATGTGTGAGGGCAGGTGGAAAACATAACGATCTTGATAATGTTGGATACACAGCAAGGCATCACACATTTTTTGAGATGCTGGGCAACTTTTCCTTTGGAGATTATTTTAAAGAAGATGCAATCAATTTTGGCTGGGATCTTTTAACAAATGGTTATGGAATTACCTCTGAAAAACTTTTTGTTACTGTCTATAAAGATGATAATGAGGCTTTTAACATTTGGAAGAAAAAAATTGGAGTGCCGGAGTCAAGAATTAAAAGGCTTGGAGAAAAAGATAACTTTTGGCAAATGGGTGACACCGGACCATGTGGGCCATGCTCAGAGATTCTTATAGATCAGGGTGAGGAGTTTGGATGCGGGAAAGCAGATTGTGCTGTGGGGTGTGATTGCGATAGATACCTTGAGCTTTGGAACCTTGTTTTTATGCAGTATGAAAAAGATGCATCTGGTAATATGAACCCTCTTCCAAATCCGAGTATTGATACAGGTATGGGGCTTGAGAGAGTCTCTGCTATCCTTCAGGGTGTAAAAAGCAACTATGAAACTGATCTTCTAAGGGACATTATTAGCGGTATAGAAGAGCTTTCCTCAAAAGAATATTTATCTGATGAATCAACAAAAGTATCGATGAGAGTGATTGCAGATCACTCAAGGGCTGTTGCCTTTCTGATCTCAGATGGTGTCTTTCCATCTAATGAAGGAAGGGGCTATGTGCTCAGAAGAATTCTAAGAAGAGCTGTTAGGCATTCAAAGTTTCTTGGTATAAATGATCCTTTTCTCTACAAAGTGCTTCCGTATGTAAACAAGGTTATGGGTGAAGTGTATCCAGAGCTTGTTGAAAGGGCAGATTTTGCAGCTGAAGTTGTAAAAAATGAAGAGGTGAGATTTCTTGAAACAATAGACAGAGGGCTTGATCTATTAAATGAAGAAGTTGAAAAACTTGATAAAAAAAACAAAATTCTTTCGGGAGATGTTGTATTCAAGCTTTATGATACATACGGCTTTCCAGTTGATCTTACAGAAGACCTTACAAAAAACAAAAGTATAAAAATTGATTTTGAAGGTTTTGAAGAGGAGATGGAGAAACAAAAGACTAAGTCGAGAAAAGCCTGGAAAGGCTCAGGCGAAGAAGATTTTATACAGATTTATAATGAGTTTATTTCAGGTGGACTCATCACTGATTTTGTTGGTTACTCTAAACTTGAGTCTGATTCAGTGATAACTGCAATAATTAAAAATGGCTTGCCAGTTGATAGCGCCGATAAAGGTGAGGAAGTTGAAGTACTTGTAGATGTTACACCATTTTACGGCGAATCAGGTGGGCAAATAGGAGATAGGGGCAATATTGTTGGACCGGGCTTTGAAGCCCAGGTTGTGGATACGAAAAAGCCTTTTCCTACTTTGTTTGTGCATAGATGTGTTGTTGATAAAGGTTCAATGTGGGTTGGGGATAAAGTAAAAATGAAAGTTGATCCCGAGTTTAGGAAAAATGTTATAGCGCACCATACTTCGACGCATATTCTGCATGCAGTTTTAAAAGAAATTCTTGGTACTCATGTGAATCAGGCAGGTTCACTTGTTACTTCTGATAAACTCAGATTTGATTTTAGCCATTATTCTGCAATTCCTGAAAAGGATATATCAAATATTGAAGATATAGCCAATGAGCGAATAAGAAGAGATGATAAGCTTGAAATTAAATATGATGTGCCATACGATGAAGCAGTTAAAGATGGTGCAACCGCAATTTTTGAAGAAAAGTACGGAGATAGCGTCAGAGTTGTAAGCATTGGTGATTACAGTAAGGAACTCTGTGGAGGCACTCATGTGGATTCAACCGGAGAGATAGGTCTTCTTAAAATTGCGACTGAAACTGCTTCTTCTGCAGGAGTTAGAAGGATAGAGGCCCTTTGTGGAGAGGCAGCCTGGAATTTTGTAAAAGACCAAAATTTTATATTAAAACAGGTATCGAGTTCATTAAAAGTGCCGCAGTCAGACCTTGTTACAAGACTGAATAAACTCCTTGATGAGAATGCATTTCTTCAAAAAGAGCTTGAATCATTTAAGAGTAAAGAACTTCATAATGAGACGGGTAAATTGACTGATGATATTGAAGAAATAAACGGTATAAATTTTTTAGCTACTGTAGTTTCTGTAACAAATGCAAATGAACTAAGGTCAATATGGGATGATCTGAAGCAAAAAATAAAATCCGGTGTTGTGGTATTTGCAGCTAAAGATGTAAATAAAGCTTTATTACTTGTAGGTGTTACTAAAGATCTTACTGATAAGTATCACGCGGGGAATATGGTAAAAGAACTTGCCGAGATTATTGGTGGAAAAGGTGGCGGCAGGCCGGATATGGCGCAGGCAGGTGGAAGTAAACCCGAAAATATTGAGAAGCTTTTGAATAGATCAAGAGAGCTGATTTAGTTTATTTCCGTCATCTTGAATTTATTTCAGGATCTTATTTGTCTTTTGATAAAATCTGTATTGAATATTAAAATTATTTTAATAAATGATCTCTAACTTTAGCCAAAAATCTAGTTCTCCAGTTGCAATTTTCAAACTAGGTCAAAAAGAATATATGAGTAATCTTGTTCATCGAGGTGATGTATATATGAACACACTTACGTATTTCTCTGAACTTGAAAGAAATTCCCCCAAGGTGGATCCAGAAGAAGGTACAGCATATTGCTTTAATGCTGAAGGAGCAGTTCTGAAAGTACAAAAAAGTAACGAATGGCAAACTCTAGGAACACTTAAAGGTGGCATAAGATATAAAGATGGAAGTCTTATGGATTCTAATATCTATTCTCTACACGCAAAGTTCCAAAATAACTATGGTAACGTTTTCCAATTAGAGCAGCTTAATTTAGGCGATTATTATGTACTTTTTAAAGATTAGGATGAGTTTTTTCGTAGATTTGAATCAGCAGTTAAATTGCTAGGTTTTGAAGTTAGGTCAGGACTTGTAAATTATTTTGATATGCAAAATTATTCTGGAGCTATGGGAATTTTTAGTAAATTTAATAATTATTCTGAGGAAGAGGAATTCAGGTTGGCAATTATCCCAGGCACGGGTGAACCCTTATTGGTTCAGGTAGGTGATATTTCTGATATAGCTATTATGGGTAAATGTTCTGAGCGGCTAAAGTTGGATCAAAATAATAAAAAGTAGATTCTGAAACAAGTTCAGGATGACTTTGTTCTTGCCTGCATATAAAAAAAATAAATTTTTATTCTAAACTGACTCCTTCTTCCTTAAAAACTTTCTTGATTTTTTTGAGTGCTGCGCTTTCAATCTGACGGACTCTCTCCCTTGAAATATTAAATTTTTGCCCTAGCTCTTCAAGTGTTTGTGGCTGATCTGTAAGGACCCTTTTTTCAATAATGTATCTTTCCCTATCCTTTAAGATCTCAAGTGCTTGTTTCATATTATCACTTACAATAGTTTGCACCTGGTTGTCTTCTACAACTTTTTCCTGATTGAATGATTGATCACTCAGGTAATCGAGATGGGTTTCATTCCCTGTTTCTGCCAGTTTAGAATCCAGTGAAAAATCTTTAGATGTCATTATTTGATCCATTTCTTTTACATGTTTGGTTGATACATTGAGTTCCTTGGCAATTTCTGAATATATTTCAGCACTGGGCGTGTCATCTTCCATATCAATTTTATTTTTTGTTGATCTAAGTTTATAAAAAAGTTTTCTTTGGGATTGATTTGTGCCCACTTTTACAAGGCTCCAGCTTTTCATAATGTGGTTTTGAATGTAAGCCCTGATCCACCAAACAGCATAAGAGATAAGCTTGTAGCCCTTTGTCGGATCAAATCCCCTTACAGCTTTCATGAGGCCAAGGTTTCCTTCCTGGATTATATCCATCATATTTAAGCCGTAGTTTTTATATTCGTTTGCAATATGGGCCACAAATTTTAGATTAGAACTGATCAGCATTTTTGCTGCCTCAAGGTCACCATCTTCTTTATATCTCATAGCCAGCTTGTACTCTTCTTCTCTACTCAAGACCGCATTGTTGCTTATTTCTGCAAGGTATCTTTGAAATGAATTGGTAAGTGCCGGTAAGGAGCTTTTCTTTATCTCTTCATTCTTTTTATGTTTTGATTTATCTTCAGACATTGCTAATTTTCACCATGAAATTACTAGAAAAACACAGTGTTTAAAGTATGTTCTAATACCAAAAAGTCAATTGAAATCGAGATGTTTACCTGCTTGACTGTTAATACTATTCAGTATAAATTTAGTACTCTCTTAAATGGATCTATATTTCGGTTCCGGTGTAGCTCAGTTGGCAGAGCGGATGACTGTTAATCATTAGGTCGCAGGTTCGAGCCCTGCCGCCGGAGCCATTTACTTCCAAGCTACAAATCCTTTTTTAATTTACAAAGAGCCAAATTCAGTATTTATTATTTGCCAGGCCCTTTAATAACAAAGGCGATTTGCAAAAGTTTAATGAAAATTAACAAATCCGATTTTCTCAAAAAACTTTCTTTCTTAAAACAGCACAATAAGAAAGTGGCAACTGAATTACTTGATATTGCTGAAGTTGTTGAGAAAGAAAAAGGATTTACACTATCCAAACAGTTTGAACAGAGCCACTCTTTTTATTTTCTTGTTGAAGGCCAGGTGAATTTTGCAATTGCCCTTGAAAATAGTGCTGAACTATTTTCTGTTGGAAATAGCAGTGAGATACTTACTCCAGTTGGGTGGTCTGGGTTCAGGGCCCCCAATAGATATGCAACAACAGTTACTTGCAGTGAAAAATCAGTTTTAGTGAAATGGCTTCATAGTGATCTCGAAAAATATTTTAAGAAAAACCCAAAACTTGGCTGCGGTTTCTTAAATTTTGTATTTAAAAAGAGCCTGATACTTCTCAATCAAATAAGATCTCAAATTGCCGAAAACAGCAAAAATGATCCAAACATTAATCTTGGAAAAGATTCTGATTACGAAGAAGATTCTCAAATTGTAAGTTCACATGAACCTCTTGACCTTTTAAGACAGTCTCCCTTTTTTGAGATATTTCCTGAAAAAATATTAAAAAAACTTTCCAGGATTGCACAATCAAGATCTTATTTGAATGGCGACAGGATTTTTACCCAGGGTGAAAAATCTGATGGAATTGATCTTTTGGCAAATGGAAATGTTGTGAGGTTCTTCAGTCCTGATGCAGTTGGTAAACCTCTTGACGAGAATTGTTCTGAATCCGTAGCACTAAGATCAATAAATTATCCGGGATATGTGATTGGATGGGCCGGCGCGGATAAGGAACTCACATGCGATACCACCGCAGTTGCTACCAGAAACTCAGTTGTCTATCACTTTAATAGAGAAGATGTGGATAAAGTTTTAAATGAAAGTCCCAAATATACACTTATGTTTGCAAAGAGACTTTTGTGGCTTATCTCAAATCTTCTTCGTAACAACAGAGCGAGGATGATTTCAGAGCAATTTGAACTTGAAATAGTGGCCGTAAACAGTATCATAGAACAAAATTCAACACAACTTTCAGTCGATTCACAACTTCACAAATTGCCTTTTCTTTTGGACAATGTCGTTACTCTTGAAGATGCTTTTGATCTTTTATTTGATATCGAGAATTCAGGAAACAGGTTTGAAAAATCACTTTCAAGGGCTTGTCTTGATATACTGGGAAGGGTGTACAAAGAACACAGATTTTATGTTGGACTTCAAAACACATATAAAGCAGTTGCAAGTGCACCAGGATCAAAAAAACCCGGTGAGTTGAGGCAGCTCGCAGCTGAAAAGTTTATAGAGGTTTTTAAAGATATCCCTTATGTACTGACAGGCTTGGAAAATCTTCCTGAAGAAGGCGGGAATATATTTATTTTCAACCATTTTGTTAATCATCCTTATAACACTCTTCCAAACAATTTTCAGATCACTCTCGATTCTCATTTTGTTAGCTCAATTATTCTTTATAAAAAGTATGGAGATTCGGGGATCAGGGTTGTTCGTTTGCCAAGGGCAGATGAATATGGCCATCAAAACTATTATGGCAGATTGGGTCATATAAATGTTTTTACAAATGAGTCGGACATTATGGAAGAATCCGCTGAAGAACTAAAAGCCCAAAAGAAAAAATTTTACAGAACTGCTGCCAGTCATTTAAAAAGGGGAACTAACCTTATAATAAACCCTGAAGGAACAAGTTATAAAACTGAAGATTCTCCCGGCGAGTTTAAGGGAGGGGCTTTTCTTTTGGCCTCATCGATTGATCCTGAGCCAGTAATTGTTCCAATTGCACTTGCCAACTTTGATAAAAGGGTTAACCGCAATGTGTTTGTTGCAATTATAAAAAAACCTTTCCGAATATCTGATTTTGTTGAAAAGCCAAATGAAAACAAAAAGAGTTTGTTTGAGTTTCTTGCTGAATACAGAAAGACTTACAGAAATTATGTGGAAGAGGCTGTGGAAATTGCAAACAAATCTGCAAAATCAAGCATAAATCTCAAACATTTTGAAAAAGTGACAAACAACTAATCAGGAAATAGCTGAATATGATAAATGAAAATTTATATGAGCGGGATATAAGATTGCTTGAAAGGGAAGTTCTCCCAAAATATGAGTCACCTGTGGTTTTTTACGGAAGTTCATCAATTCGTTTGTGGAAAACCCTTTCAGAAGATTTTCCTGAATACGATGTTATAAATCTTGGGTTTGGCGGTTCGACTCTCGATCTTTGCATTTACTATTTTGACAGGCTAATAAAGCCCCTTCGTATTAAATCGTTTGTTTTCTATGCGGGAGATAACGACATAGGTGAAGGCAGGGAAGCAGATGAGGTTATTGAAACTTTTAAAATATTTTATCAAAAGTTTCGAGAACATTTCCCGGATGTAAGGTTTACCTACTTATCTATTAAACCGAGTGAAAGCAGGATGCACAGGTTGGAGTGTATAGTTGATGTGAACAGATCAATCAAAGAATTTTTATCGCAAGAACGAAACTGTTATTTCCTTAATGTATTTGATGAAATGCTTGATGAAAATATGAAAGTTAGAAAAGATCTGTATACGCTCGACAAACTTCACATGAATTCCAATGGCTACCGTCTTTGGAAAAAAATTATAGAATGCCATTCTGATAAGATATTCTAACCCCCCGGTTTTTTAAAGATTTTTCCATTTGCTCCATTTAAAATAACTATGATATTGTATTGTTTGTCACTGATACAGTTATATTTTATATATTGAAATATCTTTAATCCTAAAATGAAAGATGGAGGTATCTGGAGATGGCTGATTATCATTTTAAAAACCTCATTTTTGAAGGTGGTGGGGTGCTTGGCCTTGCTTATGTTGGCGCACTCGACGTGCTTGAAGAAAAAGATATCTTAAAAGATGTAAAGAGAATTGGTGGGGCATCGGCAGGTGCAATAAATGCACTTCTTCTCTCCCTTGGCTACAGCAATTCTGATCTAAAAGAAATTCTTATAAACCTTAACTTTAATAATTTCCTTGATGATTCGTGGGGTATTGTGAGAGATTCAAAAAGGCTGGTTGATAAGTTTGGATGGTATAAAGGGAATTTTTTCAGAAACTGGATCAGAGACTTGATTGAAGCAAAAACAGGTAATAAACATTCAACTTTCAAAGACTTTAAGGATGCGGGTTTTAAAGAACTATTTTTAATAGGTTCGAATTTATCCACTGGTTATAGTGAGATATTTTCTCATGAACACACACCTACAACCAGGGTTGCTGATGCTGTTCGTATATCTATGTCGATCCCACTTTTTTTTCAGGCTATGAGGGATTTCAGGCAAGATGTGTTTGTGGATGGGGGGCTTCTCGACAACTATCCAGTAAAACTTTTTGATAGAAATAAGTATGTAGATGGCAATAAGGATAAAAATTGCAGGGAAACTTCATATTATGAAGAAACTAATGAGGCCCTTGATATAACAAAGAAAAAAGATAAATGTGTTTATAATAAAGAAACTCTTGGATTCAGATTGGATAAAGAGGAAGAAATATTGATGTTTCGAGATGGTGCAGTGCCCCAATCGACTGAAATTGATGATTTCTTTGATTACATAATGGCACTTTTTAAAACAGTGATGAATGTGCAAAATAACCAGCACCTTCACACTGATGATTGGCACAGAACAATATATATAAACACTAAGGGTGTCTCATGGCTCGATTTTGATCTTGATGACCAAAGCAAGGAACTTCTTATTGAGAGAGGGATTGAAGGCACCAAAAAATACTTTAAATGGTACGACAAGAAAAATCCCAGGCCAAAACCAAAAAATCATCCTGATACAAACTAAAAAAGTTGTTTTAATTCAGTAGCTTACGGCGTTGCGCTGAATCTTTTCTTGCTTCTATGAGTCTGAGTAAGTATGTAACAGCTTATATTTGAGGAGCAATAATAATGAAAAAACTAATACTATTTATAGCAATATTCACCACTTTTGGCATAGCGCTTCCAACTATTACAACAATAGCAACAGAATCAGCTATCGCATTCAATAGAGGCGGTTCTCATCATGGAAATAGCTTTCTATAGAAGGGGATTTAGGCGTGGATTCCGTAGTCGGGGTTTTAATAGGGGCTTTAATAGTGGATTTAGGCGAGGAGATTTTAATAGAGGATTCGGTTTTAGAAGGGGTTTTCACCGTGGGTTTGGAAAGGGGTTTCATCATCGTGGTTTTAGTAGAGGATTTCACCATGGTGGGTTCAGAGGGGGCTTTCACCATTAATCAGAATATAAAAATTAAATAAGACACTTATTAGACCTCAGTTTCTACTTGAGGTCTTTTTTTTGCTTACAAAAATCAATTATGAAAAAACATTTTGTTGATGATTACCCATTCCCCATCAACTTTTAGATAATTCAGATAATCTGTAAAATTGTAACCACACCAGTTTTTTGCCTGCACTTTTACATTCCCTACGGTTCCTTCAAAATCGGCAGACACGACCTGGCCATCAATGTCAGTTGCAGCACCAAAATTTTTCATCCAATCGTAAAGCAGCTGTATTGGGCCACCTAAAAACTCACCTTCAAAATATCCAAATATAGTAGCATCATCATGAAAGACGGATTTCATGAGCTCAATGTCTCCTTTGCGACCTGCTTCAAGGTACGTTTCTGCACTTTTAACTAATGACTTTCTTTCTTCTCTTATATCCATTACCAACTCCTAAATTTTTGTATGTTTAAATATTTTGATGCAGAAATAGTGCTAAACTCTTCAGTTTATTTCTTCGGAATAAAAATTATAGTTTTGAACTACCGGCCAGATACATTTCACCAGTGGGTTGAGGAACACCGCCAGCAGGTTCAAGAGTTACTGCAAATTGCTGAATACTATCATAACTATCATCATAGTTTATTTTTACAACTCCATTTCCTTCTTCATCTACGCTGAAAATTCCATAGCTTTTAGGCTTGGAGTCTATTATAGCCCAAAGTTGATAGATCTTCTCTTGAGTTGTTTGAGGAAGGTTTATCCCATAAAACAAGGCTGAATCTTCATTCTTGTTCCACATTACCCTTCCGAGAGAGTTAATGTCAGTTTTGAGATTTCCAAGGTCTATAACAATTACATTTGGATTTCCGAGGTAACCGACAAGGTCAGCCCTTTTGGAAATGTTTTGCTCAAGTTTGGCCACCATGGCCTCTTTGCTTAAAAGTTCATTTTCAAGGGAGGCTATTTTTTGTGTCTTTTCCAGTGTCTGTTCTTGAAAAGTACTCACCTTTTGGTTTAATTCATTAATTTCTTCGTTGAGCGACTGATTTGAAAAGTAAAAAAACAGAGCAACTGCAGCAAATGCGGGCCCAAGTCCATACCATAATGGCCTAAGCTTTTCTAAAAACGAAACCTTTTCCTTTGGCATCTCAATAGTTTTATCAACAAATTCAATTCTATTAAAAAGCTTCTGTTTCAGGTTTTCAGGCGCAGGTATTTCTTCGGTTGAATAAAGAAGAAAATCTGTTATCTCATCAAATTCACGTAATCCCTTCTCAATATCACTACCATTGCTTTTAATGGAAGCTTCAAGTTTGGCAGAATCTTCACCTTCAAGCAACCCTAAGGATTTAAGTGCAATTAATTCTTGTATTCTTTCCTGTTCACTCATTTTAGTTCAATCTCTTTATAATAATCCAAACAAATAAAGTATTTATAAGATAATACGAGGAAAAAAAAATTCCAGTTTAAAATTTAGCCAAATTTAATTGTTGTGTAATAATTTTCTGTGTTATAATTCAGCAGGTTTATCATTAATATCATATTAATTTTCTTGCAAAGCAAACTTTTATTTAATAATTTGTCGTAAGACCAAGTTAGGGAATATGTCTTCCAATCAAAATTATGATTTAGCGAAATTTTCTGAAAAAGATAAGGAACTAATCGGTTTCCTTTTCCAGATATCCAATAACAACCAAAATGCCTTAAATGAGTTTTATAACTTAACTAATGGTCTGGTTTTTGGTCTTGCCCTAAAAATGCTCCCAGTGAGAGAAGAAGCCGAAGAGCTTGTAATGGACATATATACCTATGTTTGGGAGAATTCTGAGAAATATAATCCAGATAGAAGTGCCCCTATTACATGGCTTTTGCTTTTAACGAGAAGTCGCTGCATTGATAGAATAAGATCAAAATCGAAACGTTTTTCCACTGAGTTCACAAAAGATGAAGGGTTTTTCTCAAGTGTGGAATCATCAGAAACTGGGCCGGAGCAGATATCTGATCAGGCCGAAAAACGAAAAATTATTAATTCAGCACTTTCAGAACTAAGTGATAACCAGCGCCGAACAATTGAACTAGCCTATTTTCAGGGATACACCCAGAGCGAGATTGCTGATGAACTAGGCCACCCGCTTGGTACAATCAAAAGTTGGGCAAGGCTTGGTATGATAAAGCTTAGAGATGTTGTCAAAGAACCAAACACATAATTAATCCTCCAATTTAGTTCTTATATTAATCCAATTTTACAGTTTCTTACGTATATCTTCATGTAATTTCTTAAAAAATAATAATAGGAGGAATTCTTAATGCATTTTAAGAAAATTTTTAGTACAAATTTTATGATGGCAATACTTGTTTTTATTGCTGGCTTTGGTCTGTTTTCAGATGCGAATGCTGCAAGCCACAGGGAAGCGCCAATAACTGCTTTAGATCGCACTGCTGATGTAACTGATTGGTTTGCGTTCAGAAGTTATGAATCGGGAAGTGAAGATACTCTCACAATGATCCTGGCTGTTGATCCGCTTTTAGAGCCATCAAACGGACCGAATTATTTTCCGTTTGATCCAAATATAGTTTACACACATAATCTAGACAATGATCGTGACGGTGTAGCTGATATTATATGGGAATTTCGTTTTGAAACAGAGATAAGGGCACCCGGTGTTTTTACAGGATTTGTAGGTGCTGGAGCTGGAATTAATGCCCCAGCGAATGCCCCAACTGCACTAGATGGTAGTTCTACTGTTGGTTCACCTGTAATTCCACCTGCAATCACAGCTCTTGATGGACCTGGTTCTGCAGGATTAAATCTTCGTCAAACTTTTACTGTGACTGTGCTTGACGGCAGTGGTTCTCAGTTATTTTTTGCTGATGAAGATGCTGGCGGTAATCCATTAATAGCTGTACCTTCAAATGTCGGCTCAAGGACTATGCCTAATTATCCGGCTCTTTCTGCGCAAGGTGTTTTTGAACTTTCAAGTGGCTCAAGGGTGTTTGCAGGAACTGTAGATGATCCTTTTTATATTGATCTTGGAGCAGCTTTTGATTCATTTAATTTCCCTATAATTCCAATACTTACACCGGAACAGGATGCTGATGATACTCTGACAGTCGGCGGGGCAAGGGATGATGTGTCAGGTTTTAATGTAAATGTAATTGCATTTGAAGTACCAATAGATGCTGTAACAGTTGGTGATGGTATTCCTGCTGCAAGTTCAGCAGATGCTGTGGTGGGCACTTACGGTGCTACTTTCCGTTCTGAGACTACTACTCTAAATGCACCAGGCGAAGCTTCAAGCCTTTCAGGTGATCTTGTTCAGATTCAGAGAATGGGAAATCCACTTATAAATGAACTTCTTATTGGCACAGGATTTAAAGACCTGTGGAGCATGAGTTCACCTTCTGATGATGTACAGTTTGCTGGTGGTGACCCGGCTATTCCAAATTTTCTACTCGATCCGTTAGCAGTGCGTGCATTGAATGCAGTGTTTGGACTACCAGTTCCCAATCCTCCACGTACTGATCTTGCACCGCTTGTGTTTTATGCAGCCCCAATATGCCCTGGTTGTGATGCCAGTGCAAATGGTGGACTTGGTGAAGGAGCTTTAGCAGATTTGCTAAGGGTAAATCTTGGTATAGCACCTATAACCGAAGCTAATTCAAGCAGATTGGGTTTTATAGTTGACGGAGTAGGGCATCCAAATGGAAGAAGGGTGTTTGAAGATGTTACTGATATTTTTCTAAGGGTTGGAGCAGGAATTCTTAACCCTGAATTCAATGTTGCCCCTAATAATCTTCTTGGTGATGGTGTAAATGCAAATGATGTTCCTTATCAGTCTGTGTTCCCTTATGTTGGTTTTGCACAGAGTGGACTTGACAGTCGCCATGTAGATAGAGGTGAATCTGTATCCTCAGCTGGCGGAAGTGGAGACGGAGACGGTGATGGTGATGGTGGTGGTGATTGTTCAATTGCTGGCACTTCAAATACTAACACAAAAAGCGCTATTGCATCTCTTTTACTTCCCGGATTCGCTATGATATTTCTTTTTGGCAGAAGATTTGCCAGAAAAGAAAGATAGAATATGGATATAAAATAGAGTAATCTCAATTATTGAGAGGCGGCAACTATTGCCGCCTTTTTTTATAAAAATGACAAAATTAAACATTACATTTTTTTTAATTATAGTAGGAATTTCCTTTTCACTTGTTTATTTGAGCCAGGGTAGTAAAGAAGGCCCTAAAGTTGGTGCTCAAGAACCCAGTGTCATAGAAGAATTGGCTGATAATCCTGAAAAACAGTTTAAAAGAATTATTGATTACCATCAGCTAAGAATTAAAAGGCGTCCTTCAGATTATTCAAACTATAATGAGCTTGCCCGTGTCTACATTGCAAAAGCAAGGGAAACAGGGGATTTGAATTACTATATTAAGGCTGAAACCCTTCTCGAAAAATCTCTTCAACTCAACTCTGAAAACTATTCAGGAAATTTGTATATAGGCCTAATAAAGCAGGCAAAACATGATTTTAAGTCTTCAATTCAGTATGTTGAAAAATCAATTCAGGTAAATCCCAAAGAAAATTATGCGTATGGTGTATTAGGTGATGCATATCTTGAGATTGGAGATCTGAGTAAAGCAACAGAAATGTATAAAAGAATGCACAAGATTAAACCCTCTCTTGAATCCTTTGGAAGGTTGTCAAATTTAAAGATGGAAAAAAAGGATTTTGATGGTGCTTTATCAGAAATGCAAAATGCTTATGATCTTGGTGCGAAAAATTCTAATCCAAAAGAAAACCTTGCATGGGCCCAGGCAATGATAGGTTCAATATATTTTGATAGTGGAAAACCAGGTCAGGCCAAAGTTCACTATGAAAAGTCGCTTGAAATTATGGATGATTATTATTTAGCACTTAAAAAACTTGCTGAATTCCATGAAGAAGAAAACAATTATAAAGAAGCTGAAAAACTTTATTTAAAAGTGCTTGAGTTAAATTCAAGGCCGGAAGTTCATCATGCATTAAGCCATTTGTATGAAAAATCAGGAAAAAAAGCACTTGCAGAAAAACATAGTATTAAAGCAAAAGAAATGGCCCGGGATTATAAAGATCTTGGTTTTGAAGAACTACACACCCACAGTCATTCCCACTAATCAAATTTTCTATAGTAGAAAATATATAAGTGAAAATATAAACTTCATATTAGCGGCTGTATTATTTGCATGAAGTCTAGAGGAAAGATCTCCAATGCCACCAAAGAAAGCATCATTGTAAACTTTTGCTACTACTTTAAATTCATCAAATTCAACAACTGGTGGCTCGTGAATCACAAGTGGGCGCACATTTTTCTCTGCCCCAGTAATCCTAATTCCATCTGCTTCTGTTTTTGCCAGAAACCAACGCTCTGAATCTTCAAGCATAAGTTCAATTCCGCCATCGCACTTTTCTTTGAGAATTTCCCATTCTTTTTCATATGATTCACTGAAATCTATTTTTCTGTCTGCAAGCATTATCTAACTCCCTGGTAAATTTTAATCGTATAGTGTAACGAATTTTAACTAAATATGTACTATCTTTTAATTAAGGTATGGTGCCAGAAATTTTCCTGTATAAGAATTTTCAACTTTGGTTATTTCTTCGGGGCTTCCCTCGGCAACAATTTCCCCACCATGCTCTCCACCCTCTGGGCCAAGGTCAATAATATGATCTGCACATTTTACTACTTCAAGGTTATGCTCAATTACAATAATTGAGTTGCCTGCATCCACAAGTTTATTTAATACTCTAAGAAGATTATTTACATCATCAATATGAAGGCCGACTGTCGGTTCATCTAGTATGTAAAGCGTCTTACTCCCTTTCTTCTTGCTAAGTTCTCTTGCAATTTTCATCCTCTGGGCTTCGCCACCGGAAAGAGTTGTTGCGGGCTGGCCAATCGATAAATATCCAAGACCTACATCCTGGAGCACTTTAAGCTTTGTTCCAAGTTTAGGGTTGTCAGAAAAAAATACGACTGCCTCATTCACTGTCATACCAAGTATTTCATCAATATTTTTCTTTTTGTAATTGTAGTCGAGAACTTCTTTTTTAAACCTTTTTCCGTTACAACTGTCGCATGTTACAGACACATCTGCCAGAAAATGCATCTCTACTTTTTGGCTCCCATCTCCTTTACATTTCTCACATCTCCCACCTTCAACATTAAAAGAGAAATGTGAAGCGGTAAGTCCTTTGAGTTTTGCCTGTATAGTATCTGAAAGTATTTTTCTAATATCATCATAGGCTTTTATATATGTGGCCGGGTTTGACCTGGAACTCTTTCCAATCGGTGCCTGATCAAGTATTACCACATCGTTAATATGTTCCGCACCTTTAATCTCTTTGTGCTCACCAATTTTTTCAGAAGTTGAGGCCCCAAACTTTCTTGAAAGTGCATTATATAAAACATCATTAATCAGAGAACTCTTACCGGAACCTGACACTCCGCTAACACAAACAAAAGAATTTAAAGGTATTTTTACATCTATATTCTTTAAGTTGTTTTCCGAAGCTTTTATTATATACAGCGACTTTGTTTGACTCGATTTCCTTCGTTTTAAAGGAAGTGTGATTGATTTCTCATTACTTATATATTCTTGGGTAATTGAACCTGTTTTTGAGCTTCCAAATTTTTTTGTTGTCCCCTGGTAGATTACTTCTCCACCATGCTGGCCGGATTTAGGGCCAAGCTCTACTATATAGTCGGCAGATTTGATTGTATCAAGATCGTGTTCAATTAGCAGTACTGTGTTATTTCTTGATTTTAATTCTTTAATAAGTTTGTTGAGCTGATCTATATCACGGGGGTGAAGACCAATGGAAGGTTCATCCAGAACATATAAAGTTTCGGTGAGCCTTGAGCCAAGTTGGCAGGCAAGATTAATTCGCTGTGCTTCTCCACCAGATAAAGTTCGTGATAACCTTGCGAGAGTGAGATATTCAAGCCCAACTCTTAAGAGAAAGCTGGTTCTTGAATGGATTTCCTTTAAAATTTCTGAGGCAATGTCTTTTTCATTTTTTGATAGTTTTATCTTACTAAAGAAATTGTCGAGATTTTTTATAGAGAGATTGCATATCTCATATATATTTTTTTTATTGATTTTTACCCAAAGTGCTTCTTCTTTTAACCTGCTACCACTACAACTTTTGCATTCAAAAGCAGACCTATATCTGGAAAGAAAGACCCTGATGTGCATTTTGTAACTTTTTCTTTCGAGCCTTTTGAAATAACCTTTTACCCCGTAGTATGAAGAGTTACCATTTACTATAATATCCCTTTGTTTTGCTGAGAGTTTAGAAAATGGTGTCTCTATATCAATTCCTGCTTCTTCACAGAATGAAATCAGTTTTCTTTTTTCATGTTTGTATGAAGGTTTCTCAAAAGGTTCTACAACACCTTTCGAGACACTTAGTTCTTCATTCTGGATTACGAGGGCTGGGTCAATCTCAAGATTGTTTCCAAAGCCTTTACATTCATCACAAGCACCATAAGGGCTATTAAAAGAAAAGAGGTTGGGTGTAGGTTTTCTAAATGAAATATCACATTTATGGCATCTTGGCTCTTTTGAAAAGTTAAGATCTTTTTTTCCTGTAATATGGATATAAACAGTCTTATTTTCCCTAAACGAAGTCTCTATAGATTCTGTTAACCTGGATTTGTTTTCTTTTTTTATAGCTATTCTATCGCTTATGATTTCAAGATCTTTTTCATCTTTCTTTAATGTCTCAATTTCAACAGTTTCTTTACTTTGGAAAGCTCGTGTAAAACCTTTTCTCATATAAACTTCAAGGTTCAACTCTTTATCCATAGGAAAGCTGATAATGGCTCTTTCATTCGGATATTCTTTTAGGATAAGTTCTGTAATTGATTGAGCTGAATGTTCAATTATCTCTTGTCCGCACTCGGGGCAAAAGGTTTTTCCAATCTTTGCAAACAAGAGCCTTACGTAATCATATATCTCGGTTGTGGTGCCAACGGTTGATCTTGAGTTTCTTATATTGTTTCTACTTTCAATAGCTATGGGTGTTGGAAGCCCTTCTATATCGTCCATATCAGGGCGTTCAACTCTGTCTAGAAACTGCCGTGCGTAGGTGGAAAGGCAGTCAATATATCGTCGAAGCCCTTCCTTGTAAATGGTATCAAGTGCGAGTGAAGATTTACCTGAGCCGCTCAGTCCGGTTACAACTGTAAATTTGTTTCTGGGTATTGAAACATCAATGTTTTTGAGGTTGTTTTCCCTTGCACCCTTTACTTCTATAAATCCATCCTGGTTTTTTGTTTTTGGCATTTAACTAAAAAGAGAGCTAAGTTCCGAAAGGTCGCTTACAGTGGTTATATCCAGATTCTCAAAATTTTCACCATTTCTATGGTTTATCCAAACAGGATCAATACCAGCATTCATTGCTCCAAGTATATCTGAGCCATAAAGATCACCAGTATGTATAACTTCCTCTTTTTTAAGGCTGAGCTTATCAAGAGTATAATTAAAAATAGCGATATCGGGTTTTACCATCTTTACCTGAGTGGAATCAATAATAATATCAAAGTAATGTTCAATTTCTGTATCTTTGCATTTTTCAACAGTTTTTCCATCATTATTAGAGATAACCGCAAGCGTAAAGTTTCTTTCCCTCAGCTTTTTTAAAAGTTGATCACATCCCGCAATTTTTACTCTTTTGTAATCTATCTTTGCAACCGACTTCTTTATCTTGGATTTAATCTCTTTGAAATCCTCATTAAGTTTGAGGTTTTTTATTAAAAGTTTAAACAGTATGTCTTGATGATCTTTTTGATGAATCTTTTCATTTTTTTTGTAGAGCTTAAAAATCTCATAATCGCTTTTAAGGTAGGCTTTTATAAATTCGTTTTCTCCAAATGAATAACCATTTTCAATAAAGGCTAGTTCAATCCTTTTTGGGTAAGTTTCAACCGTGGTAACAAGCGTATCCCCAAAATCAAAGAAAACAGCTTTTTTGTTATCAATATTTATCATTATATTAAAGAGTATTTGAAAAAGTTTTTAATCAGAATTCAGTTTAGTTAAGGTACGTAATCTTGCTAACTTTTCCAATTTTAGATACCATTTCGATGACATTATGGAGGAGAAATTAATGCAGGAAATAGAAAAAATAGATCCTGAAATTGCTAAGGTTATAAAATCTGAAATAGAGCGCCAGGAATGGAAGCTTGAAATGATTGCTTCTGAAAATTATGTCAGCGAAGCTGTGATGGAAGCTCAGGGATCGGTTTTAACCAATAAATATGCCGAAGGTCTTCCTGGAAAAAGATATTATGGCGGATGTGAGTTTGTAGATATTGCAGAAGACCTGGCTAGAGACAGGGCACTTGAGCTTTTTGGAGCAGATGCCGTAAATGTGCAGCCTCATTCAGGAGCTCAGGCAAATATGGCAGTTTACTTTGCAGCATTAAAACCTGGAGACACAATTCTCGGAATGAGCCTCGATCACGGTGGCCATCTAACTCATGGTAGCCCAGTTAATTTTTCAGGTCGGCTCTATAATGTTGTAGCTTATGGCGTTAGTCAAGAAACAAATCTTATTGATTATGATGAAGTAAAAAAACTTGCTTTGCAAAGCAGCCCAAAGATTATAGTTGTCGGCTGGAGTGCATATCCGAGGGATATAGATTTCGGGAAATTCAGGGAGATTGCAGATGAATGTGGTGCTTTACTAATGGCCGATATTGCACATCCTTCTGGTCTTGTTTGCACGGGGCTTTACTCTGATCCTGTTCCTCACTGTGATTTTGTTACAACCACAACTCATAAAACTCTTAGAGGCCCCAGGGGCGGTATGATAATGATGAAGCAGGAGCATGCAAAAGTTGTAAACAGCAGGGTTTTTCCTGGAACACAGGGCGGGCCATTAATGCATGTAATTGCAGCTAAGGCAGTTGCATTTAAAGAAGCTTTGCAACCTGAATTTAAACAGTATCAGCAGCAGACTGTTAATAATTCTAAAAGGCTTGGAGAAAATCTTTTAAAAAACGGATTTAAACTCGTTTCCGGCGGCACAGATAACCATCTTGTATTAGTTGATCTTACTGAGACTGATTTGACCGGACAGATGGCAGAAGAAGCTCTTGATAAAGCGGGTATTACTGTAAATAAAAATGCAATTCCTTTTGATCCCAAGCCACCAATGGTTACAAGTGGTATAAGAATTGGTACTCCGGCTCTCACAACAAGAGGGTTTAAAGAAGATGAGATTGATTCAGTTTCAGATTTTATAATTAAAGCGCTTAACAATCATGAAGATGAAAAGTTACTTACGAATATTAAGAATGATGTAAAAGAGCTTTGCAAAAAATTCCCTATTTATAGCCACAAACTTGTATGATAAGTAAGCGAGCCAAAATATGAAGTGTCCATTTTGTTCAAGTAATGATAGTAAAGTTGTAGATTCCAGAGTAGGTGGTGATGGGTCTTCTATAAGAAGAAGAAGGGAATGCAACGATTGCACAAAGAGATATACAACCTATGAAAGGGTGGAGCAGGTTGAGTTTCTTGTTGTAAAGAAAGATGGAAGACGTGAAGAGTTTGACAGAAACAAAATAATTAACGGAATGCTCAGGGCATGTGAGAAAAGGCCTATAAGCTTTGATGTGATTGAAGACTTTGTTACTAAACTTGAACGCGAATTTCAGGAAAGGGGCGAAAGGGAAGTGCAAAGTGAAGAAATAGGTGAAAGGTTAATAAAAAAACTTTACGAAATTGACGAAGTTGCATATGTGAGATTTGCTTCAGTATACAGATCATTTAAAGATGTAAATCAATTTATGGATGAGCTTACTGATCTTCTGAAGGAAAAAAAGTAGTATGCTGATTGATTCCCATGCACATATTCTAAGCCTTGAAGACCCTGAAGCAGCAGTTGAAAGAGCAAGTGAGGTTGGAGTTGGTAAAATAATCTCGATTGGTACAGGTTTAGAGTCTTCAATTAATACTGTTGAGCTAACAAAGAAGTACAATGGGATTTATTCTTCAATAGGGATTCATCCTCATACTGCATCAAGTTATACAGACGAGGTAATGAGCGAGTTTGAGAAACTGCTTGATGATCCGAAAGTTGTTGGATTAGGTGAGACAGGGCTTGATTATCACTACATGAACTCTACCAAAGAAGAGCAAATAAGGTCCTGTGAAGCCCATATTTATCTTGCCACAAAGCATTCTCTACCATTTGTAATTCATATAAGGGATGCAGATGATGATCTTATTGAAATTTTAAAAACAAAAAATCTTAATGAAAATCCCGGAGTTATTCACTGTTTTTCAAGTAACTGGGACTATGCTAAGAAATATCTTGATCTTGGCTTTTTTATTTCATTCTCAGGAATATTGACTTTCAAGAGGGCTGAGGAAATTAGGGATGTTGCAAAGAAATCACCAATTGATAGAGTTCTTTATGAAACAGATTCGCCATATCTTGCACCGGTTCCAAAAAGAGGAAAAGATAATGAACCCTGTTATGTTGAATATGTTGCGACTCTTCTCGCAGAAATAAAAGATTTAAGTCTTGATGAACTTAATGATCAGATACTTGAAAATGTATGCACTCTTTTTCATAAGATACCAAAAGATAAGACTTCTCTTATTTAGCATCTGCCAGTCATTCCGGCCTTCGAGCCGGAATCCAGAATGGTGGAAAAGGATAATTAATCAGCAATTATTAGTATTGTAATAGTCTAGTGAATTCTGATTTGTATTTATAATTCTAGTCAATATCCTGGATCCCGCATCACATTCGGCAAGCTCAGTACAAGCAAGTACGGGATGACATTACTAAAAAACAAATTCTTGATCATGTACAACTACTTATTTTCAATTATCATAATTTGCTATGCCGAATAAACTGAAGATCGGAATAACAATGGGTGATCCAAATGGAATTGGACCCGAAGTAGCAATTAAAGCTATATCTGACTCATCTATATCTGAGCTTTCTAACTTTATACTTATTGGAAGTGAAGATGTTCTTAAAAAGGCAAACAAAGAATTTGGTAGTAATAATTCGTTAAACATTATTGATCCTACAAATTTTGCAGAAAAAGACTTGACCCCTGAAGTGGTTTCGGAAAAAGCAGGCCAAGCTTCTCTTGATTGTATCGAAAAGGCAGTTGAGATGATAATGGATAAAGAGATTGATGCTATCGTTACTGCTCCAATAAGTAAAGAGTCTATTCATCTCGCAGGCTCAAAATATCCGGGGCACACTGAAATGCTTCAGGATCTTACCGAATCAGATAATGCAATTATGCTTTTTGAGGGTGGGAAGTTTCGAGTTGCACTTATGACAATTCATGTTGCTCTATCTGAAGTACCAAAACTTATTACAAAAGAAAGAGTATATAAATACATTTCTATTTGTAACTCGGAACTAAAAGGCAAGTTTGGAATTCCTGATCCTAAAATTGTTGTTTGTGGTCTTAACCCTCATGCAGGTGAGGCAGGTGCATTTGGCAAAGAGGAAATTGAAGAAATTATTCCAGCTATAGATAAAGCAAAAGGTGAAGGGATTAATGTTGAAGGCCCTTTACCGGCCGACACACTATTCTATAATGCCCTTCAGGGAAAATGGGATCTTGTCATATCTATGTATCATGATCAGGGGTTGATTCCATTTAAGATGCTTTTATTTGATACCGGAGTGAATGTAACAATTGGATTACCAATAATCAGAACATCTCCCGACCACGGAACAGCATTTGATATTGCATGGAAAGGAGTTGCTAATCCTTCAAGTATGATAGAAGCAATTAAAGTTGCTTTGAAATTAGCATAAACTCTTATTAAATATCTATGACTAAACTCGTGAATATTAATTGTTATTAGTATGAAAAAAGATAAAAAGTTGACATGGTTCCTAACGTCCAGAGGATTCGGATCAGAGATAAATAATTTGTTATATGCCATTAATTATTGCAAAAAAAATGACTATAGTCTAGTACTTGATACAACATTTTGGAACTATAATTATAAAGATGGATGGACTGATTATTTTATTGCTCTGCAAAGCAATGATGCACAAGCACTAAAACATAAAATTCTTGTAAAAACCCTTCAATTTATTAGTAGATTTGTTAGCGTTTCAAAGTTGGCAATTAGTAGAAGAAAACTTGTTTTCTTATTATTAAATTTTAGCTTAAAAAAAGATACAGAAACTATTTTTGAAGGTTTTCATAAGGTTCGAGAATTTAATAATCATCAAAGACTTCAAAACAAAGACGAATTTATATCATCAATTAATAGAATTCTTAAAAATATTTGGAAAATTAAGCCTGAAATTTTATCAGATATTAAAAATGCAAAAATTTCCATCGATCATGACTATGCGGTATTTCATATACGAAGGGGTGACAAGATAAAAACTGGTGAAGATAATTTTTATCCTGTAGAAGATTATATGAACAAACTAAAATCAATAAATTCTTCAATCAAAACTGTTTTTGTTATGAGTGATGATTTTAGTGTATATACTGAGCTGAAAAACAAATTTTTAGATTACGAATTTATCACTTTAATTTCTGATTCAAAGAAAGGGTATAAAAATTCTGATTTTAACCAGATGAAAAAATCCCAAAAAAAGGTTGAGATTATTAATCTTTTAACTGAAATTGAGATTGCAAGAGAATCCAAAATTTTTATTGGCAGCTTTCGATCTAATTTATATAGATTAATAGAGTATTATAAATTAGAAAATTGTTATAATATTGGTTTCAAAAATGACCAAGACCCAAATATTTATCTTTAATTTGACTTTCAAAGAACTGACTTACATGTAATAATTTATCTCCTAAATTATGAGAAAAACTGGAAACATAAAAAAGTTTATTACAGAACATTATGTTAGGTAAGAAAATGATTATTGCGGCTGCTGAATTTCCTCTTCTATTTGATCTTTCTCTTGTTTAATACTGTTTAAAATCCTGCCAAGTTTTTTAATCTCTTCTCCGTAAAGGGCCCAGTTGCCATCCTTTTGTGCCTGTATGGCAGTTTCATAGTGCATGCGAGCGTTTGAGAGAATGTCATCTTCTGGAATTCTTAGTTGTTGGGGCTTCTCTTTTAATTCTGTTTCTTCTGGTTTTATTTTCTCATCACTTACTCTCATTCCAAAAATTTTCCTGATCGCCTTATCCAGAGTTTCTTCCATTACTATTGTGTTTTCATAAGCAATTATCACTCTTTTTAGCTCAGGTATCTTCCCCCCTTGAGATCGAATATATAAAGGCCTAACATACAAAAGAGATTCTTCTATTGGAATAACAAGAAGTGAACCCTGGTTTACTTCAGATCCTCGCTGATCCCAAAGAGATATCTGCCTTGAGATTTCAGGATTCTGATTAATTCTGTTGATTATCTGTTGAGGGCCGTAAACGAGTGACTGTTTTGGGAATCTGTAAACTGCCATACTCCCGTAGTTTTCACCATCAGATCTTGCAACCATCCATGCAGCCATATTATCTTTTCCCTGAGGAGTAAAAGGTATCATCAATATATATTCTTCTTTTTCTTCATTAGGTAGTTTCATTATTATATGCCTGATCATCGGGTCGGTGCTTCCTTCTGAAATAACCGGAATCTGCCACTTATCTTCTTTGTTATAGAAAATCTGAGGTTCTTCCATGTGGTATATGGAGTAAAGAGCAGTCTGATAAATGAAGATATCTTCGGGATAACGAATGTGACTTTTAAGGTCCTCTGGCATTTTACTTATTGGTAGAAAAGAGCCCTCAAATATTTTTTCATAAGTCTTAATAACAGGATCGGAAGGGTCTGAAATGTAAAACTTCATATTGCCATCATAAGCCGAAACGACAACTTTTACCGAGTTGCGAATGTAATTAATAGGGTTTCTTCTTCGGATTCTTTCGGAATATGGATAACGGTCGCTTACAGTGTAAGCATCCTGAATCCATTGAAGGGATCCATCTTCTGCAATTACCATATATGGATCATCATCCAGTTCGAGAAAAGGGAATACCTTTTTAACCCTTTCTTTAATATTTCGATAATACATAATCCTGCTTTCAGAGGTAATGTCGTCTGATAAAAACAGCTTTGTTTCCTTAAACCTGAGCGACATTAGCACTTTCTTAAAGAACGATCCTATCTCAACCCCGCCACTCCCTTCATAATCGTTATAAACGTTTTTCTCACCTGAGGGATAATCAAATTCTTTAGCAACTGTATTTGCTATAACATAATTGTTGGTGAGCTCTCCATAGTATATTTCGGGTCTTCTAATTTCGAGGGACTCTTTAGTTGAAGCAGGTGGTAGGTCTTTCACAAACAGCACAGGCAGTCCTTCATCTGTTACCTCATTTACAGGTGTAACAGTCGCACCATAACCATGTGTGAATGTCAGCCGTTCGTTAATAAAGTTTTTTTGAGGAAGTGATGCAGGATTCAGTTCTCTGGCAGAGAGAAGCGTTTGTCTATATTCACCATCTATCTGGTAACGGTCATTGTCAATTGAAACAAAGTCGTAGTATGTACGTATTTCCTGAAGTTGGCCGAAAGTGTCAAGTAAGGGCTCTCTATCCCACAACCGGATATTTTTAATCGTTGTTTCATTGTTCTCAATATCAGACATTGTAAGTGAAGTAGTCTCTCCCTGAAGATTGTATTCACTAATGTTATTGAGCTTAAATGCCTTTTGGGTGCCTGCAATATTATGTTTTATGTATGGAGTTTCCTTAACAAGTTCATTAGGTTCAACAACAAAATTTTGAAGTAAAGAAGGGTAGAGCCACAAAGCTATAATTGCTATAAGAACATAAAGGCCAAAAGCAGCGAACAGTAGTCTTTTGCTTTCCTTGAAAATATTTATCAGAAAAACAATAGCAAGAAAAAGTAATGCAATACTTGATAACTTTAATATCGGAAGATTAGCATAAATATCAGTATAGCTTGCCCCTGTAAAAGGGCCTGTAGTTGAATATAAAAGTTCTGGTATTTTTATAAAATAAGTTTTAGCTGCAAGTATGAGAAACAAAAAGAAAAAAAGAAGTAACAAATGAACTTTGATTCTCTTTTCTGTATTTTTTCCAATTGCCAATATATCATCACTACGGCGCATTATCCTGAATTTTCTTAGAAGAGAGGTAAGTGCACCCCGAGTGAAATAAATTAAAAATGATCCGCCCAAAGAGATAACAACAATCCAGCTTAGAAAACCAAGTGACATTTTCAAAAATGGCAGTGTGAAAAAGTAAAAAGAAATATCCCTATTGAAAACAGGATCCAAGATACCAAAAGCCGTACTATTAAGATACATTAGTATGGTGTCCCAGTTGCCCGATTGAGTGAGTCCTGCAGAAAAGCCGATAAAAACAGAGAAAAGTAGTACAATCTTGCCAATATGCCCGCCAAGATTAATTGATTGTCTTCCGGGTTCAAGGTTTATATAAACAGGTTTGCCCTTTGTGAGATTGCTCGCTATTTTTAAATTCAGAAATAGAATAAAAAATGCAATTAAACCTACTCCGACACCTAACATTAGTTTTGTTAAAACTATTGTGGAAAAAACAGATCCATAACCTGTTTGTTTAAACCAAAGCCAGTCTGTCAGCAGTACAACTGAGATGGGTAAAATAAAGAAAATAAAAAATAAAACTGCAAAAAATATATGTTTTTTTCTCATAAATGTTAGATGGAAATTGTTACGGTTTTCATAAGTATCGTCAATTATTCTTCTATAAGCATAACAGAAATAAACCTTTTCGTAATTAATAAAGTATTCTTTGGCAGCACATATTGAATGTATCAATAAAAAAGTAGAGATTAATTATGGATAGGTTTTTTGAAAGATTACGTTTACGTGTGATAATGTATTCTCTTAAATTATGGGTAAAAACGGGAACATAAAAAAGTTTATCACTGAGCACTTTAAGCATTTTAACTCTGCAACTGTTGTTGATGCCGCAAGAGCCTATGAAAAACATCTTGAGGAAGGTAAGAAGATGATGATTACTCTTGCCGGGGCTATGAGCACTGCTGAGCTTGGAAAGTCACTTGCTGAGATGATACGCAAGGATAAAGTGCATATTATATCATGCACTGCCGCTAATCTTGAAGAAGATATAATGAACCTTGTAGCACATTCTTATTATGAAAGAGTTCCTAATTATCGTGATCTTACTCCTAAAGACGAATTGGAACTAATGAAAAGAGGGCTTAATCGTGTTACCGACACATGCATTCCGGAAGAAGAAGCATTTAGAAGAATAGAAAGACTTATTTATAAAATATGGAAAAGCTCGGAAGAAAATAATGAGCGTAAATTTCCTCATGAATATATGTATGAACTTTTATTATCGGGTGTTTTGAAAGAGTTTTATGAAATTGATCCAAAAGACAGTTGGGTACTTGCGGCGGCTGAAAAAAATCTTCCTATTGTTGTGCCTGGATGGGAAGATTCAACATTAGGAAATATTTTTGCTGCACACTGTATTAACGAAGAACTCCAACCATCAACAATGAAGTCGGGAATTGAATACCTTATATATCTTTCAAACTGGTATAGAGAAAATGCGGGGGATGAAGGAGTTGGTTTTTTTCAGATCGGAGGGGGCATTGCAGGCGATTTTCCAATATGTGTTGTTCCTATGTTAATTCAGGATTTGAAAATACTGGATACTCCGCTCTGGAGCTATTTCTGTCAGATATCGGATTCAACAACGAGCTATGGATCATATTCGGGTGCGGTTCCCAATGAAAAAATCACATGGGGCAAGCTCAGTATAGACACACCAAAATTTATTATTGAGTCTGATGCTACAATTGTTGCGCCACTTATTTTTGCTTATTTGCTGGATTGGTAAGAAAAAAAATATTTTTCTGATTAAAGCGTTTGAGAATTGTCATCCTTTCAAAATTCGTTGACATAAATATTAGGGTTAACTTTTTTCACGTATTTTTAAAACAAGCTTTGTTGAGTTTAATATAATTAATTGTTTTTAACTGTTCATTGGTGCTGAAGAATTTGATGAAGCGTTGTTTTTTACAAGCAACTTCAGTTTTTCATTACCAACTCTTTTACAAAAATCCCCAAAGTTTTCCTTTCTTACTTTATTTTCTCTAAATATATCAATTAGATTACCAATCAAAGTTGGAAGTTCATTGTCCTCTACTAGTTCTTCATAAATAGTATTGAGCCTTGTGCCTTCATAATCCCCACCCAGATAGACATTATATTTGCCGGGAGAAGTGCCCATTATCCCTATTTCTGAAGTTGTGGGTCTGGAACATGCATTAGGGCAGCCACTCATTCGAATTTTAATATCTTCTTTCCCATAACCCCTTTTTTCGAGCTCCTTTAATATTGACGGCATATATCTTTCAGATTCTGCAAGTGCCAATCCACATGTGGGAAGAGCAGGGCAGGACATTGAGTTGAGCCGTAAAATTGAATAAGCTTCATGAGTTTTAATTCCATATTCAGAGAGCATGGAATTAATATTTTCTTTATTTTCCTCTTTTACATTTGTAAGAATTATATCTTGCAGTGGACTTAAACGTACTCCTAAATTGTATTTTGTGATTATATCTCTTAATCCAGATTTTAGTTTTGTATCCTCAGTATCTTTAATTCTTCCATTTTCAATAAAAAGCCCGAGATACAAAAGTCCTGGACTATTTTGCTTATGCCAACCGTAGTGATCAGTCGGCTGCTTAAGCTCTATTTCTTCTAAAGGTGGATCCAGTTTGTAACCCAGCCTTTTTTCTATTTCATTTCTTACTTTATCAATTCCCCATTCTTCAACTATGTATTTAAGCCTTGCATGCTTTCTATCTTTTCTATCTCCATTATCACGTTGAAATTCCACTATCCTTGTTACAACATCTAACAGTTTGTCTTCTGTAACAAAAGCAAGTGGTGTAGCATGACGAGGGTAAGTTTTGGGCTGGCGGTGATGACTTCCCAGACCTCCACCAACAAGTACATTAAAACCATTAAGTTTATCGTTAATTATTGCCACTAAACCAATATCATTTGTGTGCACATCCACGCTATTATCAATTGGTTGTGCTATCCCTATTTTGAATTTTCTTGGAAGATATGCATTTCCATATATATTCTCTGTTTCATCTTTGTTGGGATTGGTTTCTAGGTATCGTTCCCCATCGAGCCAGATGTCATAGTAGGCATTGCTTTTATAATTAAAGTGTTCGGAAATGAGTTTTGCCCATTTTTGTGAGTCGAACTTGGATCCTTTTCTTATATTGGAAATTGGATCGGCAACTGTGTTCCTGTTTGAATCTCCACATGCACCATATGTCGGAATCAAATTTCTATTCAAATATTTAATTGTATTTTTGAGGTTTTCTTTTCCAACACCATGAAACTGAATATCCTGTCTGGTTGTAATCCTAAAAGTGCCATTTCCATATTTGTCGGCAATTTCATCATGGGCAAGCCACTGGCGGGCAGTTAACTCTCCACCACCGGAATTTTTTGTTCTCAACATGAAAATATATTTTTTCCCTTTCCCTTCCTTTTTGCGCTCCTGCCGTACATCTCTGTCATCCTGTTGGTATATCCCATGGAATTTGAGAATTTCATATCCCTCACGATCAAAACTGTCATTGTTTTCAGCCAGTTGGTCTGCTATTGAACCTCTTAGATTTTTGCTATTTTCTTTAATTATCTCGACTTTTGATTTGTCCTTTTTTGCTGACATAAATATTCACTCACTTTTTAATAGCTATGCTATAAACGAAATTATTTTTAATGACATAACTTTCTTATTGTCCAATATAGTTAGATTATCAGAACACATTATAGATTAAAACAACATGTCTAAAATAGAGTTATGTTTGAAAGGTCTTATTAACAAATGATAAAGTTTTTATTAATATAATTTTTCTGTGTTGACTATAACTTTTTAAAAATAATCTATGATCTAATCGGAGCATGTTCAGGATCGGCTCTTTCTGCACCATGAAAAAGGGCAAGAAAAACAATTTCTTCACTTTCTGCTCTCACTGAAAATTCTTCTCCCTTTGAAAAAAGAAGTAATGAATTTGAGGCGGCTGTTTGATAACCATTATTCCCCTCAAAAACACCTTTACCTCTTACAACTATTATTTGTGCCGGTGAATGAGGATTTAGGTGACTCACTCTTTGTCCTTTCTGTAATGCAAAACGGAGTACCCTGCTATCGAAATCTGCGTAAAGTACTTGTGCATGTCCGTTCTCTCCATCCTTAAATTCAATGTCTTTTAATAACTTGAAAAGATCCAATGGTTGCCCCCTTTGGTAACTTGGAGAAATTCAGAATAACTACTACATTTTATTATAACTTATTTGTACTTAGCAAATTTCATTTAGTATCTGACGTATTATATTTTAATTTTTCAAATTCCCCGAATCTCGGGAACAGTTTCTAAAAAGCGGATCATTTTTTCCTGCATTTCATCAACGGCTAATTCTAAATTGTTATTATTAATTTCTATTTCCCCAACTTTCTTGTCATTGTTCATATCCAAATACTTGTTTAAATTGTTTTTTAGCTCAGAGGATGTTCTATTAATCTGTTCACGTGCTGAATTCTCTTCGAAAAATATTCTCTTGTTGTAGTTTGGGGAGACGTGAAAGTGTCCATCATCTTTACCAAAACAGTCAAATTTAAGGATTTCTTTATTATGTATGTTTAATGTGGCAGCTGGGCCTTTGCCAATTTTTAAGACTTTCCAATAGACATTAAAATAAACATATTCTTGAATATCTATCCTATGAACATCTTTTCTTATAGGATTAAAATCTATATTTTTTCGATTTGAGAATAGAAAGTTTATAAAATTCTTCAGAAACATTATGATTTTTATTTGATGATTTAGTTAGAAGTTTATTGTAACTCAGCAAAATATTTTGGGGAAATCTCTATGGAATGAGAAATTGACATTACAGTTGGAATAAAAAAATAGGGCAGTCATTAAGACTGCCCCTGAGTATATATGTTTTATTCACAGTTAACAGTCGTCTCAGAATTTACACATGAATCAGTACCGTTTCCTCCATTCACATTGTCAGTACCGTTCCCACCGTTAATTTCATCATCTCCATCATTCCCGTTAATCACATCATTCTGCTTACCACCATCGAGAGTATCGTCACCATCCCCACCAAAAATGTTATCATCTCCTTTATTTCCAAACACAGTGTCATTACCACTTCCTGCATCGATACAATCATCACCTTTTAAACCATTGATCGTATCATTGCCGCCTAAACCAATAATAATATCATTTCCGTCAGTTCCATTTAAAACATCATCTCCGGGAGTTCCAATTATTGCACCTTCTGTTCCGCAAGGGCTTGATGCAGGTCTTTCAACTATTGTTTCATCGCCTTTAGCAAACATCCAGTCTGCTCCTCCAAAAGATAGATTAACCGTCCCTCCGCCAAAACTGCTTGTCTGATTATAGTTAGATGTATATAGTCCAATAAAATTATCAAATTCTTCATAATCAGACACAAATATTATAGACCAGCCTATAACTCTTGTGGGATCAGTTGGAAGATTTGGAAGAGTAATAGGATCACAAAGGTTTTCTTCACTTAATAATAAATTAGATCCTGGAAATTGTTCACTTATACCGATATTCATAAAACATCCTGGAAATCTTGAGGGGCAAGAAGCAGGGTCTTCCTCAAAATCAAATAAGAATGGGTCAATCTCAAGGTTAAAAATAGGTTGTGCTAGATAACCTACTAAACCAGGATCTGAATAAGAATCACGAAAAGAAATTCCAATAACATCCACTGTGCCAAAAAAATTTGTTCCACCAAATGAGAAATCAAAGTTATTGATATTAAAAACGACTTCTTCCGGTTGAATTAAAACGAAACCATTATTAATACCATCAAGCACAGTTCCATCTGGTGCCACTTCACCGTCGGTAAAATTTACAGCATCCCTTCCCATTGAATTAATCTTAAAGGCCCTAGTACTTAGTGGTGAAGAATTACTTTCAAATACAACTGTGTTTCCAGTTAAGTGCTGAAACGAAACTGCTGAAAGATCTGCAATGCCTGCAACAGGGGTAATTACAACGAATCCTTTGGAATTATCAAAAGTTCCTTCAGGAAAAATAGAAGGTGATCCATCATTAAGAAAAATATTTGAAAAATTGTAGGTGTGTGTGTCACTTGGTGTTAATATGTCAACAAAATCACTTTCAAGACAAGCAGCACCAGGATCGTTAGAAAAAATCTGGACATGGATAACAATTGAATCAGTTTGGCTTGTATTGGTAACCTGAATCACGCTTGTTCTTCCACTAAGATCAATATCCTGATCATACCAAAGGACAAGCTGGCTTGATGGTCTATCTGATTCTCCGGATGGCTTAATTACCTGAGAAATAGAATTTATTGATCCTAATGTAAAGAATAAAACGGTGAGAAAAAATAGTTTAAATCTGAATATAAGTCTTAAATTATTCATAATGAATCCCCCTTAAATTTTTAAACAACTATAATTAATTATTACAAAACTATAATTAAATTGTCAACTAACAATAAATTTATAAAATCGAAAAATGTGGAGTTGGAACTAAGATTGATTACTGAATCTGATGCAACGATTGTCGCGCCACTTATTTTTGCTTATTGTGCCAGATTGGTGTTTGCTACTCACAGAAGTTGTCTGCAATAGCTTCCCAGAGGTCTTCGTGTCCATTATCATAGCCAAGAGCGAAGATTCCAATCCCACCAAGACCTAGCTCGTTTACTAATTTGTATTTAGCATCAAGGCTTTTTTTATCATCAAACCACGTTTGGTAATTTTTACTTTCTTTTTTATTTATAATTACCGGGGTTTTGCTGTTATGTGATCTATGTTCTTTGATGGAAATTTGGATTTAGCAGTTTTCCACTCTTGCCCATAATATGGAACTGATAGCAATAATTTTGATGCCGGAACACCTTTTTTAAGATAGTTTTCAATCGATTTTTTAACATTAAAGGGAGACCAGATTTTTCCACTGTTTATTGGCGCAACAGGCCCTGCTTTCTTACTTGATGCAGTGTGATAATCATAAGCCATAAGGATAAATTGATCTACAGCGGGATTAATTTCCTTAATGTTGAACACATTGTGCCAATCCACAGCATAAAGGGCTAGAGATAAAGTTGCCTCGGGAAGTTTTCCCTTCATCTCTTTTGAAAATTTGTTTATAAAACTACTAAATTCATCTCTCATGCTTCCTGGAACCGATTCAAAATCAATACAAACCCCGTCTGCACCTCTGAGTTTAAGAAGCTTTATAGTATTCTTAATCAGTTTTGATTGGGCTTTTTTGCTTTGCAGGAACTCTGCATTATTTTTTGCTCCAAAATTTGTGATTGTAAGGTCAATCCTAGTTCCGCCCGACTTTGCCATATCTATTAGCGGAGTGGTTTTCCAAAAGTGAATATCTTCAAAATTTCCGGTTTTAGGATCTACTTTTAACGAGAAGTATGAAATTCTGGATAGAAGATTATAGTCGTAACTTTTATATGAAGTTCCATACCAGTATGGATGCCATCCATAAACTTTTTTATTTAATTTGCATTCTGGATCAATATTTACAGGTCTAGTGCTAACAATATTATTATGCAAGTCATAACCTACTTCAGTTTTTGGTTCCTCTGTTTTATGCTTAGAAATATGATTTGAGTGATGTTTATCTAAAGAAAAAGAAGCATTTAAAAAAAATGATGAAGATAAAAAAATAATCAGAGCGAATTTAATCAAAACTTTCATCATAACTTACTCTACTAGTTCAAAGTATTGCCCGAGTCTACCAAGAGTGGTAAGACTTCTCCTGATTTTGCTTTGATACTGAGGTCATAAAGTCCTGTGCCAGGAGTTTCATCCAAATTAATTTCAATTACGGTTTTATTATGCTCTTTAGCCACAAATCCAAAAGATGCTGCCGGTTCAACAAGCCCTGATGTGCCAATAATCATGAAAAGATCGGACTCTTCGATTGCAAAAATACACCTGTCTATCTTTTGCATAGGTATAATTTCTCCAAACCAGACTATGTTTGGCCTCATAATTTCACTGCACTTGCTGCACTTGGGAGGAAGTTCAGGTATTGGTACCTGATAGTTTTTTTCAAGGTTGTTACATTTTGTACATCTTATTTCCCAAAGGTTGCCATGCATCTCTATAATATTGTCTGAGCCTGCAAGTTGGTGAAGCCCGTCCACATTTTGAGTGATAAGAGTGAATTTGTCCTTTTGTCTTTCAAGTTCACTAAGAGCATAGTGCCCATGATTTGGTTCAGCCTTTTTCATTACTGATCTTCGCCAGTCATACCATTCCCACACAATTCCCGGGTTTTCAAAAAATGCTTTTGGAGTAGCAAGCTCTTCAGGGCGGTAGTTATTCCACAGGCCTTCACTTCCCCTGAAGATTGGCACGCCGCTTTCAGAAGATATTCCGGCACCTGTTAAAACTGTAATAATAGAAGCCTCATTTATCAGTTCGTAGGCTTTATTTATGTCATTTTCCATGAAATTATTCCTTAAAGTCGGGCCAGATAATAATACACAGAAATTTAGTTAACAACATTCTTGACAATTATACTCTGGCTACTAATCTTATAGGCTGTGCTTGAACAATATATCCCGATTTTACTAATAATTATTATGGGTACGGGGCTTGCAGCAGCCTTGCTGACCGTGTCTTATCTTCTCGGTCCAAAAAGAGAGGGAACCTGGAGAAAACTTACTCCCTATGAGTCTGGAATGTTTCCAACTGGAGATGCAAGAGAGAAATTCTCACTCAGATACTACCTTATTGGGGCTTTGTTCATTCTTTTTGATATTGAATCTGTATTCCTGATTGTTTGGGCTGTAGTATTCAAGGATCTTGGCATACTAGCACTTATCGAAATATTAGCATTTTTATTGATTGTTGTAGGTGGATATTTTTACGTACTAAAAAAAGGAGCACTTGAATGGGAGTAAATGTCGGATCACTTCTGGGTGGAGATGGTTTTTTAACCACCAAAGTCTCAGAGCTTGCAAACTGGGGAAGAAAAAACAGCCTTTGGCCTATGCCTTTTGGAACAGCATGTTGTGCCATTGAGATGATGGGTGTTTTCTCATCAAGGTTTGATATTGCAAGGTTTGGCGCTGAAGCTGCAAGGTTTTCACCACGTCAGGCTGATCTTATGATAGTTTCGGGAACAATCACATATAAGATGGCTTCTGTATGCAGAAGAATTTATGAGCAGATGCCCGAGCCAAAATGGGTAATTGCAATGGGTTCATGCACTTGCGGAGGCGGCCCTTTTGACAGCTATGCAGTTGTGCAGGGAATAGACGAATTTTTACCAGTAGATGTTTATGTGGGCGGATGTCCTCCAAGGCCTGAAGCTTTAATTGACGCAGTAATGAAAATCCAGCAAAAAATAGATAATGTTGGGGCCCCGATTGTATGAGTTCCAATATTGATCTGATCTCCGAAATAAGTGCTACATTCCAAGACAAGCTGACTTTCCTGAGTGATTACAGGGATGAATTAACCTTTAGTGCAAACAGGGAAAATATTTTACAAATTTGCAAGACCCTGAAAGACGAATTAAGGTTTTTATATCTGGTTGACCTTACGGTTGTTGATTACCTGGAAGTAAAATTTCCAAGATATGAAGTAGTTTATCTTCTACACAGATTCGGTGAGGACTACGAAGATAACTCAAGGATCAGAATAAAAGTGCCACTTGAAGATAATGATGCTTCAATCGACTCGGTCACTTCAGTGTGGTCGGGTGCAAATTGGCTTGAAAGAGAGGCATACGATATGTTCGGTGTTGAATTTAAAGGGCATCCCGATCCAAGAAGAATTCTTATGCCAGATGATTATACGGAGTTTCCACTCAGAAAAGATTTTGATGTAAGAAATAGAGAACCTTCCAAAATATCTTTTGAAAAAGCACTTGATGAAGGAAAGGATCAGTAATGGAAAGAGTTGAATTTATTACAGAAGAAGCAGGTGTTGATAAGCACGGTAATAAAAAAGAGACCATGATGCTTAATATGGGCCCGCAGCATCCTTCCACACATGGAGTGCTCAGGGTTGTGCTTCATCTTGATGGTGAAGTGGTTGTAGAGGCAGTTCCTCATATTGGATATCTTCATAGGGGTATTGAAAAACTCTGTGAAAATATTACCTATCAACAATGTCTTCCTTACACAGACAGAATGGATTATCTTGCTGCAATATGTAGCAATATAGGATTCATTCTTGCTGTTGAAAAGCTACTCGGGATAGAAGATGAAATTCCTGAAAGGGCAAAAGTGGCTGAAGTAATAATGTTTGAGCTTGGAAGGATTGAGTCTCATCTGCTTGGTGTTGGCGCTAATGCAATGGATCTTGGCGCAATGAGCGCTTTTCTATTCTGTTTTAAAGAGCGAGAAAGAATATATGAAATACTTGAAATGGTTTGCGGTGCACGTCTTACAACTTCCTATCCAAGGGTAGGTGGACTTCCTAAAGACCTGCCACCTGAGTTTAAAGACACTGTTAAAAACTTTTTAAAAATTTTTCCAAAGACATTAAAAGAAGTAGATAATCTTCTCACAAGAAACAAGATATGGAGAGACAGAACAAAGGGTGTGGCAATAGTAACTTCTGAACAGGCAATCGATCTTGGTCTTACAGGGCCAATCTTGAGGGCAAGTGGTGTTCCTTTTGACCTTAGAAAATCTAATCCCTATCTTGGTTATGAAAATTATGATTTTGATGTGCCGGTTGCTTCTGAAGGCGATGCTTATTCTAGATATCTTTGCAGACTTGAAGAGATGTGGCAGAGCCTCAGGATTATTGAACAGGCATTAGATAATCTGCCAGATGGCCCGTTTATAGCTGATCTTCCAGAGATTGTGCTACCTGAAAAAGAAGATGTTTATACCAAGATGGAGTCTCTCATAAGGCATTTTGTGATTGTTTATAATGGATTTAAAGCTCCCGAAGGTGAGATTTATCATGCGGTTGAAAATCCTAAAGGTGAGCTAGGGTACTATATCGTGAGTGACGGATCAGGAAAACCTTATAGAATACATGTCAGAGGCCCTTCCTTTGTAAATATGCAGGCACTGCCTGTTATGGTTAAAGGGGCGTTTGTGTCTGATGTTGTAGCTGCAATTGGTAGTCTTGATATTGTGCTCGGTGAGATTGATAGATAGCTTTACCTTTAAGCCTCTGCATCCCTAAACCTTGAACCATAATTTGGATTTATTATATAAATTGGAAGGATAATGCTTTCTTTAAGCATAAATCTGAGTTTCTTCCAGTTGTCTTTCACTTTTACAGGTGAAGCGTAGACATTTTCTATCTTAAGTCCTCTTGCTATCTCTTTTACCCGCAAAATATGATATCCATGGCTTACAACAAGAATATTTTCGAAATTTCTTTCTCTGATTATTTCGGCAGCTTTGTTTAAACTTTCAGAAGTAGTGAGTCCATGCTCTTCAATGAGTATTTTTTTGTTAGGAACTCCATTTTTATTGAGATATTTTTTCCCAACCCGCGATTCTGAAATTACATCACCTTTGGCAATGCCACCAGTAAGGATAATAAAATCAGCATATCCTTCATTGTAAATTTTTAGGGCATGATTTAGACGGGATTTTAATGCTGGGGAAGGTTTTCCATTCCACTGGCTTGCACCCAATACTACTATTGCATCGACTTTTCTCGTTTCATCAATAAAGGAATTTGAATAGATTCCTCCCAGTAAAAAAAGCCAGAGTAAGAAAACAAGGAAGATAGATATGAAAAAGTATTTGATCGCTTTTTTCATAAAGGACAATTGTCATAATAAATCTGAATCGAAACTTTTACAACTTTTATTCTAACTAAGGGAAAACAGATCAACTACTATAAACTTAAATTCAAATTTATATTTAGGGTAAGTAATAATTGGCAAATAATAAAACTCCCATAAAGTATGGGTGGAAGAGATTCTTTTTTATAAATGGTCTTACTTCTTAAGTGGCACTTTTACTATTTCTGCACCTTTGGGTTTTTTGAATTTAAAAGTTGAGTCTGAAATCTTTTTATTGGTCTCAAGATTGTTAAGGTTAATGGTTGTAACATTACCAAATGGATCGAAAAGAAATATCCTGTTTACCATGTAGCTTGATTTGTCTACAGTTATTGTAACTTTGCTGAAGTTTTCAACATCTTTTTCTCTGGGAGAAAGCTCAATAAGGTAATTTCCGCTAGCATCTGTAGGGCCTGTAGAAGGGAATTTGTAATTAAAAAGTTTCTTTATATTTCCAAGTCCAGATAGAAGGGTTGTTGAACTATCACTATTAGACATATTTGCAAGAGGGGATTCGATGACTTGGTTTTCATCCTGGCTGTAATACCAGATTGAGTTTCCATCAGATACGATCTCGTCTTTATTGGGTTTGTAGTAGTTCCATCTCATCATGCCTGGTTTTTTAAACCACACTTCACCGTTTGCTTTTTGAACAGTGTTAAGTGCTTTTACTTCTGCTTCCTGAGAAAAATCAGCATGGTAGCTACTTATTTTTTCATAGTTGTTCTGCACCTTTTCTACAACTGATTCAATATCAGGGGTTTTGGCAAATGCTACAGTAATACCAATTAGTAAAAATAATGTTGAAAGTATTGTTAGTTTTCTCAATTTGTTTGTGTCTCCTTTATCTGGTTTAAATCAATATAAACATCCCTTGGTTTTCCTGCCGATTCCTGAGGCCCAATCACACCTTCTTTTTCCATTATTTCAACAATTCTTGCCGATCTGTTATAGCCGATCTTAAGGCGTCGCTGAAGCATTGATATAGATGCCTGTTTTGTTTCAGCTATTATCCGAAGAGCGGTATCATAAAGCTCATCTTTTTCATCATCTAATGACCCATCTTCATCGGTGTCTTCAATAAAAGTAATTTCTTCTATATATTGAGGTTTTCCCTGCTCCCTTAGATAATTTGTTATAAGTTCTCGTTCTTTATCTGAGATAAGTGCTCCCTGTAGTCTAACCAATGATGAAGTGCCAGGCTGCAAAAATAACATATCCCCTTTTCCAAGAAGAGATTCTGCACCGCCTGTGTCCAGGATTACCCTTGAATCAACCTTGGTTGAAACAAGAAATGAGATTCTTGCAGGAAAGTTTGCTTTAAGAATACCTGCTACCACATCCACAGATGGCCTTTGCGTTGCAACTATGATATGAATGCCTGCAGCACGTGCTTTTTGAGAAAGCCTTGTTACCGATTCTTTTATTTCTGTGGGTGCAACCATCATTAGGTCTGCAAGTTCATCAACAACAATTACAATATAGGGAATCCAGCTTGCCCATTTTTCTTCATCGCTAAGTCCTTCAAGGCTTTTATTGTGGGTTTCAATATCCCTAACTCCCTGCTCAGAGAGAAGCTTGTATCTTGATTCCATCTCATCTACTGCCCATTTTAGTGCAGCGGCAGCTTTTCTTGGTTCTGTTACAACAGGATGAAGAAGATGTGGAATATCCTCGTAGATTGATAGCTCAAGCATCTTTGGATCGATCATTATAAATTTTAGTTCATGGGGGCTTGCTTTATAGAGAAGACTTGTGAGCACAGCATTTAGTAAAACACTTTTTCCTGAACCAGTTGTGCCAGCAATCATTAAGTGCGGCGCAGTTCTAAGGTTCATATAATAAGGTTTACCGGCAATGTCTTTTCCAAGGGCGAGAGTGAGTATTGATTCTCTTCTGTTAAATTCAGAGTCCTCAATAAGTTCCCTCAAAACAACTATTTCCCTTTTAGCATTTGGAACCTCAATCCCTATTACATCTTTTCCAGGGATAGGGGCAATAATTCTAATACTTACAGCACTTAGGCCCATTGCAAGGTCATTCTCAAGTGCAGATATTTTGTTGATCTTTATTCCTGGTGCGGGTTTATATTCAAACATTGTAATTACCGGGCCTGGCCTGATTTGGGTTACTTTTCCACTCACACCGAAATCTTCAAGTTTACTTTCAATTAACCTGGCTTTCTCATAAACATCGTTTTTATCAACTTCAATCCCACTGTCTATTTTTGGATCAAGAAGGTTCACCGGAGGATTTTGAAAATTAATATTTGCCCTTTGTTTTGCGTTCTGTATTTTTGAGCCACTCTTTCCTGGATCATGTTTTTCAAACACTATCTCTGGCTCATCCCGGTTATCTTCGAGAATTGGTTCGGGAGTACGTTTGAAATTTTGAAAGCTGATTACTTTATTGTCTTCTTCAATATCCAGTAAATTAGTGTCAGAAGATTCTAAAATCTCAGCTTCTTCTTTTCTAAACTCTATATTTTTAATTTTTTCTATAAGCATTTTAAATTTAGCGATAGTGCTGGCTGCAATATAATTTGTAATATTAAAAATCGTCCTGAGTTTAACACTCGTCAAAATAATTAAACTCAGGACAGATAAAATTGTTACAAGAACATATGATCCAACTGTTCCCGAAACATTTCCGGCAAGCTGCCGGGATATGATGGTGCCAATCCACCCACCCGCAGGGCTGTACCCCATCAAAGAGCTTTCTTTAAATATTAGACCTAATAAAGTTGTAGTAGAAAGAAGGAAAACAAATCCAGCAACAAGTTTCCCATAGATATTGGAATCAAGTTCATCCTTATACGTTCTATAAGCAAGGTAAAACATCAGTATTGGAAAGACAAAGGAACAAACACCAAATGAATAACCAAGAATTTGAGATATAAAAAGCCCTATATTTCCCATAGTGCCTTTCAGGTCAAGTCCAAGGTTGGCACTAAAGAAAATGAGGCTCAAAGCAGAAAAAAGCCCGAGTGTGAATAATAAAGTTGCAATCACTTCTTTTAACACACTTTCATCAAAAGAAGAGGTATTTTTACCTTTCTTCATTCCCATCGAAATTTATTATACTACAAAACAAAACTTAAACCAATAGTTTAAGTTTTTTCCTGAAAATGCTTATATGGTTGGATAATTAGGTTAGTTAATAAACAATGGCAAGGAGGTTCTTTGACGCCTCAACAGCTAACTCCCAAGAAAACGCAGGAATAATTCCAAAGAAAACAGTTGCAATAGCCAGTACTGTAATTGCCACGCTTGATACAGGTTTATGTGATCCAAAGCCATATTCATCCTGTTTCATAAATGCGTAAACAAGCACTTTGAGATAATAATAAGCAGATACCACACTTGCAACAATTCCAATCACTGCAATGAAACTTTGCCCGGATTCAACTGCTGAGAGAAATATCCTGTATTTACTGAAAAAACCGATTGTTGGAGGAATACCAGCCAGTGAAAACATAAACACTCCAAGTGCCACAGCAGTCATTGGTTTTCTTTTCCAGATTCCAGCAATATGGTCAAAAGTATCACAGTCCCTGTCTTCCCTGCTAAGATAAGCAAGTATCGCAAAGGCACCGAGGTTCATAAAGGTATATGCGAATAGGTAGTATAAAATTCCCTGTCCGCCAACTGACCTATCTGCTATAAGGGCTGCAACTCCTACAAGAATGTAACCTGCATGTGCCACACTTGAGTAAGCCAGCATCCTTTTAACACTGCTTTGATATATTGCTGCAATATTTCCAATCACCATTGTCAACACTGCCACAACCTGTACTGCTATCAATAGATACCCGGAAGGTAGTATTGCCAGATCAAGCACAATCCTGAGCAGCACTGCAAAAGCTGCTGCTTTTACCGCAACAGACATATACCCTGTCACAGGTAGTGGTGCACCCTGATAAATATCAGGCACCCATTGGTGAAGTGGCACAGCTCCAATCTTGAATACAAATCCCGCCAATACAAGGGATATTCCTGCAATATACATTGGTGAGGCACTAAAGTTTGATATAATTTCCGTGAAGTAAAGAGAACCTGTTGCTCCATACAAAAGAGCTATTCCATAAAGTAGGATGCCAGAAGAAAAACCGCCAAGCACAAGGTATTTAATTCCTGATTCTGTTGATTTTGTGGAAGTGTTATCAAAACCCGAGAGTATGTAGACGGCGATTGACATTATCTCAAAGCCCACAAAAAGAGTCATAAACTCAACAGAGCTTGCAAGTATCATCATGCCGCTTGTGCAAAACAAGATAAGGGCGTAAAATTCATTTATATAAGGTGTATTTTTCTTTAGATAGTCTTTAGCAATTAACACGGTAACCAAAGAAGAGAAAAGAAAAAGGGAGTTGAAATAGGCAGAAAAATTGTCAATCCTGAGCGTGCCTGAAAATGCAATTGCCTCTGAATTAAACCTTCCAAGATTGAGAACAAACGATAGAACAACCCCGGCTATACCAACATAGAGAAAATAGTCATTTTTCTGGTTTTTTACTATTGGAGATAATATTAATATTACCATTCCAAATAGCATTAAAACAATTTCTGGTACGATTAAAGATGTGCTTTGAAAGACGGTGCTTAAATCCATTTATTGGTTCCAAAAATGAGTGCTGTTTATAAAGCTATCAAGTATGTTGAATGGTGATAATAAGTCAAGATGGGTTGTCTATAACATGATACAGTATAGATGATCCAGGATATAAGAAAGCTATTTTTTAGATCCTTCGTTTCACTCTAGGATGACAGAAAATAATTTTTTATTAAATAATTTGTCATACTCGAGCCGCCAGGCGAAGCATCTAATCCTTTAAAGCATTGTAATTCCGCACTTGCCTGTGCTGAGCTTGTCGAAGTAATGCGGAATCCAGAGTGATGGAAAAGAAAAAGTAGTAGCTAATATTTAGTTTTGTAGCAGTGATATGATGCTTGAGATTTAATAAAATCCCATCCAAAATTCTGGATCCCAGATTGTAGTATGGGATGACAAATAAATATAAAAATATCTAAAGTAATTAAACTCACTTCCCCAGCCTATTTTCAAGAAAAATCATGAATTTTCTTGATTTTTCTTGAATTCTTATATAATTTCATGTTTAGGAGATAAACAATGAAACTTGAAAAATTTTCAGCACAGGCTGAAAAGGATTTGTTAAAAGAGGTTAGAAGTCTTGCCGATGATGAGGGCACTAAGTTTTATGCACTTGTAAATGAGGCTTTTGAAGCTCTTCTTGAGAAAAGAAAACATACAAAACCAAGGGGAGCAGTAATTGAGCAGTTTGAGGCAAGTATAAAAGAGTATCATTATTTATATGAAAAACTGGCTAAGTGATTATCTATCTTAATGCTCTTGAAATTCTTTCGATGCATTACATACTCATCAAACGATTTGGAGGAAGTGAAGGGCTTAGAGATTTTGGCGCTCTAGATTCAGCATTGCACAGACCCCAGAGTGGCTACTATGATGATATTCTTCAGCAGGCTTCAGCTCTTTGGGAGAGCCTGACCAATAATCATCCATTTGTTGATGGCAATAAACGTATTGGATTTGCAGCAACCGACACTTTTCTGAGAGTAAATGGATATAAAATTACTGCATCACCAAAAAATACATGGAAATTTATTAATGGTTCAATAGAAAGCCATACTTTTGAGTATGATAAACTTGAAAACTGGCTTCGTGAAAACACTGAGAAAGTTTAAAAACAACCGGATAATTATAAAATGGCTGAAGAAAAGACAGATCAAAAGCTCGAAAGTAAAGGTATTGAAAACAAAGGTAATGACGCAAAGCTGCAGGCTGAACCATTAAAAAGCGTTCATACTTCCAACCTTCCCGGGATTTTTAAACAGCTTAACATTAGTCTTGCAGTATCAACTTATCAGGCAGGAAAACTTATTATTGTTAGAAATGATGGGGCTGCCTTAAACACACATTTCAAAACATTTGGTAAACCAATGGGTATTGCCGTGAAAGACAACCGCCTTACGATCGGCGGTGCAAACATGATCTGGTATTACCGAAATGTGCCCGCAGTTGCCCCCAAACTTGAACCAAAGGACAAGCATGATTCATGTTATATACCAAGGCATGTTCATGTGACTGGCGATATTGATATTCATGAAATGTCTTATGATGCTGATGGTGAACTTTGGATAGTAAACACCAGGTTTTGCTGCTTATGCAAGATTGATGAACATCATAGCTTTACACCGGTTTGGCGTCCACCTTTTGTAAGTGCTTATGCCCCGGAAGATAGATGCCATTTAAATGGTCTCGCAATTGTAGATGGAAAACCAAAGTACGTGACCGCTCTTGGTGAGACAAACACTCAGGGAGGCTGGAGAAATAACAAGAGAAACGGCGGAATATTGATGGACATTGAAACCAATGAAATACTTCTTCGTGGCCTTTCAATGCCTCACTCGCCTAGAGTATATCAGGATAAACTCTGGGTTCTCGAATCAGGTATGGGAAGCCTTGCAGAAGTTGATCTTGAAAACAGAACCTGGAAGAAAATTGCCGAGATGCCGGGATTTACACG
>JAJCZR010000009.1 GCA_029262295.1 Deltaproteobacteria bacterium | reverse complement strand
TTGATCAGGATTCCGGAACTAATAAGAATGGAGCTTTATTTAGTATTGATGGTAGCAACAGAAGTGTAGTAAGTGATTTTAATGATTCCGGTGAAGGGGAAACAGGTGTTGATCCTGTAGCCTTGGCAGTTGTGCCTGCATCTGCAGCAGGTGAAGTATGTAATGACGATGTGGATAATGACACTGATGGTGATACGGATTGTGAAGATTCTGATTGCGCGGGTGAGACTGGGCCAAATGGAGAAGTATGTGAACCGGGTGGAGAAACTATTTGCAATGATGGAGAAGATAATGATGTGGATGGTGATTTTGATTGTGCCGACCCTCAATGTGAAGGTGAAGAAGGCCCGGGCGGAATAACATGTGAAATGCCTGAAAATGATTGCAGTGATTTAGGCGATAATGATGGCGACGGCACTATTGACTGCAATGACGGTGATTGCGCGGGAAGCCTTTCCTGTCCCGAAGATTGCACTAATGGTGTGAGTGATGATGGCAATGCTTTTGTAGATTGTGATGATATTCAGTGCTCGATGTTTGATGGCGATGCAGATTCTTGTTTTGATTGTGCAAATGCCCCATCCGGTGGTTCTGCAGACCCATCTAATGATGGTCCTGACGCTGATAATGATGGAATTTGTGATAATGGGGATAATTGTCCAACAATTACTAATCCTGCGCAGAGTGATGCTGATGGTGATGGGTTAGGGGATGTGTGTGACAACTGTCCGACAAACTCCAATTCCGGTCAGCAGGATAGTGATATGGACGGTATTGGTGATGCATGTGATCCGGTGGATAATAATGATGATGGTCCGCCTGGCGATGATGATGACGATATGGAAGGTGACGACGACGATGATGACGACAGTGATTCAGATGATGTTGTAATTGGTGACGGGCAAAGTGATGATGAAGGAGTAATCGTTCCGATTGGTATTAATCAATATGTTGGTGGAGGCGGGGAGATACTTGTTGACCTTCCGGAAGAAGTATTACCGCTTTTTACTGAGTTAAGTCCGGATATAGGAAGTTGTGAGATATTTGAGCCGGCTCAGAATACAAATCTTGTTGATATTGATGTTTCCTGTGAAATAAATCAATTTCCGGAAGACTTGGATTTATTAATCGGACTTTGCAGGCAGGATAACTTTTCTGGCATTGCAAATGCAGAAGTGGAAGTTGCCCTTGATAACATGCCCGGGGAAGAATTTGATAATATTATTCAAATTGTCCTAAATGCTTTGGAAGAGTGCGAGCCAGATTCTGATGACAATACTGATTCTGATAGTGATGATGGAGATGGTGGAGGATGTTCAATAGCTTCTGGGGGGGATACAAATAGAACAAGTGCGCTAAGCAACTTTTTGATAATGCTTGTTCCTCTAATGTTTAGTATTTCTTATTTGCTTATAAGAAGAATTCATAGAGTCCAAAGTTTTTTTAAGTTGCAAACGATAAAATGAATTTAGCTGACTGATAAGCGGTTTTATGATAATATTAACCTTTAATTCGTAGTACATTTTTTTGAGGGGTTGTATGCTAGTTGAAACAAAAAAGTTCACACCGGATAATTTTAATAAAAAAAATATAATTTGGGCAAGTTGTAAGTATCTACTTGCTGTATTAATTCTCTCCTTTTTTTTCTCAGTTAACTCATCTTTCGCTGCCAGTATTGATGTAGATGGTGTTGACTGCACACTAATTGAAGCAATTAACTCTGCAAATGATGATATTTCAATGGGCAATGGCTGTGATGATGGTAACGGCGATGATGTAATAAATCTTCCAGCAAGCAGTACTCAAACCCTTACTGCTGTAGACAATGGTAATAATGGTCTTCCTTTAATAACTACAAATATCACTATTAATGGGAATGGAAGCACAATAGAAAGAGATAGTTCGGATCTTTTTAGAATTTTTGAAATTGAAGATATAGGAATTCTGACTATCAACAACACAACCGTTACAGGCGGCAGCTCTTCTGGACGAGGAGGCGCTTTTTTAAATGAAGGTTCTTTGACAATTAACGATAGTGTCATAACAGATAATCAATCAGCAGGTGATTCAGGAGCAATTGACAATTTGGGACTTGGTGACCCTGATCCAATTCTGGTTATTAACAACAGCACTATTTCTAATAATACTGCAGCCGGTGATGGAGGAGCAATTTTCAGTTTTGGTGGGACAGTAACAATAGATAGTAGCACTCTTTCTGGAAATACAACTATTGACGGAGGCGGAAATGATAATGGCGGTGCAATAGCAAACGCATCGGGTGCAGTGATTACAATTACAAACAGTACGATTTCAGGCAATACTTCTGTTGATGGCGGTGGAGGATTTTCAATAAGTGGTTCAACCGTAACTGTTACAAATTCAACCATAACAGATAATGAATCTACAAATGGTGGAGGAATTCTTGTTTTTAGTGGCACTTTAAATATTACCAATACTATAGTGGCAAATAGCACAACAAACGGAGTAAGTGGCGGTGATTGTGATAATACCGGTAGTGGATCAATTGCTAGTAGTGGTGGAACTGTTAACGATGGCGGAAATAATCTTATTGAAGACAGCGAAGGTGATGATACTTCCTGCGGTTTAGCAAATGGTGATAATAATAATATTGTTGGATCTGATCCTAACCTGGGCCCGCTTCAAAATAATGGTGGCCCTACCGAAACTCATGCTCTGTTATCAGGAAGTCCAGCAATAAATAATGGAGATTCTACAACCTGTGAGGCTGATCCAGTAAATAATTTAGATCAAAGATCTTTTCCCAGGATTGCTGTTATATGTGATATAGGATCATATGAGGATCAACCAACTACAACAGCCAAGGTCACTAAGCTTACTGAACCTACCGGAGGTATGGGTTTTGATTTTGATGTATCAATAATTACAGATTCCGATTTGCTGCTTAATGAATTTACTCTGGATGATACGGATATGGATACCACTATTATCCCAACAGGTGATATAAGAATTACTGAAGATATTCCGGGCAATTTTGCACTTGATATAGATTGTGGTGCTTCAACAATTGGTTCCGCCCCGCTAATAGATAATATGGCAGGCACAGTTGATGCGACTATTGTTTCAACTGATGAATTTCTGGATTGTGTATTCACAAACACTCTTCAATGTGATGTGAATGTAAATGTTGAAGGTGATGGTCAGGGCACAGTCACAGGAAATGGAATTAATTGCGATGAAACAAATGGGCCAACATGCACTATCCAGGAGGAGTTTGGAGGCGATGTAGATTTTGATGCAGCCGAGGATCCAGGTTCTGAATTTGCCGGTTTTAGTGGTGATTGTGATTCAAGCGGAGTAATCAATCCAGTGGGCGACCTGAGTGATGATGACACTCCAGATAGCTGCACTGATACGTGCACGGCTACATTTAATGACTTGGATGATTGTTCACCAAACCCATGTAATGGTGGAACTTGTACTGATGATGGAGCCAATGCATTTACCTGTGATTGCTCAGGAACTGGATTAGAAGGTGACACTTGTGACATGGATATAGATGCTTGTGTTAATAATCCGTGTGACTCAGTAAACGGAACATGCACAGATTTACCTGCTCCTGCCTTAGATGTTGAAGATGGAAGAACTTGCGGATGTAATGAAGGATTTGCTCTTAATTCAGATGGAGTTACATGTGATCCAATTCCAGATGAAGAAATAGATGCATGCGAAAACAATCCATGTGATGATAACGCAATTTGCACAGATATTATAGACGGACCTGATGACGAATCCGGCAGGACCTGCGCCTGTGACGATGGTTTTGAAGGAAGTGGAGAGCCTGGTGAGTGTGATGAAGAGAATGATGACAACAATATAATAGAAATTATTAATGAAGGAACAGATGGTGATGGAACAAGAGTGGAGATAAGAATAGGAAGTGGAATTTCAGGTGGTGGACAAATACTTGTTAATATTCCACCTGAAGTAAAATTACTTTTTGCAAACTTAATTCCTAATGTGGGTGACTGCGTGTTTGTTGACGAAAGTGAAACGGCAAATGTGTCTTTGGACGACGCTGATATAATTTGTGTTGTAGATGAGTTTCCATCAGAACTAGATCTTGATTTAGGACTATGTCTTGATGATGAAGATGCACAAGGAATTGCGGTTGCAGAGATAGAAGTAAGATCGGATAACTCAAATGAAGAGTTTTCAGAGTTCATAGATATATTGCTAAATGAACTTGATGAATGTGATGGAGATGGTGGAGGGTGCTCAATAGCTCCTACTAATACAAGTAAGACAAATGCACTAAGCAACTTTTTTGTAATGCTTATTCCAGCCATTGTTGGGTTTGCAGCAATGTTTTTCAGAAGAAGATTAGTAGTTGGAAAATAGTGATTAGAAAATCGACTATCCTTCATTGTCATTCCAAATACTGAATCTAGTTCAGCACAAGTTTAATTTGGAATCCAGAATGATGAAAAAGAAAAACTAATAGCTTATTAATACTATTGTATTTATCTAGTGAATTCTAAGATGTAATAATAAATTAGAGTCAAAATACTGGATCCAAGATCGAGTCTGGGATGACATGCCGTTAATCCTTTCTCTCGATCAACTCAACTTTATAAGAATCAGGGTCTTCAACAAAGGCGATTACGGTGGTTCCGTGTTTCATTGGGCCGGGAGGTCTTGTAACTTTTCCACCTGCTGTTTCTATCTTATCACAAGTAGCATATATATCTGGAACGCCAAAAGCCATGTGCCCATAACCTTCGCCATGAGTATATTCGGTTGTATCCCAGTTGTAAGTGAGTTCCAAAAAAGGTTCTGAATCTCCACCATAGCCAAGAAATGCGAGGGTAAATTTGCCATCAGGGTATTCAGTGGTTCTGTGATGAGTGAGTCCTACTACTTCTGTGTAAAACTTTATTGATTTATCAAGGTCACCAACTCTTATCATTGTGTGTAAATATTGCATATATCTACCTCAAGAATATTTTAATGAAGGATTCGCTCTTCTTCCTCAAAATCTTCATCATCGTCTTCTAATTCATCGTAATAAAGTTCTTCAAGTTCTTCAAAGAGCTCGTCGATTTCATCTTCCAAGTCTTCGTCAAAATAATCAAAATCTTCTTCTTTTTTGGTATAGGGGTTAATCATTGGAGGTTCTCCGGTTGGTTAAGCTAGACAAAAAGTACCTCCATAGCTATAAAAGTCAAGATAATCATTCAATCTTAACAATATAGAATTATTTGGTATATTAGGATTAGAATTTTTGACAAAAAGACCCTCTTAAATATATTAAAATGTCTTTCTTTGTTATACTTTCCAATAATAAGGTTGTAAATTATGAAAATTAGACCAGTAGAAGAAGTAATAGAAGATATTAAGAATGGAAAACTTGTTATTCTTGTTGATGATGAAGACAGGGAAAATGAAGGCGACTTTGTTGTAGCAGCTGAACATGCAACACCAGAGATAATAAATTTTATGGCAACACATGGAAGAGGCTTGATCTGCCTTTCTCTAACAAAAGATGATGCAGACCGTCTCGCACTTCAGCCAATGATGCCTGAATATAACGAGGTGCTAGAACACACAGCTTTTACAATTCCAATAGATGCCAAAAAAGATGTTACAACAGGAATTTCAGCTTATGACAGGGCATCAACTGTTAAACAGGCTATATCTGATGAATCAAAGCCGGAAGACTTTATTCGCCCAGGGCATGTGTTTCCCCTTATTGCAAGAAAAGGCGGGGTGCTTGTTAGGGCAGGGCATACTGAAGGATCTGTAGATATTTCAAAGATTGCCGGGCTAAAACCTGCATCAGTTATCTGTGAGATAATGAAAGATGATGGTGATATGGCAAGGCTTGAAGACCTTTTGGAATTCTCGAAAAAACATAAAATAAAGATTACAACTATTGCCGACCTTATAAGATATAGGCTTCAAAATGAAAGTTTTGTATCAAGAGTGGCAGAAGCTGAGGTGCCCACTCAAAACGGTGTGTTTAATGCCATAGTTTACGAAAATGATATTGATTCAGAACAACATATAGCTTTTGTGAAAGGGGAAATAAACTCTTCTGAAGATATTCTTGTGAGGGTTCACTCAGATTACATTATGGGCGATATCTTTGAATCGTCTTATAATAACAGCAGGGCGTATTTGATTGAATCAATGAAGCAAATAGAAAAAAATGGTTGCGGCGTTTTACTTTATATAAGGCAAGAGAATCAAAATAACGGTTTAGTAAATGTGATTAACGAGTATAAAGATAAAAATCTTAAAAAAGGTAATCCCAAACCCTCAAATGAAAGCAGTTCAATATCTGAGTTAAGGAATTATGGTATAGGGGCTCAGATACTAAGGGATCTGGGTGTAAGGAATATTAACTTGCTTACTAATAGCCCTACAAAAGTAAAAGGACTTGAAGGGTTTGGATTAAAGATAGTAACCAGGGTTGCAATTGATACATCTTCTTACAATAAAGAAAGTTCGGCAACTGATAAAAGAGATGATTATGGAAATGTCTTATCTGTTGTTGATAAATAAGGAGCGATTATGCCTAATGTAATTGAAGGAAAACTCGATGCAAAGCAACACAAGTTTGCTATTGTTGCAAGCAGGGTAAATGATTTAATTACGACCCCTATGATAAATGGAGCCGTACATACTCTTTTAAGGCACAGTGTAAAAGAGGCAAATATCGATGTAATAAGAGTGCCCGGCTCTTTTGAAATTCCTTATGCAGTAAAAAAAGCGGCCCTTTCCAAAAAATATAGTGCCGTGATTGCGATAGGTGCAATTATCAGGGGACAAACCTCTCATTTTGATTTTCTTGCATCTCAGGTGACAAAAGATATATCCGGTATTGCTCTTGAAACAGGAGTGCCTGTTACTTCCGGGATAATCACAACAGAGACAACTGAACAGGCTATTGAAAGGGCTGGCGTGAAAGCTGGCAACAGGGGTAGTGAGGCTGCTCTATCTGCAATAGAGATGGCAGACCTTTCAAAACAGCTCTAACCTCTTCTTATGAAAAAAAGAAGAATATCAAGGGAAACTGCTCTTCAATTTCTTTATCAATATGATACCAAAATAAGGTCTGAGAAGCTTTGTGAGTTTGATTTTAAAAGTGAGTTTGAGCTTTTTTCCTCAACACTTGATGAAGAAATTTCTGAAGAAATAACTGATTTTGCAGTGCTCCTTTCAAGTGGTACATGCCAGCATATCGATGCAATTGATAAACTTATAGAAAATTATTCCCAAAACTGGAAAATTTACAGAATATCAAAAATAGACAAAAATATTTTAAGAATTTCAATATACGAAATGGTCTACTTGAGGACTATTCCGCCTGCTGTTACCATTAACGAGGCTATTGAAATTGCAAAGAAATTTGGAGCAGAAGATTCGGGCTCTTTCATAAATGGTATGCTCGACAAAATCAAAACAGCAAATGAAAAAGGTGAGCTAAATCATGATTAAAGAATCCCTTGCAAAACTTGTAGAGAGAATAGATCTTGAAGAAGAAGAGATCACGAATGTTGTGAATCTAATGATGCAGGGAGAGCTTAGTGATGCTGAGATAAGTGCTTTTCTTGTTGCCCTTAGAATGAAAGGTGAAACAATCCCTGAAATTACAGGTGTTGCCAGATCACTTATTAGCAAGGCAAAAAAGATAAAAACCAACCTTAAAAATGTGGTTGATATGTGCGGTACGGGTGGTGACAGTAACGGTACTTTTAATATTTCCACAACTGCTGCATTTATTACAGCCGGGGCAGGGGTCCCTGTTGCCAAACATGGCAACAGATCGGTTTCAAGCCTGGTGGGAAGTGCTGATGTACTTGAAGAGCTTGGAGTAAATATAAACATTACCCCCGAAGCTGCCGAGCAATGTTTAAATGAAACTGGAATAGTGTTTATGTTTGCACCTGTCTATCACTCAGCAATGAAATACGTTGCCAAAACCAGAAAAGAGATTGGTATCCGCACTATTTTTAATGTGATTGGGCCACTTGTAAATCCGGCTTCCGTTGAGCACCAGTTAGTTGGTGTATATTCTGAATCACTTCTAAAACCTATTGCAAAAGTGCTTCGAAACCTTGGTTCAAAAAGGGCAATGGTTGTTCACGGAGCTGATTCAATGGACGAGATCACTATTACCGGAAAAACAAGTGTGGCTGAGCTTAAAGAAGGTGTTGTAAAAACACATCAGATTGATCCAATTGAACTTGGAATTAATCCAGCACAACTTTCTGATCTTAAAGGCGGCGTGAGTGCAAAAGAAAATGCGGAGATCACACTTTCTATTTTAAAAGGTGATGAAATCGGGCCTAAACGAGATGTGGCAGTATTAAATGCTGCAGCTGCAATTCTTGTGGCGGGTAGTGCAGAAAACCTGAAAGAAGCAATGGGAATTGCTTCAAACTCGATTTTAAATGGTAACGCCCATAAAAAACTAGAAAAACTATCTGAATTTACAAAGGCAAATTCAACTAAATGATCCTTGACGACATAATCGCTCATAAGAAAGAAGAACTAAAGATTAGCAAAAAGAAGCTGCCTCTTGGCGATCTTGAAACTAAAATAAAGAATTTAGAACCGCCAATTGATGTAATTGATAAACATCAAAGTATGAGTGGAGTGAAGATAATTGCTGAAATAAAAAAAGCATCTCCATCTAAAGGAGTTATAAGGAAAGATTTTAATTATCTCGAAATAGCAAAAGATTATGAATCAGCAGGAGCGTTTGCACTTTCTGTTCTTACAGATAAAAAATTTTTTCAGGGGGAGCTTTCATATCTAAGTGATATAAAAAAAATATGTTCAATCCCACTTTTGAGAAAAGACTTTACAATTGACCCGTATCAAATATATGAAGCAAGATATTATGGAGCTGACCTTATTCTTTTGATTGTTGCTGCACTAGAGTTTGTGCAGATAAAAGAGTTTTTAAATATCACCCGCTCTTTAGGGATGAGCGCAATAGTAGAAGTACATACTGAAGATGAGCTTGATATTGCACTTAAAGCAAACTCCAAAATAATAGGAATAAATAACAGGGATCTTAAGACATTTAATGTTTCATTAGACGTAACCAAAAACCTTTCAAGGGAAATTCCAGACAATAAAATTGTAATTGCAGAAAGTGGAATTTCTTCCCGTAATGATATTGATCAACTATCGGCTTTTGGGATAGAAACTTTTTTGATAGGTGAGAGTTTTATGAGAGCAGACAAACCAGGAGAAAAGCTTAAGCAGCTTTTATAGTAATATGAATGAAGGCAAAGAAAATATAAAAAGACCATATCTTGCACTTTTCCTTTCTTTTTTGTTCCCAGGTCTTGGTCAAATTTATAATGGCCAGTTTAAAAAAGGTTTTATCATATCCGGACTATTTATTGCAGTTTATATGTTGATGAGTAAGCCATACTCAATCATGAAGCAAAGTGGTTTTGACAATTTAGAAACGATTGATTCAAACACCATGATTATAGTCTTTGGTTATTCTATAGCAATTCTTTTTCTTACCGGAGTTTCAATGTATGATGCCAAACTTACAGCAGACAAAATCAATAAAGAAACTTATAATAAAGAATAAAGCTTTTGTTTAGACTGATTTCGCATTATAATTTATTTGTTAATATCTGGAGGTTATAAAATGGGTTTAGGAGATATGATAAATAAGCTTTTTAAAATGGAAGATACTCCTGCGGGGAATACTAAAAGTGATAAAGTGGATTTGGATACACTGATCCAACCCCCCGAGGTGAGAACGGAAAAGGTGTTTTTATACAAAACTATAGATTTTGAAAATATATCAATTAGAGAAAGTGAGTAATTATTAATATGTCTGAAAATGAAACAAAAAAAGTAACTGAAGAAGATGTTCTTGGAATTCTAAGTGAGATTTATGATCCTGAGATACCTATTGATATTGTAAACCTTGGCCTTGTTTATAAGATCAAGGTTGAAGGAAGTAAGGTTGATATTGATATGTCTATGACATCTCCCGGATGCCCGGCAGCCGGGCAAATAGTTTCTGAATCAAAATATTTAGTAGAAGAGCTGGAAGGCGTTGACGAAGTAAATATAGAGATAGTATGGGAACCGCCATGGGACCCAAGTAAGATGAGTGAGGCAGCAAAAGAAAGTCTTGGTATGTTTTAACACAAATTCTGTAAATACTTTATTTGATTTTTTCTCCAATTAATTATTCTTATTATAAAATTAATAGATTCCCGATAAAAACATTTGGGAATGACAATCAAAAGAGTCCTTTTTTGCAAGGCCAATTAAATAATAGCTATTCCGGGGGTTTTTAAATGTCTGACGTATTAAATGTCGGTGACAAAGCACCTGATTTTGAATCGGAAACTTATGGTGGAGATAAAATCAGGTTAAGCGATTTTTATAAAGATAAGATTGTTGCACTTTATTTTTACCCAAAAGATAATACACCCGGGTGTACAAAAGAGGCATGCTCTTTGAGAGATGGAAAGGACGAACTTGAAAAACTGGGTGTGCAGGTGCTTGGAGTCAGTACAGATGGAGTAAAAGCACATGAAAATTTCAAAGCTAAGTATGAACTTAATTTTCCGCTTATAAGTGATAAGAGTAAAAAGATTATAAACCTGTATGGTGTAAAAAGTGCTTTTGGAACAGCTAAAAGAGTGACATTCCTTATTGATAAAGGCGGCGAGATAAAGCACATCTGGAAAAAGGTTAATACAAAGAAACACAGTGAAGAAGTAAGTGAGAAGGTAAAGGAACTAGGCTTTTAAATCCATAATTGATTATGGAAAATTTACCCAAAGCAATATTTATTAGTGGCACTGATACATCTGTTGGTAAAACTGTTGTAACTTCACTTTTAGCATCTCATTTGAAAAGTTTAGGAAAAAAAGTTGGGGTAATAAAGCCTTTCCAAACTGGTACTGAATCAGAACCATTTCTTGATGTTGAGTTTATTTATAAAATTTTGGATGAAAAATTTGATCTTAATGAAGTTTGTCCTTTCCGTTTGCAAAAACCACTTTCACCATACTCTGCAGCTAAGATTGAGGGTTGTGACATACCCTTGGATTTAATAATCACTCATTGTAAAGAATATATTTCAAGATACGACATTACTTTGGTTGAAGGGGCTGGCGGTCTCTACGTGCCAATTTTGAAAGACTACTTGATTGCTGATCTTGCATCTGATCTTGATACCCCGGTAATTCTTGTTACAAGGCCAAGCTTGGGGACAATCAACCATACTCTTTTATCAGTGGAATATTTAAGGCAAAAAAACATCAGCTTTCTCGGGCTCATAATAAATGGGTTTCAAACGAGTCCTGATATAGCATCTTTAACAAATCTTGATGTTTTTAATGATTTATACAAATTGAACCTGCTGGGTGTTATACCTCATTTTGGCAAAATTTATTTTGATGATGAAAAAATAAAGACAATAAAATCTTGTCTTGAGAACTATTTTTCATCTATTTTTGGTGGAAGTTTTATTTATGAAAAATTTGTTAATACTTTGTGAAAAATAAATTAAGGTTAGTGATTTTATTTCCCATAATTAAACGAAAAAGTTAATTGTTCAATGTTTACAAATAGTTATAGGGATTACGCAAATTATATAATAATTTAGACCTTTTAAGTCCACAATTGAGATTGCCCGTTTTTACTTGACAGAAAACCTTATCATGATATAAATAGTTACCGATTTGAGGGGGAGCTTGTTAATGCTTTCCCGAGAATACAGCAGTTTCTCCAGGGTTTTTATAATATGACCAAAAAACTGAAATTTTTACCCCTCTTTTTGCTAGCAATCGGTGTAGTTTTAGGCGGCTATTTTTACACTGATAAAGCTCAAAGTGATGATAAAGGCCCAAGCCAGCCCATTTTATTCAGTCATAAAATTCATGCAGGTGAAAATGAGATTCCTTGTGAAACATGCCATAGCTATGTGGCTATTTCACCAAATCCTGGAATTCCATCTGTACAAAAATGTATAGGATGTCACTCTCAGGTGAAAGGTAGGGATGTTGAATATACAACAGAGGGTGGCCAGACAATAAATTTAAAAAACGAAATTTCAAAAGTTGTAGGTTACTGGCAAAGAAAAGAACCTATTCCCTGGATAAAAGTAACAACAATGCCAGACTATGTAAGATTTAATCACAAAAGACATATTAAAAAAGGTTTTGAATGTACAACCTGTCATGGAGAGGTGGCGGAGATGGATGTTGTATACAAAGCAAAAAGTCTGAGAATGGGTTTTTGTCTTAGTTGTCATAAGCAAAATGCGGATAACGAACAACATCTTGATGAACTTCGGGATTGTCTTACCTGCCATTATTAGTTTGGAGGATCATTAATGTCTCAAAAAGAGAAGAAGAGCGGTATAAAGAGAAGAGATTTTCTTAAAATAATTGGTGTTGCAGGTGGCACTGCGGCCGTTGCTTCCAGCTGCTCTGATCCTGTTGAACAAATAATTCCTTATGTCATCCCTCCTGAAAATGTAATTCCTGGAATTCCTAAATTTTATAGTTCAACTTGCAGAGAATGTTCTGCAGGATGTGGAATTATAGTTAAAAACAGAGAAGGAAGGGCAATAAAAGTTGAAGGAAACCCAAACAGCCCAATAAGTAAAGGGAAAACCTGTGCAATGGGTCAGGCTTCCCTGCAGGGTCTTTACAATCCAGACAGAGTAAGATCCCCTTTTAGATACAACAATGAAGTTAAAAGAATGGAGCCTGTCGGATGGGAAGCAGGTCTTAAAGAACTTGCGGATAGGGTTTCAAAGCTAAAGTCTGAAGGGAAAGGGGATAAAATTGTTTATCTTAGCAATAATATCTCCGGCACTTATGGAAGTTTGGTTAAAGACTGGCTTAAAGCTACAGGTGGTGGAAAGCACTACATGTATGAAACTTTTTCTCATGAACCAATCAAGAAGGCAAATGAGATAACTTTTGGAAAAGCGGAGATTCCTTCCTATAAAATTGAGGAAGCAGATTACTTGCTTTCATTTGGTGCTGATTACCTTGAAACCTGGCTTTCACCTGTTAATAATACAGCTGGATTTTCAAAACTAAAAGAAGTTAAAGATGGTAAAACCGGAAAGATAGTTCATGTTGAGCCAAGATCATCCATGACTGCGGCTAGTGCAGACAAGTGGGTCGACATTAAACCCGGAACTGAACAGTATTTGGCTTTAGGAATAGCAAATGTAATTATAAATAAAGGTTGGGGAAAAGTTTCTCCGGGCAATGTTTCAGCAAAAGTATCAAGCTTTACACCTAAAGTTGTATCTGAACTTACAGAAGTAAAACCAGAATTAATAGAGAAAATTGCAAAAGAATTTGCAACAAACAAGAGCCTTGCAATTGGTGGTGGTGTTGCAAATACTGCTTCAAACGCAACCGAGACTCATGTTGCAGTAAATATTCTTAATTACATATGCGGAAATATTGGTAAAACTGTTGATTTTTCAGACACCCTCTCAATTTCAAATACAAGCAGCTATGGAGAAATAAAAAACCTTGTTGACGATATGAGGGCAGGAAATGTTGAGCTTCTCATAGTGCACAATGTTAACCCGCTCTTCACTTTGCCTTCTGAGCTAAATGTGCGAGAAGCGCTTGCTAATGTTGGATATATAGTTTCTTTATCTTCTTTTACTGATGAAACATCAGAGCATGCAAAGCTGGTTCTTCCAGAAAGTTCGTCATTTGAAAGCTGGGGTGATTATCAACCAAGAAAAAGTATTATAAGCATTGTTCAGCCTGTAATGAACCAAATTTTCAATACAAAGTCAGCAGGCGATATTTTAATTAGTTCAACCAAATCAAATGAATCATTAAAAGACACATTTACTGAAAATACTTATCTTGAGTATCTTCAAAGCGCCTGGAAAAAAGTTGGTGAATATGTTGAACCCAGAATGCGTTTTGATGAGTTTTGGGAAAAAGCACTTATAAACGGAGTTGTTACAGTTGATCAGCCAGAACAGATCGTTACACTTTCTCCGAAATTAGACTCAATTGTTTTTAAACCACCTGTTTTCAGTGAAGATGGAGATTATTATTTTATTACTTATCCCTCTTACAGATTTCTTGATGGAAGGGGTGCTAATAAACCCTGGCTTCAGGAACTTCCCGAAGCGCTTACAACTTCTGTTTGGGATTCATGGGTGGAGGTTCATCCAGATACCGCTTCCAAACTTGGTTTAAAAACAGGGTCATTCGTTAAAATTGAATCACCACTGGGTTCTATTGAAACCCAGGTATTTGTTTATGAAGGAATAAGGCCTGACACAGTTGCAGTTCCATTTGGGCAAGGTCATAAAAGCTACGGTAGATATGCTAAAGATAGAGGTGTTAATCCTCTTAATATACTTCCTTCCTCTTTTGATGATCTTTCAAAGGGTTTTGCATGGTTGTCGACTAAAGTAAATCTTGTAAAAACAGGTAATGAAGATCTTTTAGTAAGAACACAATATTCACTTAGCCAGGAAGATAGAAGAATTGCACAGGCAATTTCACTTGAAAAGTTGAGCCATAATGATGACCATCACGAATCACATGAAGAACATCCTGATTTTTATCCAGAAAAAAAGTATGCAAAATACAGATGGGCTATGAATATTGACCTCAATAAATGCACTGGTTGCGGAGCTTGTGTGACTGCCTGTTATGCTGAAAACAATATTCCATTTGTTGGAAAATCAGAAGTTGCGAAAAGACGTGAGATGGGCTGGATTCGAATTGAAAGGTTTTTTGAAAAAAATGAAGACGGAAGTCTTGATACAAGGTTTATCCCTATGCTCTGTCAGCATTGCGGGAATGCCCCGTGCGAGCCGGTTTGCCCTGTTTATGCAACCTATCATAATCCTGAAGGCCTAAATGGCATGGTTTACAACAGGTGTGTTGGTACAAGGTATTGCGCAAATAACTGTATTTACAAGGTAAGAAGATTTAACTGGTTTGAGTATAAAATTCCTGCGCCACTTAACTGGCAGTTAAACCCTGATGTAACGGTAAGGTCAAAAGGGGTAATGGAAAAATGTACTTTCTGTGTACAAAGAATTACCTATGCAAAAGATTTAGCTAAAGATGAAAACAGACTGGTAAAAGAAGGTGAATTCAAAACTGCGTGCGAGCAGGTTTGTCCGAGTGATGCAATTGTTTTTGGAAACCTTATTGATGAAGATAGCAAAGTGGCAAAACTTTCACATGATAAAAGAGGTTATGCAGTGCTTGAAGAGATTAATGCAAAGCCCGGAATCACTTATCTTAAAAAAGTTAAACAGGAAAAAGTATAATGAACACTCTTATTGATCCACCCAAAAATCCTATAACCTACGCAAGGGTAACGGAAGATGTTATCAGAATGCTTGATAAACCATCTGCAAAGTGGTGGGCACTTTTTATTCCTACATTGATGTTTGTCGGCCTTGGGGCCTCGTGTTTTATTTATCAGGTTACCACTGGTCTTGGAGTTGCCGGTTATCGCCACCCTGTATTCTGGGGTGTCTACATAACAGACTTCGTATTCTGGGTTGGTATTGCCCACTCAGGAACCCTTATTTCGGCGATACTGTTTTTATTCAGGGCCCGTTTTCGAATGTCAATTTACAGGATAGCTGAAGGTATGACGGTTTTTGCTGTATTGACTGCAGGTCTATTTCCTATTATTCACCTTGGAAGGCCCTGGAACTTTCTTTGGCTTATTCCTTACCCTAACTCAAGAGAGCTTTGGGTTAATTTTAAATCACCGCTTGTTTGGGACGTTTTTGCTGTAACAACCTATCTTACTGTAAGTTCTGTTTTCTTTCTTATTGGTATGATCCCGGATATTGCGGCAGTAAGGGATAAAGTAAAAGAAACTCCAAGAAAAATTATTTACACTATTCTTTCTTTTGGCTGGAAAGGATCCAACTGGGAATGGCTTCACTACACAAGGGCATATCTGTTTTTTGCAGCCCTGGCCACACCACTTGTTTTATCTGTACACAGCGTGGTATCATGGGATTTTGCCATGGGCAATGTGCCAGGTTGGCATACAACTATATTCCCTCCATATTTTGTTGCAGGGGCCATTTTCTCCGGTCTTGCAATGGTTATTACACTCACTATTCCAATTAGAAAAATATTTAGTCTTGAAGACTATATAACCCTTGATAACTATGATGGGATGTCAAAGCTTATAATACTTACTTCCTGTATTGTAGGTTATGCATACGGCACCGAGTTTATAATGGCCTGGTATAGTGGAAGCCCTTATGAATGGGGCCAGTTTGTTTACAGGGCCACAGGTGACTACGCCCTTTTTTACTGGACTATGGTTATATGCAACTGCATTGTGCCAATAGCCTTATGGTTTAAAAAGGTAAGACGCAACATTAAAGCACTATTTATTATCTCTATTCTTATAAATGTAGGAATGTGGTTTGAGAGATTTAATATTATTGTTATCTCACTTTCCCATGAATTTGATCCTGGCGCCTGGGGTGTATATAAAATATCTTTTGTTGAAGCCGGGATAACAATTGGAAGCTTTGCATGGTTCTTTATGTTCTTTCTAATATTTGTAAAAACGCTTCCATCAATATCAATAGCTGAAATTAAAGAAACTCTTCCAGTACCAAAAAAAGGGGGACATTAAGTCATGAACCAGGGTGTACTTGGAATATATTCATACGTTGATTTGGTAATAGATGCTGTTCATAAATTAAAGAGGGCGGGTTACGGAGATTTAAAGGTGTTTTCCCCTGCTCCTAACCATGAAATAGAGGAAGCAATTGATCTGCCGGAAAGTCCAATCAGGTTCTTTACTCTTTTTGGTGGTTTGTTTGGTGCAACATGCGGGTTTGCTTTTACTATTCTTACTTCACTTGCTTATCCGATAGCAGTAAGTGCAAAACCTATTGTTTCTATTCCGCCATACATAGTAATTGTGTTTGAACTTACAATACTTTTTGGCGCTTTATTTACATTTATGGGTTTGATAATCAACTCTCTTCTGAGAAACAGGGCCCCTGTAACGTTATATGATGAAAGGTTTACTGACGATAAATTTGGAATTATGGTTGTGTGCCCGCGAGATAATATTGATAAAGTGGAAGAAATACTTAACTCCACAGGTGCTGAAGAAATAAAATTTGATAAGGCTTAGTTTTGCGTCGAGCTCGGAGGTTGAAAGATTTTGTATAGATCCAGAAAAACAATAACATTCTCAATCATTGGTCTTTTAATTTTTGGAAGTGTGTCGTTTGCCGGGCTTCCATGGTCGTGGGACATGTGGTCTCAGGATTCTATTCAGCCTTATGAACTTCCTGTTGTTTTTCCGCAAGACTCTGTTTCTACAGATGGTGAAAAAGTTGTTTTGTCGGACAGGGAAGAAATTGAAAAAATCACTCAAAATCCAATTTCCTCAACTAACGATTCACTCTCAACAGGTAAGCAGTTGTTTGATTACAACTGCGTGGTTTGCCACGGACCCGAGGGGAAAGGTGATGGAATAATTATTAAAAAAGGGTTGGGTTTTTATCCTGTAAACCTTGCAGGGCCTGCCACAGTTGCCAGGACAGATGGTTTTCTTTACGCATATATCCGGTTTGGTGGAAAAGTATTAATGCCGGCATATAGTGAAAATATCTCAAGTGAAGGCGCATGGCATGTTGTTAATTATGTAAGGAAGCTGCAGGGCAACACAAATACAGGCGCAGTTAATACAAACGAGGAGAATCAATAAGGAAATGGACCAGGCTGTTAAACAGGAAATACTTGATAAAAGAAATCAGATACCTAAGTGGGTAATTCTGCTTTTTGTTGCCCTTGCTGTTGTTGGTTTAGGATTTTTTGCAATAGGAACAAATGGAGAGAACAAAGAGGAAGTCTGGCAGGTATACCTTGTTAACTTTATTTTCTGGACTGGAGTAGCACAGGGTGGGCTTGTATTTTCCTGTATTCTTAGAATTACAAATGCCAGATGGGGAAGATCACTTCTGAGAATAAGTGAAGGTTTTGCTTGTTTTACTATTATTTCTTTCGTATTACTTATTGTTCTTTTTATAGGTAAAGATGTACTATTCCCTTACGCAACGCAGCATTATCATCACCCAAAAGATATCTGGCTTAATATGAACTTTGTTATGGCAAGAAACTTAATTGGCCTGGCCATAATTGTCGTAATGAATTACTTCTATCTTAAAACATCTCTTAGTCAGGATCTTGATGGTAAAGATAAAATGGATACGCTCAAAAAACTTGCTCCTGCGATAATCATTGTTTACGCAATCGTTTTTAGCTTTTTTTCCTGGGACTTCATGATGTCGCTTGACCCACACTGGTTTAGCACACTTTTTGGCCCATATTATTTTATGGGAAGCCTTGTAGCTGCAATTGGCCTTACAATCATTATTTCGGTTGCCCTAAAACGTTATTTAGGCCTTAATGAATATCTTACCGATCATCATTACTGGGATATGGCAAAGATTCTTCAAGGGCTTTCTCTCTTCTGGGTATATGCCATGTTTTCACAGTTTCTTCCGATTTGGTATGCAAACATGCCTGAGGAAACAGGATTTGTTATTAAAAGGGTTGCAGAAGAACCATTTAAAAGTTTTTCATGGGCAGTACTTACATGTTGTTTCATATTTCCATTTGTTGCATTACTACCGAGAACAAACAAAATCTTTACACCAATAGTAGTTTTTATATCAGCTGTTTCGGTTGCAGGGCTTTGGATGGATAAATTTATGCTTATTGTTCCATCTTTGAGTGAGGGGCTTTCTTTTGGTCTTTCCCATTTCTTGATTACACTTGGTTTTGTATCTGCCTTTCTTGCAACTTTTTTGATTTTTGCAAACAGGTATCCTTTAATACCATATGGTGACCCTTTCTTTGAAGGGAAAAATGCTTATGGAGGCCACTAATGAATTTGAATAAAGAAAAACTAGATAAGATTGCAATGATAGTTGCTGCAAATGTGGCTCTTGGTGTTGCTACCTTTGTTGGTTTGATTGCCACTGTTGCTTTTTTTGGACCGAAGATTGCTCCTTATATGAGTAGACTTCCCTGGTCACCTTAAGATTAATTTTAACATAAGATATAACGATATAACGGTAAGTTACTATGCTGTTATATCTTTTTTTATTTGGAGAATTTAATGTCGCGTGAAGCAGAAATAAATATAAAAGTAAAATTAGGTGATGATAATGTTCCCGAGGAAATACTGTGGGAAGCTACTGAATCTGAAACGAACCAGTTGAAAAAATGTGAGGCAATGCTGCTTTCTATGTGGGACAAAGAGGAAAAAAACTCTTTAAACATTGATCTTTGGACAAAGAATATGGAAATACCTGAGATGAATGCACTTTATTTCTATACTATGATGAAGATGGCTGATACATATGAAAAAGCGACTAATAATCAGGAACTTGCTAAAAAGATGAGAGAATATGCAAATGACTTTGCTGATTCTGTGCAAGAGATGACAACAAATCCTCCAGCTACTTAAATTCTCCCATTACTTCTTTTGCAAAAAGCTTAATAGTTTCAGGTTTCATTACATCTGAAAAGAATATTGTGTATTTAGTGATGCCTTTCTCCATATCTGAATAAATCTTCTTGATACAATCATCGGGAGTACCAATAATTCCAAACTTTTCTATCTCGCCAAAAAAGCCATAACGTCTTTGGGCTTTAACCATTTTTTCTTCAAGATCTGATCTGTCTTCTACTAAAACACAAACAGTTTGTTGCGAGATATTAATATCTTTTATATCTCTGCCGGTGATATCGCAATGTTTTTTGAGCACTGAGTATTTGTGATCAAAATCAATAGCAGTGGATGCAGGGCTGTTCCACTCATCTGCAAGTTCAGCAACAAGTTTTAATAAATACTTTTCCCCGGAGCCGCCAATTGATATTGGAATATGTGGTTTCTGAACCGGTTTAGGGTTACAAAGTGCTTCATTTATTTTGTAGTACTTTCCATTAAAACTTGCTTTTTCTTCAGTCCACATTGATTTTAAAATTGATACGGATTCCCTTAGCATCTCAATTCTTGTTTTAGTGTCTGGAAATTCATAGCCATAAGCATCAAATTCCTGCTCAAACCACCCGGCACCTATTGCAAATTCAACTCTTCCATTACTTATCACATCTAAAGTGGAAGCCATCTTAGCCAATAGGGGAGGGTGGCGAAACCCATTACAAATAACCATAGTGCCAAGCTTTATATTCGATGTAACAGTCGATAAAGCAGACATTAGTGTCCAGGGTTCATAAATGTCTATATCCACTAATCCCTGGCCTAATACATGGTCATAAAACCATATAGAATGGTATCCAAGATCGTCACAAAGCTTTGCAGTTTCTTTAATATCATTAAAATCTATTTTTTGCTGCCGGAGCATAACCCCAAAATCAACTTTACCCATGTCACTTTCCTTGTAATTAGATTAATTGTCTTTAATATATTCGTGTAATTTTAGATAAATACTATTTTAACTGGAGGAAAAATATGAGAAATATTTTATTATCATCTCTTTTTATGTGTGTGGGTTTGGTTATTTCCTGTAATCAGGCACCTGAGCAAAAAAGCGAAATAAAAACAGAAACTACTGAAGCACAGTCTGAAGCGGCGGCACAAGATAGTGCAACCGAAGAGACAGAAGCCAAAACTGAAAATGATGAAAAAGGAGAGAACCCAATGGTATTAATTTCAACAAATCATGGCGATATAAAGCTTGAACTTGATAAGGAAAAAGCACCAATTACAGTTGAAAACTTTCTTGTTTATGTGAATGAAGGTTTTTATGATGACACAATTTTTCATAGAGTCATTCCAGGCTTCATGGTTCAGGGTGGGGGTTTTGAAGATGGTATGAACCAAAAACCAACAAAAGACCCAATCAAAAACGAAGCGGATAACGGCGTAACTAACAATCGCGGCACAGTTGCAATGGCAAGGACAAGTGTTGTAGACAGCGCAACTTCACAGTTTTTTATTAACCTTGCTGACAATGACTTTCTTAATAATGGATCCAGGGATTTTGGTTATGCAGTGTTCGGAAAAGTGGTTGAAGGTATGGATGTAGTTGATAAAATTGCAGCTTTAAAAACCGGCACATCAGGCCCATTCAGAGATGTTCCAGAAGAAGCAGTTACTATCACTTCAACAAAAGTTGTGGAGTAAAAGGCTTTTTTGTGACCAAAATCACATATAAAAGTTCCGGGGTAGATATTGATGAAGGCAACAGGTTTGTCGACCTTATAAAACCTTTAATTAAATCTACCCAGAATAAAAATGCCGTTGGATCACTCGGAGGTTTCTCGGGGGCTTTTTCTCTTGATCTTGAGGGTATAAATAAACCTTTACTTATCTCTGCTACTGACGGCGTTGGCACAAAGCTTAAAATCGCTTTTATGACAGGCAAGTTCGATACAGTTGGCATTGATCTTGTCGCTATGAGCGTGAATGATCTTATCACCTGTGGTGCAAAACCTCTTTTTTTTCTCGATTACTTTGCCACATCTAATCTTAGTGCACAGCAGGGTGCCCAGATAGTTAAAGGCATAGCAGAAGGCTGCATTGAAGCTGGGTGCGTTTTGACTGGAGGAGAAACAGCTGAAATGCCAGGGTTTTATCAAGATAGTGAGTTTGATCTTGCAGGTTTTGCCGTGGGCCTTGTAGATCAGAAGAAATATATTGATGGTCAGAAGGTAAGATCAGGTGATGTATTAATTGGTATTTCTTCAAGTGGACTTCACTCAAACGGGTTTTCCCTTGCAAGAAAAGTGCTTTTTGATATAGGCAGCTTTAATTTAAGTGATAAACCTCACGGGTTTAAAAATAATTTAGGTGCTGAACTTCTCACACCAACACGGATATATGTAAAAACTGCTCTCGAAATAACTTCAAATTTTGATATTCATGCAATCTCTCATATTACTGGCGGCGGTCTTATTGATAATATTCCAAGAGTTATTCCTGATAATCTATCAACTGAAATTGATAGTAGTTCATTTGATTTTCCACCTATAATGAAACTCATCATGGACACAGGAAATATAGATAAAAAAGAGATGTACAGGACTTTTAACTGCGGGATTGGTCTTGTATTAATAGTATCGAAATCCGATTCAGAGAGTGTTATTAGTCACTTAGAAAAAATTGGAGAGAAGGCCTTTAAGATTGGAGAAGTCATAGAATCAAAAGGCAATAAAAGGGTAATAATTTAATAATTTTATCTAATAAACCTCGATCTAGAATCAAGCCTATAATCAAAAGTGGCTGGTATCTTCAACTTTTCCTCTTCCCAACTTCTTGGAAAAGGGTAAAAAGGTGATGCAACTTTTATGGTTCGAAGCACTTCATTATCAAGCCTCTGATATCCAGATGAGCTAAGTAACCTTACGTCTTCAAGTTGGCCATCACTTCTTATGGTAAAAACAATTCTTAGATTGCCAGATTCCCTATTAAAACGAGATTCATCGGGGTAATTCCAAACCTGATATATCTTCTCCCTTAGTTTTACGAAGTAAGAAGTATATTTATATTGCGTTGTATTTAGATCAACTACCGCTTCCTTTTTATTTACACTTTTTGACCCTAAAAGATTTTCTTCTGTATTATAGTCGAACGGAATATTCGGAGAGTTTTGGCTATTTGATCTTGGAGTGGCTTTTTTTGCCTCTGTTGTTTTCTGGCTTTCCTCTTTTAGATTATCAAACTTTTGTTTTGGAAGTGATGCCTGCTTGTTGTTTCTTAAGATATCGTCTCTAACATCATACTTCTTTTTTTTCTTTTCTACTTTTTTGGGCTCGACCTTTTCCTCAGGTTTTTTTATTTTTTTGGGTTTAGCAACTTTTTTGGGCGTTGGTTTTTTAACTTTTACTGGAGGTGTTATCTCTGGTCTTTTAACTGGTTTAGATTTGGCAAGTTTTGTAATATCATCTTTTGTTGTTTCTTTATCTGTCTTATGGGATTTGTCAGCAAGTCTTTTGGTTTCTTTTGGAGGTTCAGTCTCTTTTTTTACAGGTATCTCGGATATTTCAATAAACTCTTCTCTTTCTTCTTTCTTTTCCTCTTTTTTAACAAGTTTCCGAAGATCATCAAGAATATCTGAGTTGCTGAGCGCAAGGAATAATATCAGGTGCAAGATAATTGAGATGAGAAAAAATATGGGAAGTAAATCTTTTTTCTTCTTCTTTGTATGATTGTTCACATTCACGGCCTAAATAATATACATTAGTAGATTTTTGTTTTCTAACAACTTTAATAATAATTACGCCCTATCTAGAACTAAAGTTTTTTTAATATGAAAAAGCCTAAAACAAGCATAATAAAGAAGAGTATAGCAAGAGCATTAAAATACTTGTCAATAAATACTTTTATCTTTTGACCAAAGATAAGTATCAAAACTGAAAGGAGCATAAAACGGGCTGATCTTCCTATTGCACATGCAATTACAAATATAAAAAGATTGATTTTAAATACCCCGGCTGTCACGGTAAATACTTTGAACGGAATTGGCGTAAAAGCAGCTCCAAGTATTGCAAGAAATGCATTTTCGGCATACTTTCTATTAACATACTCAAAGGCTTCAGTGGTAATTACGTGATTAAAAAAGAATGTATCTACAAGTTCCCAGATGCCCCAACCAATAAAATAGCCAGCAATTGCTCCCAAGACAGAAAAAATTGAACATATAACTCCGAAGTATAAAGATTTTGAAGGTTTACCAAGACAAAGGGCTATAAGCAGCGGATCAGGAGGAATTGGAAAGATTGAGGCTTCAATAAATGATACAGATGAAAGAGCATAAGTTCCGCCCTTTCTTTCCCCAAGTTTTAGTACCCATTCATAAAGTCTCTTAAGCATAGTCTTTTAGATCTTCGTTCAGTTTGTGCATGTAGCTATAGTCTGTGAAATCAAGTTTTACGGGTGTAATAGAAACATATCCTTCTTTTACGCATACTATATCCGAGTTCTCAATCTTGAGATAATCAAGCACATTGCCACCTATCCAGAAATATTCTCTTCCCCTAGGATCAATTTTTTCAACAATAGGTTCTTCGTAAATCCTCTTTCCCTGTCGTGTGATTTTTATTCCTCTTACATCTTCAAGTGGGATATTTGGTACATTAACATTCAGAAGAGTGTCTTCAGGAAGACCATTCTCAAGCACATATTCTGCAATTAACTTTGAATAGTGAGTAGCAGTGCCAAATAAAAAATCTTTCCTTGCATCAAGTGATACTGCAATTGAAGGAATTTTAAGAAGTGTAGACTCCATGGCAGCGCTTACTGTCCCAGAATATGTAATGTCGTCTCCCATATTGGCAGAAAGGTTAATACCTGAAACAACAAGATCGGGTTTTTGGTCTTTTAATAACCCATTTACGGCAAGATTTATGCAATCCGTGGGAGTGCCATCAACAGCAAATTTATTACCATTAAATCTCTCAATTCGAAGAGGTCTGAATAAACTTAAAGAGTGTCCTGCAGCACTTTGATCTCTGTCTGGTGCCACGACAATAACTTCACCTAGTTCTTTAAGTTTGTCAGCTAAAGTCAATAAACCCTGAGAGTTTATTCCATCGTCATTAGATATAAGAATTCTTTTTTTCATATTAAGAAATGGTCGGGGTGAGAGGACTTGAACCTCCGACCCCTGGTCCCCCAGACCAGTGCGCTACCAGACTGCGCCACACCCCGAGCAGAGAAACTCATGATAAACCAAGTGATTTTAGATAAGTTTACCGTTTTAAAGTTGTAGTAGTGTATATGATTAAAAAGGAGTATTCAAAACAATAAAGAAGCTTGTGAATTGGATATAGAAATTTGTGATCTTTAATAAATCTCAAAGTTGAGTTGAGATGAAAAACTTAATTTTTTGTGAGGAAGAGTGATAAAAGCTTTATTTAGATTGAATTCTTTATATGCCTTAACTCATTAAGCATTTCACGCAAAAACTGTTTATCGTTTTGAACGGAAAATGGGTTGTTTCCATTTTGTTCATCATAAAGCTGTTTTTTGGCTCCTGCAATTGTGAAATTTTGCTCATAGAGCATATCCTTTATTCTCATAATGAGATGGATTGTATCTCTATCGTAAAGCCTCTGAGATTTTCTTCTAACCGGCTTTATTTGATCGAATTCACTTTCCCAATAGCGAAGTACGTAAGGTTTTATCCCTGTAAACTCACTTACTTCTCCAATTCTAAAATAAATCTTATCGGGAAGAGAAAAATTGTATGCTTTTTGCTGCATTAAATTAAAAATTAGTTCACCTGAAGTAAAAAGTCAAGCTATTATGAAAATAAATTTACAAAACACCTTTAAAAGTTTTTCTGTGAATAGGGCATGGACCATACTTTTTAATCATTTCATAGTGCTCTTTTGTAGGATATCCCTTATGCTTTGTAAAATTATATTCAGGATATTGTGAATCAAACTCACTCATTATTCTATCTCTTGTTACTTTAGCAATGATAGAAGCTGCTGCTATTGAAGTGGATTTTGAATCACCCTTGATTATTGCTTTCTGGGGTATTATTAATGAAGTCTTTTGGTTTCCATCAATTAAAAGAAAATCTGGTGAGACCTTTAGATTTTCTACGGCAATCTCCATCGCCCTCAATGCTGCCTGAAGTATGTTTATTCTATCTATTTCATTATTATCAACTATTCCAATCCCAACATATAAAGCTTTCTCTTTTATTTCATCAAAAAGCTTTTCTCTTTTTGTATGTGAAAGTTTCTTGGAATCATTAAGCCCTGGTATTTGAAATTCCTTTTGAAGCATTACAGCCGCTGCGACAACAGGGCCTGCAAGTGGTCCTCTCCCAGCTTCATCAACCCCGGCAGGATACATATTCTTATCCCAAAATTTTTTTTCGATTGAATAATCTAAAAAGCCCAATTTATATTAGACCATACTCTTTCATTGCTTTTTTAAGTCTGTCTTTATTGGAGGCCGACATTTCATAAAGTGGTGGTTTGATCTCAGAATTGATTTTCCCCATAAGGTTTAATGCCGCTTTCACCGGAATTGGGTTTGATTCCACAAACAAAAGCTCGTTTAAAGGGAGAAGTTTGTAATGAAGATTTTTTGCACCTTCAATATTATTTTCAGCAAAAAGATTGTAAAGATCAGCAACATCTTTAGGAACAATGTTAGCCGTGACACTAATAAACCCATTTCCTCCAACAGTAAGTATTGGAAAGTTCACGGCATCATCACCTGATAAAACTATAAAACCCTCTCCACACAGATGTATAATCTTACTTACATTTTCAAGTGATCCTGTTGCATCTTTAACTCCAACAATATTTGCACATTCTCCTGTGAGTTTTGCAATAGTTTCGGGATTAATATTCACAACTGTTCTTCCAGGAACATTGTAAAGAACAATATCTATATCAACTTCATCAGCAATTGTTTTGAAATGATTGAAAAGGCCGTCCTGAGTGGGCTTGTTGTAGTATGGGGACACAACCAAAGCTGCATCTGCACCAGCTCCTTTTGCAAATCTTGTAAGGTTAATTGCTTCCCTTGTGCTGTTGGACCCGGTGCCAGCTATGACAGGTATTCTTTTATTAACTTGCTCTATAGTAAATTTGATAACTTCACGGTGTTCTTCGTGAGAAAGGGTAGGTGACTCACCTGTGGTACCTACAGGCACAATCCCATGTGTGCCGTTTTCAATCTGAAATTCTATCAGTTCACCAAGTTTATCATAATCCACTTCTCCATTTATAAATGGAGTAACTATCGCAACAATTGAGCCGTGAATCATTAAACTTCCTCCGAAAAATAATAAAAAATAACAGGTTTAAACTTTAACTTTTTTGCCGCAGCTTGAACAGAATTTACTGGCCAAAGGTATTTTCACTCCGCAGTGCATGCAAAATATGAAATCCTTTTCCGAAGTGCCCCCGATTTCTTTATATTGTTCTTCAAATATCTTTTTGAGCTCCTCAACTTCATCTGTGAGTGTTTTATGAATAACTATCTTGTCTTTTGAATCAAAACAGTCTAATGCAAGAATGTTATGCCCTCTTTTTGCTTTGCTAAACTTGTATTTTTGGATCTGGTCCAAATCTATATCCCTGAATATTTTGAGTTCCGAAGAACTCTTTGCGATAACAACTCTTTTTCTTGTAACGATGAAATAAGTATTAAAAAAGGTGTTTCTATCGAACCAGTTTTTAGGCATGTAAGTTGAACTCAGCGATTCAATACATATCAAAAGAGAATCATCACCTTCAAGATCACTCAGAATATCCTCTTTTAAAGATTCAGGTATATAGCTCCTTTCTTTTTTTTCTCCGTCAAGATTGAGAAAAGTGATAATACTTTTCAGTAGGCTCTTATTTGACATAGTTTTTAACCAAAAGCTCTGCTATTTGCACTGCATTAAGTGCAGCTCCTTTTCTGAGTTGATCTCCTGAAACCCAAAGGCTTAAACCATTTCTCACCGTGTAATCTTCCCTGAGCCTTCCAACTAAACAGTCGTCCTTTCTCGAAGCGTGAATAGGCATTGGATATTTAAGGTTACCAGGATCATCTACAAGTGTTACCCCTGGGAAGTTACTGATTGCTTCTTTTGCTTCATCAAGTTCAATTTTCTCTTCTGTCTCAATGTTTAGTGCGACAGAATGTGCCCTGAAAACTGGCACTCTTACAGTTGTGGCAGTAAGTAAGATTGCATCATCGGCAAGTATTTTTTTAGTTTCGTTATGAAGTTTCATTTCCTCTTTTGTATAATTGTTATCCAGAAAAGAATCTATATGAGGAATCACATTGAATGCAATTTGGTAAGGGAATGTGCGATTTTCATATGATTTTGAATCAGGCCATTTCGAGATCTGGTCTTCAAGTTCGTAAATACCTCCAGCTCCCGCACCCGATACAGACTGAAAACTTGTGGCTACAACCCTCTTTATTCTGGATAGATTATAAAGAGGTTTTAAAGCCATGAGAGAAACTGCGGTAGTGCAGTTGGGGTTTGCTATTATTCCTTTATGTTTTTTTAATGCATCAGGATTTATCTCCGGTATTATCAAAGGGACATCCTCATCCATTCTAAATGCGGAGCTGTTATCAACTACGATTGCTCCTGCTTTTACAGCGGAATCTGCAAATTCTTTACTTCTATCTGATCCGGCAGAAAAAAGTGCAATATCAATTCCTTCAAAACAGCTGTGGTCGAGCTTTTTTACTTCCAACTCATTATCTTTAAAAGTGAATTTTTTTCCGGCTGATCTTTCCGATGCTATCAGGCGAAGTTCGTCAATTGGAAAATTTCTTTCATCCAAAATTTCCATCATTTCCTGACCAACTGCTCCGGTCGCTCCAACAATCGCAATATTGTATTTATCTTTACTCATTTTATTTACCAAAAACTTTTATTATATCTGATTTGAATTTAAGAAGAGTGTTTTGATTCTATCTTGCCGATCTTCTCAATATTAATCTTTTCGGAAGGATCGGGTTTTGCCGAAAACCACGAATCAAGAATTTCTTTTGCAACTGTTTCAGAGGTTAATCTTAAACTCATAGTAAGTATATTTGCATCATTCCATTTTCTTGCACCTTCGGCTGTGCCACTATCAGTACAAAGGGCTGCCCTTATACCAGGCACTTTATTTGCAGCAATAGTTACTCCGGTGCCAGTCCAGCAAAAAAGTATTCCCTGATCAGCTTTTTTTTTTGCAACATTGTTAGCTACCTGTTCTGCAACATCAACCCATTCCAGGCTGTTGTCTGAAAGTGGGCCATAAAGCTCCACATCCATTCCTCTGGCTTTAAGCTCATTTACAATAAAGTCAGTCAAATTTGTTTTTTCGTCACTTCCAACTGCTATTCTCATTATATTAAACTCTAAATATATTTCTGCTCAAGATCAATCCAAAAAACACAAAAGCAATACCAAAAAGGTTACTTGCAGCAATGTAAAGTATTCCAAGATTATTGTTGCTGTTGGAAAAAAGATTATGGCTCTCAAATCCAAATGTGGAAAAAGTGGTGAAAGCCCCTAAAAGCCCCACAAATATAAAAAGCCTCAGATTTTCCGAGATATTCATGTGGTCAGACATATGCCACAAAAATCCAATTAAAAAACAACCAGTAATATTTACAACCAGTGTTCCAAAAGGAAAACTCGTATTATGGCTTTCATTAATTTTTAATGAGACCAAATAACGAAGGCTGGCACCAAGTGAGCCGCCAATACAAATAATCAGAATCTTAATCATCTCTTTATAGCCTTATACATTTTAGAAAGTAGAATATAAAAAATTGGTTCAAATACAAATCATAATCTGAAAATATTGGGAGTTAGTGAATGAGTTTTATTGAAGTGGCAATGGCAGCCGCCAGGAGTGCAGGAAAGATCCAGCTTGATAATCTTGGTAAGTTAAAAGATATCAGTTTTAAAGATGTGAAAGGTAAAAATGATATTGTTACAAAAATTGATACAGAATGTGAAGATCTGATAACCAGTAAATTAAGAGAAAACTTCCCGGAACATTCAATCCTGGCAGAAGAAGGTGGTAATCATGAAAATAGTGGTTCCCAATATAAATGGATTGTTGACCCGCTTGATGGCACTATGAATTATTCAAACGATTTCCCTTTTTTTTGTGTCTCAATAGCTCTTGAATATCAAAATGAAGTTGTACTCGGAGTGATTTATGAACCTGTGCGAGATGAAATGTTTAGCGCAGAAAAAGGGAAGGGTGCAAAGCTAAATGGTGAGAACATAAAAGTTTCTGATACGGAGCTGATAGAAGATAGTTTTGTTGTTTGTGGAACTTTTTATTATCACAATGAGGAGATAAAAGAAAAACACTTTTTGATCTTAAAAAAAATTAATGAAAAAGTGAGAGGAATAAGAAGGGATGGGTCTGCCGCACTCGATCTTTGTTATGTAGCCTGCGGACGTTATGATGCATTTTGGGAATGTGGACTTAAAGCATGGGATGTGGCAGCCGGTAGTTTAATTGTTGAAGAAGCTGGTGGAAAAATTACTAAATATGATGGTGCTGAGTTTTCAATTTATGGTGGAGAGCTCTTAGCTTCAAATAGTTTAATTCATAAGAAAATGGATAGGTTGTTGAGTTATTGATTTACTACATGAGTTTAATTATAATTTAATCCTTAAGTATGAATTAACTATTATTAAGATGAAAAATATAATTTGTATCACGATTTTAATTTTTCCTTTTATGCTGTCCACTTCTTGTGGTCTTATCAATGGTAAAGGGGAAGCTGAAAAAGTAGCTGAATCAATGTTTGAGGACAGAATAAACAATAGTAATTTTATTTCTGAGAAATATTATTCAGAATTATTCTGGAAGAATACTGATCAAAAAAAATTTTCTAATATAAAAAAGTTAGTTATGAAGGCAATGGGAAATCTTAATAGTTACTCACTTAAAACTTGGAATGTACAGTCTAATGTAAATATGAGTGATGTATCTGGGATATTTGTAGTTTTAATTTATGATACAGAGTATGAGAAAGGTAAAGGTACGGAAAAACTCACATTCCACAAACCATTAGTTGGCAAAAAGTTTTTAATTGTTGGTCATAATTTTAATAGTGACAAAATCCAAAATTTATTAGACAAGGGTATAGAAAAAGCAACTTCTAGTGAAAGCTTATAACCAATTTTACTTCTTCGAGATCTTATAAATCCCAAGAAGTATAAAAACCCCGCCAATAATTAATCCAATATCAATTTTGGTTCCGAGTATCATCCAGTCAAATAATAATCCAAACACAGGTACCATCAAAGATGAAAAGGTTGTTACATTTATATCAAGTTTTTTAATAAGATGAAACCATATTGAAAAGTTAATAGCGGCAGCAATAATCCCGGTGAAAAGAATTATAAATATTGAGTAGTAATTCCAGTCAACAATAAAAAATCCTTCTGTTGAAACAGACAAGATTATAAGAAGTATTGATCCAATTGTGAGTTGGTAACCATTAACAACAAAAGGGTTGTGATTTGAGAGTTTCTTTCTGTGCCAGATATTTGCGGCTGCCCAGGAAACGGCGGCCAGAAGTATAAGAATCTCGCCGAATATTATCTCCAGATTTTGCTTTGAAAGAGTGTCCCATCCCAAGATACAAAGTATTCCGATAATGCCGAATAAAACCCCTATCCATTTTCTTCTGCCGAGTTTTTCCTTTAAAAAGAAATGCAAGAACACACTTGTCCATACTGGCATTGTATAAAGAACAACTGAAGTCTTTCCGGCAGTTACAAATTTCATTCCGTAGATGATAAGTGCAAACATTACAAAGGTTTGCAAAATTCCTATGATGGCGTAATTAATATTTTTTATTTCTGAAAAATTAAATGATCCCCTTTTGTATATGAAAGGCAGAAGGCATAAAGCTCCAAGAGTGTTTCTCAGTGCCACAAAAGTGAAAGGGTCCATATAATTGAGGGCCTGCTTCATCAATACCCATGAGTAGCCCCATGAGATTATTGTGAAAACAAGAAGAAGAATGTTTTTATTCATATTGATCTTTGAAAATGAATCGAAAACCCTCAGTTTCGATCTTGACAAGAAGTTTACAATATTTATACTTTGCTAGCTTACAACCATCCTAAAATAAAGTGTTTTTTCAGTTGTAGGCCAGAAACGAGCTCTTGAAAATTACCACTTTTACTTAAAATTGCCAAAGTTTTAAATTAAATTTTTTTCTTTTCAGAGCTATGATTTTCTCATAAATCTCAGGAGGTATATTCAAAGTGAAAATTGTTGTATTTATTACACAAACGCAAGACACCGAGGCTAAGATAAAAGTAAGTGCCAGTGGTGATACTATTGATACAGAAGACATCAAGTGGATTATGAATCCTTACGATGAATTTGCAGTAGAAGAGGCGATACAAACAAAGGAAAAATTCGGTGGAGAAGTAATTATTGTGAGTGCCGGACCGACCAGGGTGGCCGAAAGTATAAGGCAAGCTCTTGCAATGGGTGCCGACAGTGCAGTTCATATTGAAGATGAAGGTTTTGCAAATACTGATTCCTATACAATATCAAAGATAGTAGCAAGTGAGATAAAAAAGATTGAAGGTGTTGATCTTATTTTCACAGGTATGAAAATTATTGATGAAGAATCAGTGCAGGTCGGAGTGCAACTTGCAGAGGAATTAGGAGTGCCACATTTGTCACTTGTAAGTAAAGTCATGGATGTAAATCCAGATCAAAAAATAGTTAAGTGTCAAAAAGAGATAGATGGTGGAAGCGTGGTTGTTGAAGCTCCAATGCCAGCACTTATTACCTGCCCTGATGCAATGAACGAACCACGTTATGCATCCCTACCTAATATTATGAAAGCAAAGAAAAAACCTATGACAACAATCACAGCTGGTGATATTGACTTTGATTCATTGGGAATTTCCAGTGATGCACTTAGCAAAAATGGTGCAAAGGTGAAAACTGTTAATCTTGTAGTGCCAGAAGTTGAAAGAAAACTAAAAATTATTAAAGGTGATGATGACCCTATGGTAAAAGGTGATGAGATAGCTGCTTCTGCAAAAGAACTTGTTAAGCTATTGAAGGAAGATGCCAAGGTTCTTTAGAATAAACCCTTTGAGTATTTTTGATGAATAAGAGGAGGCAAAATTAATATGAGTAGTGAAATTTGGGTAGTAGCAGATCAAAAAATAGATGGAAGTATTAGAAAGGTAACATTTGAAGCAATTACAGAAGCAAAAAGAAGTTTGGCCGACAAGATAGGCGGCCCTGTTTGTGGAGTTGTTTTAGGTTCAGGAGCAGCTGATAAAGCATCTGAGCTTGGAAAATATGGTGCTGAAAAAGTGTATGTGGTTGATAACGAAAATTTAAAGGATTTTAACCCCGATGGTTATATAAAAGCACTTTCTGAACTTATAAAAAAACACAGTCCCAAAATTGTATTAGCGGGAAACACTTCTTTTTCTGAAGACTATATTCCAAGGGTTGCATCAAGAGTTGGTGCAGGCCTTGCTATGGACTGTGTGGGCATTGGTCTCACAGATGATAATAGACTTAAAATTGAAAGATATTCCCATTCAAGCCGCGCGATTTCCACTCAGGAGTTTCATGACAGTGATACAATGATGGCCACTGTCAGGCCGAATGCTTTTAAAGAGCAAGAAAGCGGCGGGAGTGGCGAAGTGGTAAATGAATCAATTGATATAAGTGCAGACGATATAAAGATTAAAGTAGTTAATATTGAAACTAAAGAATCAGACAGGCCAGAACTCACTGAGGCTGAAAGAGTAGTTTCAGGTGGAAGAGGGCTAGGAAGCGAAGAAAATTTCGAACACATTTATAACCTTGCAGACCTTCTTGGTGCTGCTGCAGGAGCAACAAGGGCTGCTGTGGATGCTGGTTACTGTCCTTACAATATGCAGGTTGGACAGACAGGAAAAGCAGTTTCTCCGGTTCTTTATATTGCTGTGGCAATTTCCGGGGCCGTTCAGCATTTCTCGGGAATGGGTTCATCAAAGGTAATTGTTTCAATAAATAAAGATCCCGATGCCCCAATTTTTCAAAAGTCGGATTACGGTATATGTGGTGATCTATTTGATGTGCTTCCGCCACTAAACGAAGAGCTTAAAAAAGCTTTAGCAGAATAAAAAAATCATAAATCATAGGGGCGGAACTATTTCGCCCTTATTAAACAATATCAACAATCTTTACTTCAGTTATATCCTCACCAAGAAACCTGTTTGCTACAGAAATGAAAGTGTCTGAATTGTCAGTCAGATAATATATTCTTTTGCTAATATTAGAACTCTCTTTTTTTACAGTTCCATTCCTATTTATAATAGAAGCAACTTTCAAAGAAATCTGCTCGGCTGAATCAATAAGCAAAACATCCTCACCCATAACTTTTTCAATTGTTTTTTTTAATATTGGATAATGTGTGCACCCGAGTATAAGTGTATCAATTTTATGCTCTTTAAGCTCAGATAGATATTTCACTGCTACGCTCTTTGCAATATCATTGTCAAACCATCCTTCTTCGGCCAGGGGTACAAAAAGTGGGCAGGCTTTTGAAAATACTTTAACCTCAGGATTAATCTTTTTAATTTCCCTCTGATAAGCCCCGCTATTGATAGTAGAGGGTGTGCCGATTACACCTATATTTCCATTTTGGGTTGATTCAACGGCCTTTTTAGCTCCTGGTTTTATTACACCCACAACAGGTATTGATAGCTTTTCTTCAAGCGATTTGATCGCATGAGCTGAAGCTGTGTTACAAGCAACAACTAGTAACTTAATTCCCTTTGACAGCAAAAATTCTGAGTTGCTATCTGCATATTTTATTACTGTATTTTTGGATTTAGTACCATATGGCACTCTGGCTGTGTCACCTAAATAAATGATATTCTCAGAGGGAAGATGCTTAATAATTTCTTTGGCAACTGTAAGCCCTCCAATACCTGAATCAAAAATACCAATTGATTTATCTTTTAAAATATTGTTTTCCATTTTACTATTAAGCAACATATTCGATTGCTTCGTTTATATTTTTTATTCCTGTAATTGATATTTTTTCATCTAACTCATAAATTGATTTATCCAAATTGTTTTTTGGCATCAAAAACTTTTTGAACCCAAGTTTTGAAGCTTCTTTTATCCTTATATCTGCTTGTGAGACCGCTCTAATTTCCCCTGAAAGACCTATCTCTCCAAATACAACAAGCTCGGGATCAACAGGTTTTCCCGTAAAAGATGAAAAAAGTGAAAGGCATATTCCAAGATCAATTGCTGGTTCTTCAATACTTACCCCTCCAGCAATGTTCATAAAAATATCCTGATCTGATATTTTAATTCCCGCAATTTTTTCTAAAACTGCAATCAGAATTGCAACGCGGTTAGAATCAAGGCCCATTGTTGTTCTCCTGGGCATTCCAAGGCTTGAAGCAGTAACAAGTGATTGTATCTCAATAAGTATTGGTCTTGTCCCTTCAATACTTGGAGATATTATAGAGCCAGGCACATTTTCCGGGCGTTCTGAAATAAAAGCTTCAGACGGATTAGCTACTTCTGAGAGCCCATTATGAAGCATTTCAAATACCCCAATCTCATTTGTTGCACCAAATCTATTTTTCCATGCCCGGAGTATCCGGTAAGAGTGGCCTTTCCCTCCTTCAAAATAAAGTACTGTATCAACCAGATGTTCAAGGACTTTTGGCCCCGCGATGCTTCCTTCTTTCGTAACATGTCCAATTATCAAAAAAGTAGTGTCGAAATTCTTTGAGTGATTAACAAGCCTCGCGCCACATTCCCTTATCTGACTTACCGATCCGGGTGATGAAGAAAATTCCGTAGAAAATACAGTTTGTATTGAATCAATAATTACAATAGAAGGTGAAAGCTCTTTTGTTTTATCAATGATGTTTTCAAGATTAGTTTCAGAGAGCAGATACAAATTTTCATTTTTTATTTTTACCCTTTTTGATCGAAGATTTATCTGGCTTACCGACTCTTCCCCACTTATGTATAAGACCTTACTACTAATTCCACCAAGTATTTGAAGTGCAAGTGTGGATTTTCCAATTCCTGGATCACCTCCTAAAAGTACTACAGATCCAGGGACAAATCCTCCACCTAATACCCTATCAAGTTCTTTAAAATTAGTTGTTACTCTTTTGTTTGTTACATTATCTGCTTCATTTAAAAGAATAGGCTTTGTGTTGGATACGGATACAAGTTTTCTTGAGCTTTCTTCAACCTCTTCTACAAAACTGTTCCAGCTTTCACACTCAGGGCATTTTCCAAACCATTTTTGTACAACAAAACCGCATGATTGGCATACAAACTTAGTATTAGTTTTTCTTTTCTTCATTAATGTCAGCGAACCTGAGTGGCACTATCATCATCAGTCATCTTACGGCCGAATTTCCTGTTACCAAAGGCAAGTTCTCTTAGTTTTTTGTTAACAAGGTAATTGAAAGTATTTTCTTTGAATTTATCATCTTTTAGTTTTCCCCCAGATTCCATTCCGGTTAAAATTTCAACACCTTCATCTATAGTTTTAATTGCATATAGATTAAATTTCTTTTTCTTTACAGCTTCTAAGACTTCCCCATTAAGCATAAGGTTTTTTACATTTTGATGTGGTATTAAAACCCCTTGATCCCCGGTAAGTCCTTTTGCCTTACATATATCAAAAAAACCTTCTACTTTTTGATTAACTCCGCCTATAGGTTGTATTTCACCTTTCTGGTTTACTGAACCTGTAATGGCAAAATTTTGTTTTATAGGTACTTCTGCGAGGCTCGACATAACCGTTATAAGTTCTGCTGCAGAAGCACTGTCGCCATCAATCATGCTGTAGCTTTGTTCAAAACCTATGCTTGCGGATAAGCTTAAAGGTTTTTCCTGAGCAAATTTTGTACCCAGATAACCATTTAAAATTAACACACCTTTGTCATGAATATTTCCGCTAAGTTTGGCTTTTCTCTCAATATTTACAACTCCTTCCACTCCCATATATGTCTCACAAGTAATTCTGTTGGGCCTGCCAAAGGAGTAATCGCCCATATTGTAGACAGAAAGTCCATTTATCTGTCCAATCACGGCCCCTTCAGTGTCGACCATAAATGTTCCATCGGTGATAAGTTCTTTTGTTTTTTCTTCATAAAGATTAGATCTGAATTTCTTTTCATTTATAGCTTTTTCGACATGTGTCCTTCTCACCATTTTTGATCCATCTTGTCTAGCCCAGTAGTTGCTTTCAACCATAACTTTAATAATTATTCCAAACTGAGTTGAAAGCTTTTCCTGATTACCAGCTAATCTTGTTGAGTGCTCAATGGTTGCCTCAAGGGCTGATCTCTCAAAATCCATGAGATCTTCATTGTCGCAAATTGATTTTAAAGCACAGCTGTATTCATGTAGGGTCTTTTCACTTTTCTTAATTACTGAATCAAAATCTGCTTTGATTTTAAACAATCTTTTAAAATCAATATCGTAATTTTGAAGCATCTGAAAAACATGTGGAGGCCCTGTCATTATTACCTTAATATCAATCTTTATGGGTTCAGGTCGCATACCCACAATGTTTGAGTAACCATAATTCTGGTAGGCATCTTCTACCCTTAACTCACCATTTTCAACAATCTTTTTAAGTGTGTCCCATACAAAGGGAAATTTGAATAGGTCAAGTACCTCAACAACAAGATAGCCACCGTTTGCCTTAAATATCGAGCCATCTCGTATGAGTGTAAAGTCTGTAACCATTGCGCCCATTCTCACTTCTCTTTCAATAGAACCAAAAAGGTTTATGTAATTAGGCTGAGGCTCAAATACTACAGGAGCACCTTTTGTTTGGGAATTATCAATAATTACATTTACTTTATATTCATTTAAAGGGTTTTTTGATTGAACTCCTTGTGCACCGCCTGGGGCCCCCAGGAATGTTGCTTGTTGTTTTTTTGGTAAAAATTTCTCAATATTGCTGACAATATCATTTTCAACATGTTCTAAATATTCTTTTATTTCCGGAATATCCTTATATTTCTCCATCAGATTTTCCATCAAATCATTAACGGCAAAAAGTGCAACCTTATTTTCAAGCTCGCTCACCTTTTCGACATACTCTTTGTCGATCATTCTTGTTTGTTTTAGAATTGCTGCAACTTCATTGTCGACTTTATCTTTTTTAGCTTTAAGTGAGTTTCTGGTTTTTTCATCAAGTGATTCAAACTGTTCATGTGATACTGGTTTACCTTTTAACATTGGGAGGGTAACTATTCCTGTAGGGGCAAACTGTATTTGAATATCGTTCTTTTTGGCAAAATTCCTTAGTTTATTAAAGAGTTCTTCTTTTTTCTTGTTAAAGTAATCGGCAAGTCTTACTTTTTCATCATCAAAATCCTTACTCTCAAAAGTTTTGGGAATACTTGTTTCCAAAACTTCAATGAACTGATCCATATCCTTACTAAATGTTTTTCCCCTACCGGGTATTAGTGTTATGGCCTTAGGTTCTTTCGGGTTTTGAAAGTTGTAGACATAGCACCAATCATTTGGAACTTCTTTATTTTTGGCTATTTCAGATAAAAGGGATTTTATTACAGTCTTTTTTCCTACTCCTGGTTGCCCTGAAAGATATATATTGTATCCCATCTTGTTGATATTCAATCCAAGTATTATTGAATCAATGGCTCTTTTTTGTCCAACAATTTCTCTACATGGAGTTAGCTGTTTTGAATTTTTGATCTTGAGAAAACCGAGGTTACATTTTTTAAAAATATCTTTAGCACTTAGTCTGCTGGCTTTTTTCATTATTCTCCTTTTTTAGCTTATTGAGAGTTTGATTTTATAAAATAGGTTAATCCATATACAGATTGAATAACTATTTTACCTAATTATGAAATTTTGGAGGTTTCTTGGAAAAGTTTTAAAGGTTAATAATCTTCTTCAAGCTCAATTATTGATTCTCTTCTGGCTATGAAAGTGCATTCATCGGGATAGCCAAGACACGTATAGACTTTACCCAGATGTGTTGAGAAACCCCTCCATACTTCGCCAGCGCAAACTGGGCAGATAAGCTGGTTGTTGTCTTCTTCAACTTCAACTTCATCCCTAAGTTTGTATTTATACTTTGTCTTACCATACTTATTCATAACATTTTATTATATAATCTGTTTTGTAAATTTTCCAGCTCTTAAGTTTCTTTTAGCCACTCCGCTGCCATTTTTTTTATCTCTTTAAGTCTTTTTTTTCTTATATCTTTTCTTTTCTCTGCCTCTTTCCATTCCCTGATTTCATAAGGCGTCTCCGGGTGAAATTCAGGAACAGAAGCTGCCTTACCTTCTTTGCCAATATTAACATAGGTTAAAAAAGCAGTGCATGTGTGTGAAAACTTACCTGTCTCAAGGTCCTCAGATTCAACTTTAATTGCTGTTTCCAAAGAACTTTTACCAACATACGTGATCCCTGCCTTAAACTCTATTACTTCTCCCACCCTTATAGGAGAATAAAAAAACAGGTTGTCGAGTGACCCGGTTACAAGCACTCCCTTTGTAAATCTTTTAGCTAAAATAGCTGCACTTTCATCTATATATTTTAAAAGTTTTCCAACCGACATGAAATTTCCATAAAACGCATCTTCTGGAAGAACAAGCCTTGTTGTCTTTAAGTTGAGCCTTGTTTTTTCGGTTTCATCAACAACATTTATCACCTTTTCTTTTCTTTTCTCAATTTCAGGAATCCTTCTTTCCTTTCGCTTTCTGGCATTTTCAATAATTTTTTCTTCCTTTTCATCAGATGGAGTCAGCTGAAAAGTAATATCACGAGGGTTTGCCTCTTTATCTATGGCAACAAAACCAAGATGAGAAAGCGTAATAAATTTTTTCTCCCCGGTTTCCACGTTTTCGGCATAAACCCTGACAACTACCTCAAGGGATTTCCCGCCAACATATTCAACCCAACTATCCATTACAACTATTTCCCCAATGTGAACAGGGTTTAAAAAGTCTATACTATCTGTTGCACCAAGAACTGTAGTACCTTTTGCAACTCTTGAAGAAGTTATGCTCCCTATAAGCATTATCCAGTCCATAAGGCGCCCGCCATGAAGGTTTCCATGAGTATTTGCATACTCAGGAAATACAAACTGAATCATTTGGTTTTTAGTTTCTTTTATATACGGCATTTGAAAGTTTTACCTTATGTTGCTTTGTATTTTATTTCAAGAGGTTTTCCAACTTCAGGCCTTCTCACTTTCCAGATTAAACCATCATAAGTAAAATGTAAAAATGAAGAACCTACAATATAGATTGAAAGCGCTTGTCTATCTAAATGCCTTCCAGTAAGTGAAAGTGCAACTACAATTATTGCAAATAATCCGCTATAAAGCCAAAGTTTTTTACTTGCTTTTGCTAACAGTGATGTTGTGCCTGTTTTCTTTTTATACTTTTTATCAACAAAAAAATTAACAAAAACAATGTATTCAAGGGCGTGTGAAAAACCCAATACAACAAAACCTACTACAACTGAATGAAGAAATGTTGCGTAAAGAAGCAATATGGATAAAACGTAGATATTTTTTGGAATACTTATCTGGTGCCTGTTTTTGTACTCCATGTATATATATTTAATTGTAAAGAAAATACTTACTATAAATGCAATAATGGCTATGTTTTCTAAAATGCCAATATGGTCTCCTAAATAAGTTAAAACAAATTTGCCGGCCTTATATTTTACAAGTGTTCCTTTCTCGGAAACTAACATGTAGAAAAAAATAAATATTATCCACGAATAAATAATCCACATCTCTGTTTTGGCGTCACCATAATTGGTTTTGCGGGAGTAAATGCGGGTTATTCCATATTTTTGGGCAACAGTGTGATAAATAGTCCAAAGAAGAGATATTGTCAGGAGTATTTTAAAACTATCCAGGTAAACAAATATAAAAGTAACTATTACAGCTAATATCGGAAGACCAATATATATGCTTTTATGCTTTCTAAACTCTTCTTTTTCTCCATATACTAAAGCAAAAGTATAATGTCTGTGTACATAATTAAACATAAGTACAATAAGAATAATAGTGGTGTAATTGTTAGGAAAAATCAGAAGAAGAGAGAAAATTACTAACCATCCAAACCCATAGAATACGAGGTCGGATGTTGGATTTTGTATCCAGAATTTACTTTGAGATGGCATTTTTATTAAATTGTGATATTAATTAAATTTTATTTGGAATATATAAATTCAAGTTCATTATCTTTAAGTGTGATTTTTGCATTACCACCACTCGAAAGAGTGCCAAAAAGTATTTCTTTTGAGAGTTTTTCAGCAATCTCAGAGTCAATCATTCTTTGAATTGGCCTTGCCCCAAGCTGAGGATCATATCCTTTTTCAGCAATAAATTTTCTTGCTTTAGGCATAAGCTCAATCGTCACTTTCTTTGATTTAAGCCTTTCTTGAAGATCACCAATCATCTTTTCAACAATCATCTCAACAACTTTTATGTCAAGGGGATTAAATTTAATTATAGCATTAAGCCTGTTTCTGAATTCAGGTGAGAAGTATCTTTCAATTGCCTCAGTGCTTTTGTCATCAAATTCGCTTTTATTAAAACCGACGTTTCTTTTCATACTTTCCATGGATCCAGTATTGGTTGTGAGTATCAGGATAACCTGGCGAAAATCCACTTTTCTTCCATTTGAGTCTGTGAGAGTGGCATGATCCATTATCTGAAGGAGAATGTTATAAATATCTTCATGTGCTTTTTCTATTTCATCGAGAAGGAGCACACAGTGAGGGCTTGCATAAATTGCTTCAGTCAGCTGGCCTCCCTGATCAAATCCTACATATCCTGGAGGAGAACCAATTAACCTTGAGACAGTATGCTTCTCCATATATTCACTCATATCAAACCTTAGAAATTCTATTCCCATGGTTTCAGCTAATTTTTTACTAAGTTCTGTTTTTCCCACACCTGTGGGGCCTGAAAACATAAAAGAGCCAACTGGTTTTTCAGGTTCATTAAGACCAGCTCTCGACATCTGAATTGTTGTAACAAGCTTTTCAACTGCTTCATCCTGTCCGTAAATAAACTTTTTCAGATCAGGAGATAGGTTTGAAAGAAGGTTTCTATCTTCAACTTTCACTGACTTTGATGGTATTTTTGCTATCTTTGATACAAGCTGCTCTATGTCTGAGACTTTTACCTGTTTCGGAAGCCCGTCATCATGGCGGAGTTTAACAGTGGCGCCAGCTTCATCAATAATATCAATTGCCTTATCGGGAAGCCTTCTGTCTGTAATATATTTCGCGGATAGCTCAACTGCAGCTTTTATTGCTCTTGCGGAATATTTAACATTGTGAAACTCTTCATAATGCTTTTTAAGCCCGAAAAGTATTTTATTGCAGTCTTCAATTGAAGGCTCATGAATATCTATTCTTTGAAACCTTCTGGCCAACGCATGGTCTTTTTCAAATATCATTCTATATTCTTTTAGTGTTGTAGTGCCGATACATTTTATCTCGCCATTTGCTAGTGCCGGTTTAAGCATGTTGGATGCATCAAGGCTTCCACCTGATACAGCTCCCGCTCCGATCACAGTATGTATTTCATCGATGAAAAGAATTTTGTCGGGATCACCTTTCACTTCGTTTATTATAGCTTTTAACCTTTCCTCAAAATCCCCTCTGTATTTTGTTCCTGCTGTAAGAGTGCCCATATCAAGTGAATATACATTCATTTTTTTCATTGAAGATGGCACTTCTCCATCAACTATCTTTAGTGCAAGTCCTTCTGCTATTGCCGTTTTTCCAACCCCAGCATCACCAACAAGCACAGGATTGTTTTTACGGCGTCTGCTAAGAATATGAACAGTTCTTGAAAGCTCGTTTTCCCTTCCTATCAAAGGATCTATCTTTCCCTTGGCTGCTTTATTGACCAGGTTAGTGCAATAAAGTTCTAAAGGGTTCTGGCTCTTTGAGTCTTTTTTTTCAGAGTCTGATTTTGGAAGTTTTTTTGTATCAAAACCTTCGCCGTCCATATTATTATCAATTCTTCCATGTGAAAGAAACTTAACCACTGTGTATCTGGTAAGTCCTTGTTGATTTAGAAAATAAACTGCATGGGATTCGGGTACCCTGAAGAGGGCCACAAGGATATTCCCGCCGTCTATTTCTTCTTTATCAGCTGATTCCGCATGCATTGATGCTATTCTTAGAATGTATTTGCTTCCCGCTGAGTAAAGAGGGTCAGCAAGATATTTTGAATCAATAGGGGGTAGGTTTTCCTTAAAGTACTGTTCGAGATCATTTGTTAAGAGTTCAAGATCAACATCACATCCTACAAGAATTTCTGATGCAATTTTATCCCGTGCGAGTTCAAGCAGTATGTGTTCAGGAGTAATAAACTCATGCTTTCTGAGTTTAGCCTGTTCGTATGCCCGGTAGAGCGTTTTTTCGAGTTCTTCAGAAATAGTCATAAACTAATTATCCCCACTCTCAACTTCAAGAATACACTTTAACGGATGTTCATATTTTTCTGCCAAATTTTCAACCTGCACGAGCTTGGTTTTTGCAATATCATACGTGTAACTTGCTATAACACTTTTACCTTTAGTATGTGCTTCGAGCATAATTCTTGTGCTTTCCTGTTGGTTTTTAAAAAACACTGTTGTCAACACCCAGACCACAAAATCCCTGGGCGTATAATCATCGTTAAGCAGTACCACCTTATACATGTCGGGCTTTTTAACACTAACTATCTCTTCACTGAGCGTTTCTGTGTCGTTGGTGTTAGTTAATGATCTATCTTCCGACATTTTGCAATATAATATACAATTTTTTTACCTTTTTCCACCATAAAGATGCTTTAAAGGTGACTTCTTATTGTAGCTGTTTATCATGTTTTGGTAGTAAATTCTCTCTCTTTCAAGAAAATTAGAAATTGAGTTGTATGCACCTGTATTAAAGAAGTAGTGACAACTGTAAATTGGGACGGCAGAAAAACCCCGAAGGAACTTATGCTCACCCTGGGCACCCGCTTCAAATATCTCAATTTTGTTTTCAATGGCAAACTCGATCAACTTATAGTAACAGCATTCAAAATGAAGGAATTCCACTTCTAACTCACAGCCCCAATATCTTCCGTAGAGTTTTTTGTTTTTAAAAAAGTTGATTGTGCCGCCAAGCCAGGTCTCGTCCGACTTTGCCATCACTAAAAGAGTTCGTTCTTTGTAAAGATCAAAAATAATATCAAAAAACCTTTTATTTAGATAAGCGTTTCCCCATTTTTTTGAGTTGGTATTTATGTAGAATCGCCAGATCACATCCAGGTGCTCATCAGTAAGGGCACCATTTTCTATAAGTTCAATTTTTATGTTTTGCTCATAAATTCTTTTTCTTTCTTTTCGTATCTGTTTTCTTTTGCCGGATCTCAGGTCGGAAAGGAAGTCATCAAATGTTTTATAATCATTATTATGCCAGTGGTATTGGTGGGTGAGGCGCACGAGGAAATTAAATTTTTCCAGAACACTTTTTTCTCTTTCAGTAATAAAAAGGAAGTGAATAGATGAGAGAGAAAAAGAGTTTGAGTATTCAATTAGTTTTTCAATTAATACTGAAGCACAAACATCAAAATCGCAACTCTCATCAACAATAATTTTTTGTCCGTTTGTTGGGGTGAAAGGAACACCAACAACTGCTTTTGGATAGTAGGAAAGACCAGCATCATAATAGGCCCTTGCCCATTCCCAGTCGAAAATGTATTCACCATAAGAGTCTGTTTTTATAAAAAAGGTAAGTGATGCAATTATTTTACCTTCATCAAAAAGCACAATATATCTCGGATCCCATCCTGTCCCAAGCCCTATGCTTTCAGACTCTTCGAGTGCATATAAAAATTCATATTCCAAAAAAGGATTATCAGGAGGTTGTATGTGATTATATTCATCCCTATTGAGTTTTGTGATAGAATCAAATATTTTGCAGATCAATTGATTTTTGGGTGCAGTATTTAATCTTTTCATAATATTGGCGTTTTGATATAGTTTTGTAGTATAAACAATATTTGTTATACATATAAATTTTTATAAAAATGATAAATCTTACGAATATTTCACAGTCGTTCAAAGGCAAAAAAATCTTCGATGATCTCAATTGGGCTATCAAAAAAAATAAAAAGTATGGGCTTGTAGGGCCTAATGGCACAGGGAAAACAACTCTTCTCGAAGTTGTAAACGGAACACTAAATCCAGAGAAAGGAAAAGTAAATGTTCCAAAAAATCTTATAGTTGGATACCTGCCTCAGGAACTAAGCTATGATCTACAAGAAAAAACAGCAGTTGATGAAACTGTTAAAGCACTAAAGCACAATCTTGGCCCAGGTGAAGTAATTGAAAGTTATAAATATAAAGCAGAAAAGATATTGATGGGACTTGGCTTTTCAATTCAAATGATGAATGAAAAAGCTGTAAATCTTTCGGGTGGCTGGAAAATGAGGATTGAACTTGCAAAGATTCTTCTTATGGAGCCGGGCCTGCTACTTTTGGATGAACCTACAAACCACCTTGATATTGAAAGTATTGAATGGCTTGAAGATTATCTGAATAATTTTAGTGGCACAGTTGTGATTGTTTCACATGATAAGTATTTGCTCGACAGGATGGTGAACACGGTTGCAGAACTTCATAATGGCAAGATCACGGAGTTTACTGGTAACTATTCAAAATATCTTCTTGAAAAAGAAAATATAAAAGAAATTCAACTTTCTACTTATAAGAACCAACAAAAAAAAATAGAGCAAATAGAAAGGTTTATTGAGCGTTTTCGCTATAAAAACACAAAGGCCACCCAGGTGCAAAGCAGGATAAAAATGCTTGAGAAAATGGATACGATTGAGGAACCAGAGACTATGAGGAAGTCTATAAACCTTAAATTCCCGGAGGCTGGGAGATCCGGGAAGATTGTTTATGAGATCTCAAAGTTTGCAAAACAGTACAACACTGAAATGGGTGTTAATACAGTTTTTAATAATGCAGGCCCGCTAAAAATTGAAAGAGGGGATAAAATTGCACTCGCCGGAAAAAATGGTGAAGGAAAAACTACCCTTGCTAAAATAATTAATGAGTTTGAGCAGTTCGAAGGAGAGCATAAACTTGGGCACAATGTGGAACTTTCTTATTATGCCCAAAACCAGAGTGATACACTTAATCTAGACAACAATGTTTATGAAGAATTTTCAGATGTTGCCCCTGATATGACAGAAACTGAAATAAGGGGCATTCTCGGTTCTTTTTTGTTTAATTCAGAGGACTTAGAAAAGAAAGTTAAAGTACTTTCCGGGGGCGAAAAGAGCAGGGTTGCTTTATCCAAGATGCTTGTTTCACCTTCAAATTTTCTCATTCTCGATGAGCCTACTAACCATCTAGATATTCAGTCGAAAGAAGTTCTTTTAAATGCACTCAGAAATTTTAGTGGGAGCTTTATTGTCATAAGCCACGATAGATACTTCATTGATCAGCTTGTTAACAAGGTTTGGTATGTTGAAAGCAAAGATGTAAAAACTCATTTGGGTAACTATTCTGAATTTATTAAGAAGTATAAAGGTGAGGATAGAGCTCAAGAACTTAGCTCAGAAAGTGATGAGAATGAGGATAAAAACCGTGTTTCTGAAAAGAAAATAAGCGCTGAAGAAAGAAATAAGCTATACCGAGAGTTAAAAGAAAAAGGGCTTGAAAATATGGGTAACTGGAAAGACCTTACTGAAAACCAGCTTGGAAAAGCACTGAAAGAACTAGAAGAAAAGATCTTTAATTTTGAAAAAGAAAAAGAAGAGCTTGTTAATCTATTTGAAGAACCCGGGTTCTATGATGATGAAGAATATGCGACACAAAAAAACAATGATTTCAATGAGTTAAACTTGAAACTAAAAGTAATGTATAAAAGGTGGGATGAAGTAACAGAGTATATGAGTTCTTAATATTTAATATGAAGACTTGGAAAAAAATTTCGTTCTGGATATTAATTTTTACAACATCTTCATTATCAATAATTAATTTTATCTTTTATCAAACATTATATGCGAGCTGTCCGACAGAGTTCTCAAGCGAAGGCAAATGTTTTAATCCCGAGATGCCGCACATGCTTGATGCAGATTCAATCTTCTGGCTTCCGGTTAGTATCTTTTTTTTAATCTTAACAATTCTAATTTTATTTTTTGGATTTAAAGTAAAGTCAGTAAACTCATTTAACGGTAAAAGGAATGAACATTAAAATTATAAAATTAGTTTTATTAATGTTGTTTTTTGGATCTTTTTCAATGGCTCAGAATACAGATGAGGTTAAAACAGTAACCAAAATTGACCTATCAAAGTATGTTGGAACTTGGTATGAAATTGCCAAAATACCAAACAGTTTCCAGAAAAAATACGATAGCAATACCACAGCAAATTATGAGTTAAGACAAGATGGAAGAATAAATGTTATAAACAGATGCCTGGACAATAAAGGCAACATAGTCAAAGCGAAAGGTATAGCAAAAGTAGTTGATAGCGATTCAAACGCTAAATTAAAAGTAAGCTTTTTTAATATATTTGGCTGGTATTTATTTTGGGGAGATTACTGGATAATTGGTATTGGAGATAATTATGAATATGCAGTAATTGGTCACTCAGAACGTAAATATGGCTGGATCCTAGCCCGTGAGAAAAACCTTACCGAAGACATGCTACAAGAGGCTTTTTTGAAACTCAAACAAAATGGCTATAACACTGACAAGTTTCAGTTTACAAAGCAAAATTAAAATTATTCCACCACTATTTTCTTCCCGTAAAAGTATCAGAAATTGCCTCGCCTGTGTCAGCGGAAATGTCTAATGGATCTTCATTATCTTCAAAAAACCTTATTTCAAAATTCCCTTCAGTCTCTTCACAGTTATCCCCGATAAAAGTTATATCAAGATCAACTCTTGCTATATTTACTAATTCCCCAGCATTACCAAATGAAAAGTCTAAAAAAACTGCTTTGGCTGTGTCACTACTTGTTGCAACCCAAGAGCCAAGCTCAGTGCTAAAATTAAGTATTTTCTCTGCCGAACTTACACCAATTAAATTTCCATCAGCTGTAAATGTAAAAAGACTTTGAGTGTCGCTTCCCTCAATATTTAAATATGTGCCGCTAAAACATTCAGGAAACTCTTGTGCCTGAGAATCTGATTCACATGAAATGTTAAGTATTAAAAGAAAGAAAACTGGCAGCAGGTAATAGATTCTATCTTTCATTTAGGTCTCCTGTTTTTTAAGTTGAAGTTAGTTTATTATAATTGAAAAATAATTTCAGTATAAAGATGGAGAAAATAAAATGTTAAAAAACTTATCGTTGATCTTGGTTCTTGTTTTTACATTAACTTCATGTGCGAGTCTGAGTAATAATCCAAAAGAGGTAGATCAAGAAAGAGCAAAAGTAGAAAAAGCACTTTTAGGCTTTTATGAATCTTTAAACGCAATGTTTACAGGTGATGCCGAGAAGGCAAAAGATGTATGGTCGCAAAGTGAAGATATAGTGTACATGGGAGCTAATGGTGAATATCAGGTTGGTTGGGATAACTTTTATGCCGACTGGAAATCACAGGTCGCTCTTAAACTTGGAGGGAAAGTTGCCCCGAAAGACATCACAATTAATGTTATCGATAATTCTGCGTACACATATCAGCTTGTAATAAGTGCAGACTCTGAAACTTCGGGAATAAATAAAGAAGTGGCTCTGAGGGCATCAAGCGTATTCAGAAAAGAAAATGGTGAATGGAAAATGGTAGGTCACCATGTAGACATTATCCCTCAACTTGAAAAAGAATTTTGAGTATAATTAAACCCTTATTTCTCGGAGTTTAATTTATGAACGCTGCCGTTGTTGCCATAATTGTAATTGTTTCTTACATTCTTGCTTACAGGTTTTACTCAAAATTTCTTGCCAGGAAAATTTTCAAACTTGATGACCATGAAGTAACTCCAGCTCATGAACTAAATGATGGTGTCGACTATGTGCCATCAAAAAAAGAAGTATTATTCGGACATCACTTTGCATCTATTGCAGGGGCGGCTCCAATAATAGGTCCAGCCATAGCTGTGTTTTGGGGATGGGTGCCTGCAATAATATGGGTTGTGGTCGGAACAATATTTATGGGTGCAGTTCATGACTTTAGTGCCCTTGTCATTTCAGCACGTAATAAAGGTAGAACAATTGGTGATCTTGCAGCTTCAATTATAAGCCCCAGAGCCCGAATTCTTTTTCTACTGATAGTTTATTTCTTAATATTTTTTGTGATAGCAGTGTTTGCCTTTGCAATTGCCACTCTTTTTACAAAGTTTCCTGCCAGTGTGCTTCCCGTAAATTTTGAGATAATTGTTGCTGTATTGATCGGATATCTATTTTATAAAAAAGGGGTATCTCTTTTATGGCCTTCTGTAATAGCGTTAATCCTTTTATATTTCATGGTTTGGGTAGGCACATTCCTTCCAATACATATACCGGCAGTGATGGGAAGTGAGACAGTCACCTGGATAATCCTGCTTTTGATCTACTCATTTATTGCATCTGTGCTTCCTGTGTGGACACTTCTTCAACCAAGAGATTTTATTAACAGCCATCAGTTGGTAGTAGGTCTTGTAATAATAATTGCAGGATTATTTGTTGCACATCCGCAGATGCAGGCACCCGCACTGAATTTAAATACTGATACAGGAGTTCCTTTATTCCCATTTATCTTTGTAACTATAGCATGCGGAGCTATAAGTGGATTTCATGGGTTGGTTTCAAGTGGCACGACTTCAAAGCAGCTCGATAAAATGAGTGATGCTCGTTTTATTG
>JAJCZR010000008.1 GCA_029262295.1 Deltaproteobacteria bacterium | reverse complement strand
TGATTGACTATGAAGCAGTTTTCTACAGAACCCCCGCCTACTCAGTGAGACAATATGTTGAAGAAGATCGAGATTGAAAGATTAAAAGTTTTTGAAAGAAACTTTAAAAAGTTAAGCAAAAAATACAGGACACTCGAAGACGATCTTCAGACATTTATCAAATATCAGTTAAATCCCTTTCATTTCTTGGATCATGACAATAAAGGAATTGAGCATATAAGTGATCTGGGTATTACTTATCCAAAAATTTATAAAGTTACAAAATTTGCTTGTAAATCATTAAAGGGGAGAGGTGTCAGATCAGGAATAAGGATAATTTATGCATATTTTGAAGATGAAAATAGAGTCGAGTTTGTAGAAATCTACTTTAAAGCTAATAAAGAATTAGAAGATCGGAAAAGAATTATTGATTTGTATGGCTAGATTAATTTAGATACTGAAACGAGCCTGTACTGAACTGGATTCCGTCTTTAAGCATGACGGAATGACAAATATTTAGATCCTTCGCTACGCTCAAGGATGACAGAATACAGGACACCCGATAGACCTGTCCTCGAACGCTTAAATCGGGGATACATTCGAGGATGACAAAGAGACAAAGGGCTGCGCCTGGTAGCCCTGTGGAACTTATGTGAGCAAATTTTGGTGTCAAGCAAATTTTGGTGTTAGGCCTTGATGTGTGACATTAGAAGTTTTACTTCTACCCCAACTTGAAGTCACAAATTGTGACTTCAACAAGTAGTTTAGTAGAGAAAACCAAATCATATCCCAACATTTTACTCTCAAAGAACAATTTTGTACTTCAGCCTTTAGAAACATCATTTATTAAAAATAGACAAACTGCCATTTTTCTGGATATTTTATTACGAAAATGAAAACTAACGAAAAAATATATACTTTCATTGATAGCCAAAATTTGAATCTTGCTATTAAAGATTGTGGCTGGGAATTGGATTTTTCACGCTTTTATGTCTATCTAAAAGACAAATACAAAGTTGAAAAATCGTTTTTGTTCATTGGATATGTTCCTGGAAATGAAGCACTTTATACTTCTCTTCAAAAAGCTGGATATATTCTTGTTTTTAAACCAACATTGGAATACAAAAAAGGCAAGAAAAAGTTTACTAAAGGTAATGTTGATGCTGAATTGGTTCTGCATGCAATGATAGAATATCCAAATTACGACAAAGCAATTATTGTCTCCGGAGATGGGGATTTTCATTGTCTGATTGAATATTTGGATAATCAAGAAAAACTTCTTCATGTAATGATCCCAAATCCTAATAAATATTCAGCATTACTAAGGAAATTTAGATCATATTTTGTCTACGTGGATGGATTAAAAAAGAAATTAGGGCAAAAAAAAGAGAGGGAGTAACCTTCGGACGAAACCTTAGGTGTGCCCTCTCATCGTGATACATATAGTTTTAATTACCAAGGATTATATGTCAAGAACTACAATCTATGAACTATTAAAAAGTTTTTAACCCTCAACCCACTTTATCTTTATTTTCTTTATATTCTCAGCGCAAAAAATTAGATCCTTTTGCACTCAAGCGTGACAAAGAATTTTGGATATCCGATCCTTCGAGTACCTCAGGACAGGTTCCAACATTCGAGTATGACAATACTTTAAATTAAGCTCTTCGCTTTACTCATGAATAGATGATAATGAAGTGAAATTATTATCTGAAACGTATTATTAGTATAGATACAACAAAGGTAATTTATTATGAGAATATCTATACTGTTATTGATAATAATTTGTAGTTCCTGCAGCTATGGTTCTAAAGAATGGTATTTTCATCCTCATCCTCCTCAAGCAACAGTTGAAAATTTTGTAGTATCATTAGTTCCTTATTATTGTGAACCACGGGGCTGCAAGAGTTTTGGTCTTAAGATCGAAAATAATTCTGATAGGGATTTACTTATTGACTGGAACAAAACTTTGTTTATTGAAAATGGTTTAACTAATGGCGGCTTTTTCTTTGAAGGCATTGAAACTGAGGACAGAAACTTTAACAAACCGCCCGATGTTGTATTTGCAAATTCAAGCTTTTGGAAAATTATCTTTCCAAGTGTGAATGCTTATTTCAATGACGGCTGGCGTCTGAGTGAGATGAAAAAAGGTATTTATGGTATCTATCTTACACTTATAGATGGTGAAAATGTTATTAATGAGAAAATTATTTTATATCTTTATCCAGAAGAACAAGAAAACTAGAAATATATAGCCAGGGCTACACTTTGTTCAAAATAAATGACTAGATCCTGAAATCTTTCGACAAGCTCAAGACAGGCTAGTTCAGGATGACCACAAACACTGGATACCCATAAGTACATTCGAGCATGACACTTCAACAAGCTCAGTGCAAGCTAAAGAAAAAGTGTTACGTCTGACTAATCTGCCGACATCTTCGCAGATTCGAGTGTATTCCAAAGAAGCATTGTTATTGTCATCGGGCCGACGCCCCCTGGTACGGGTGTAATATATGAAGCTTTTTTACTTACATTTTCAAAATCCACATCACCTACTAACTTACCTTCTTCATTTCTGTTAATACCAACATCAATCACCACAGCACCATCTTTCACCATATCTTCGGTAACAAACTTCGCCCTTCCAATTGCTGCCACTAGAATATCTGCCCGCCTTGCAACTTCAGGAAGATCCCGCGTTCTTGAATGGCATATTGTAACGGTGGCGTGGCGGTGAAGTAAAAGTAGTGAAACTGGTTTTCCCACAATATTGCTTCTTCCTATGATTACTGCCTCTTTTCCCTTTATTTCAAGATTGTAGTAATCAAGCATTTTTATAATCCCGGCAGGGGTGCATGAAACAAACCTCGGATTTCCTTCAACAAGCCTTCCCACATTTTCAGGATGAAAACCATCCACATCTTTAAGTGGGGTAACAGCCCTTAGAATATTAGTTTCATTAATATGATCTGGAAGTGGGAGCTGCACCAAAATGCCATGAATTTTAGGATCGTTATTTAGTTTTTCAACAAGGGATAAAAGCTCATCCTCAGTAGTTTCACTAGAAAGTTTATGTTCCTCAGAATGCATTCCGCAATCTGCACAAGCCTTTCTCTTGTTACGAACATATATTTCAGATGCAGGATCTTCTCCTACCAAAACAGCTGCTAAGCCCGGAATAACCCCGGTTTTTTCTTTAAGATCAGCCACTTTTTCAGCAATTTCAGCTCTTGTATCCTGCGAAACTTTTTTTCCGTCTATTAATTCAGACATAATATGCAGACCATCCTTTAAATTTAATTTATCAAAACAATATAATTAATTTTGGTTTTTTAATCTAATAACTATGGGAAACCAAATCAATTACTATAGATCTTTATTCAAATTTATATTTAGATTTAGTAACAGTTCGCAAATACTTACCCCGTGCTACAACTTGATGATGGCTTTAGCCTCATATTTTTATTGACAATATTCCCCATAAATGTACATTTAAATGTACAATGAAAATAAGCATACAAAATGCAAGAAAAAAAATTGGTAAATTAATTGATCTTGCCAGTCAGGGCGAAGAAATTATTCTTACCAGAAGAGGGAAAGAAGAAGCAAAGATAATCTCCCTTGCTAATTCGAAGGTTCACAAAAATGTTCCCCAACTTGATGATTTTAGAAAAACTGTGAAACCAAAGGGCAAACCATCTCCAACCAGCAAATTGGTAACAAAGGAAAGAGAAGAGCGCTGGTGACAGCTTACATTGATACAAGCGTTCTGGTTACCTTATACATCCCGGAAAAAAAATCAGGTGTAGCCAATAAATATTTAGAAGACTATATTGGTGTAATTAATTCGTTTTGCTATCTTGAGTTTTTATCAGCTGTAAACAAAAAAATCCTTTCAAAATCAATTAGCTCAGCCACAGGATATACAGTGGTAGACAAGTTAAAAAGTGATATTAAAAATAAAAGTTATATGTTTATTTCATTTTCAGCATCTGATCTTGTTTCTGCAAAAGAGCACTTTTATCAAAATCTCGGTAAGTATTCGTTGAGAACAGTAGATCTGATACATATAACAACTGCTATAAACAATAACTGTGATAAATTTGCAACTTCAGATAAAAAACAGGCTTTAGCTGCGAAAAAACTTGGTTTATCCGTTAAATTATTTTAAGAACTTAACCTACAAATGAAAAAGTTTGCACTTCCACCTGTCTATCTACTTGTTACCATAATCGCTATGGCATGGGTCAACTATATTTTTCCATTCATTAATTTTTTTGAAGGAAATATCAGGTATATGGGTTTTATGGTTATTCTTGGTGGAATAGCTATCATCCTTATTGCTGCAAGGTTATTTAATAAAGCCGATACCCCGATCAGGCCTTTTAAAAAACCCGAAACTCTTATTACAGACGGTCTTTACAAATTTAGCAGAAATCCCGTGTATCTGGGAATGATTGTAATATTAATAGGCTTCGGAATGTTTCTTGGAAGTTTAACTTCTTTTCTGGTAATCCCGGCTTTTATCTGGGCAATTCAAACTAACTTCATAATCCTGGAAGAGCAGCTTTTATTAAACACTTTTGGCAAAGAATACGCCGATTATCTCAGCAGAGTAAGAAGGTGGCTTTAGTTTTGGGAATAAGCTAAGTTATCGAGCCAAAAATCAATAACATACTGGATTCTCGTAAGCATCAATTTCCGATACTTATTAATATCACTAATATGAACCCAACGACATTCAATAATTCCTTCGTTTATCTGAGGTTTTAAATCGGAACCTTTCCCATTATATTCCATCAAATACCAGTGAGATTTTTTAAGGCATTGGGTTCTTTTCTGTTTTGTTGAATGCCAGGTGGAAACGAGCTTTCCTTTGACTGTAAGTTTTTTTATATCAAGACCAGTTTCTTCATTTACTTCTCTAAGAGCTGTCTTTGAGTGTGCTGACCGTTTTGTTTTTAAACGCCCTTTTGGTAGATCCCATCTACCTCGCTTAAATATTAAAAGTATGTGAAAATCCTGATTATAGATAAGTCCTCCCGCAGATTCAACAATCGGGAGGCCCATAGTTTTTATGAGATTAAATTCTTCGGGCATGAATTTAGCTTCCGGCTAGTTCTTGTAGTGTAGTATACTGAAGTGAGCTAAGGTCATCAAAGACAACCCCGTTAATTTGCGTGCTATATTTTTTTATAACATCAATGCCGGTGAGAGGAACAAAATCTTTAGCACCAAATCTTCTTATCACATGAAGCATTGCTGTAAGCCTCGCTTCAATCTTTGAATTTGCCTCTACAATAATCCATGGGGATTTTTTAGAAGATGTATGTGAAAACATCTGTAATTTATAGTTGGTGTAGGTTTTCCACTTTTTTCTTGCATGCAGGTCATTTTTTGAAAATTTCCAGAACTTGAGCGGATTTGAAAGCCTTTCCTGAAAACGTTCAAGTTGATGTTTACTGTCCACAGAAAGATAAAATTTGGTTAGCATCAATCCCTTATCAATAAGATTATGTTCCCAATCCAAAACCTTATTCATAAAGTATTTATATTGCTTTTCTGAACAATATCCCATTGTGGGTTCAATAGTTGCACGGTTATACCAGGAGCGATCAAAAAATACTATTTCACCTTCTTTTGGGAGGCGTTTTTCATAGCGTTTAAACCAGTATTTTGTCTCTTTTTTAGTGGGAATTCCAAGTTCTACAACCTTGTAATGTTTTGGAATGAGGTTTTCTATAAAACGAAGTATTGTTGAACCTTTTCCAGCCGCATCCCGTCCATCAAAAGTAATGCACATTCTCTTACCATTTGTAGCAATGTCTTGCTGTATATTTAAAAGCTCAAGTTGAAGCCTTCTTTTCTCAACATTATAGTCCTTAATTGATATTCCTTTGTAAGGAGTTTCAAGTTTATTAATATCTTTGCTCAAAATTAGTACTCCTGTGTTATAAACTTATAAAAGTTTTAAAGTATCACGTAATTGTTAAAACTATGTTAAGAAAATTGCCGATTTGAAAACAGCAAAATAGATTATTACTTTACCTTATTGCCTGACACAATCTGAAAAAGTTTTATTAGTTTTCAAAACACATATAATAGTATTTTTACCCGGAGAACCTAAATTGAAATTTGCCGCGATAGACATTGGATCAAACGCTGTAAGGCTTTTATTCATGGAGGTATTTGAGTTTGAAAACGCCGGGGAAACTGTGTTTAAAAAAGATGCTCTTTACAGGGTGCCCCTTCGTCTTGGGGAAGATGTTTTCACTAAAGGAGTAATATCAGATGAAAAAATTTCAAGACTGATTGATGTTATGATTGGCTTTTATCATTTAATTAAGGCTTATAAACCAGTTGATTATCTTGCTTGTGCCACTTCTGCTATGAGAGAAGCAAAAAACAGGGAAGACATTCTGGAAAAAATTTCAGAAAACTCAGATATAGATATTGAAATTATAGATGGAAAGCGTGAGGCAGATATTATCTATTCAAACCATATTGCTGAAAAATTAGATCCCAAAGGTAATTATCTTTATGTTGACGTGGGTGGTGGTAGCACTGAAATTACACTTATATCCAAAAGTAAGATAATTGATTCTGAGTCATTTAATCTTGGCACTGTCAGAATTTTAAATAACAAACATGACAAGAATGAATGGAAACGAATGAAAAATTGGCTCCAAAAAAATACACCTTCTTTTCCATCGTTAATGAGTATTGGATCAGGAGGAAATATTAACAAAATATTCTCACTATCCGGGGAAAAACTGGGAAAGCCCATTAAATACAATAAAATCAAAAAAATCTATAAAGAGCTAAGTTTTTATTCCTACAAAGAGAGAATTAAAAAGTTTGGTTTAAAGTCTGACAGGGCTGATGTTATTATTCCTGCTTCTGAAATCTATCTTTCTGCAATGAAATGGGCAGATATAAAAAAGATGTATGTCCCTGAAATAGGACTCGCCGACGGTATAATTCATCTTCTTTATGAAAAACAAAAAAATGGAAAGTAAGTTTTTTGAGTTAAATGATTCGGATAACATAAATGAATTTATAGAGAAAATCCGAGTAGCATTTACGACCACAGAAGAAAAACCAAAAATAAAAAATCAGCTTTACTTTGACACATTCGACTGGAAACTTCTCAGAAAAGACTTGACCCTATTCAGGGAATCCCAAAATTTTTATCTATCCTCACTTGATAATAAAGTTCAAATAGACAAAATTGAAGTTAATAAAAAAAACTCTCTTTCATTTTGGCAAGACTTTCCAGATAGCACCTTAAAGGAAAAACTAAAAACAAATCTCAGCATTAGAGCAATTACTCAGATTATAAATCTTGAAACACGCGAAAAGGTTATAAAAATACTCAATGATAATGAGAAAACTGTAGTAATGGTAAGTCTAAATAAGGTTTATAGATTTAATCGAAGTAATAAAATTTTTATCAGTAACGAGGTTCGGGTTATTCCAATAAGGGGATATGAAGATGAATTTGCTAAAGTTGTAGACTTTATGCCAGATCTTGGACTTAAAGAAACTAAAAAAAATCTCATATCCTCCATTCTTGAAGATAAAAAAAATAAATCCGGTAACTACACCGGGAAGCTTAATATAACCCTCACCCGGGAAATGACTGCAACTGATGCAGCAAAAACAATCTTTTTTGATCTAGTAAAAACTGTGAAACAAAATGAAGATGGAATCAAAAAAAATATTGATACTGAATTTTTACATGATTTCAGAGTGGCTGTAAGAAGAATAAGGTCTGCGCTTACTCAGATTAAAGAGGTTTTTCCTGAAAAAGATGTAAAAAGATTTAAAAAAAATTTTGCGATACTGGGTAAAAACACAAACAGGCTTCGTGATCTTGATGTATATCTTCTCGAAAAAGAAAAATATACACAAATGCTTTCAGATGATCTAAGCTCAGGGCTGGAAACTGTTTTCACAAAACTTACGCATGAAAGAAAAACTGAACAAAAAAAACTCACGAGGTTTATTAAAACTGAGAAATACAAAAAAATTATAATCAATTTTGAAACCTATCTTGAAAAAACAAGTAGTGATTCTCAGAATGCACCAAATTCAAACGTTAAAATTCTTGAACTTGCATGCAGGTTTATATGGAAAAAATATAATCAGATATTGAAAAAAGGAAGAAAAATAAATGATAGCACACCAGATCCCGTGCTTCATGAACTTCGAATTGAATGTAAGAAGCTTAGATACCTTCTTGAATTTTTTTCCTCACTTTTTCCAGAGAATGAAACCTCAATTATAATTAAACATCTAAAAAAACTTCAGGACAATCTTGGTGATTTCAACGATCTATATGTCCAACAGCAAAGCTTAAAAGAAATGCTAAACAAATTTGATACAAAACCAGATCAACTAAAACAAGTAAGCGCTTCTATTGGCGGTTTAATAGCAATTTTATTTCAGAAACAAAAAGATGTGAGAAAAGAATTTTCCAAATCTTTTGGTGAGCTTGATAATGAAGATAGCTCAAAACTTTTTAGAAAACTGTTTTATATAAAAAGTGAGATGACCCAGTGAAAACAATCGCAGTTTATAGCATGAAAGGTGGAGTTGGGAAAACAGCTTCAGCAGTTAATCTTGCATATCTAGCTGCAAATGAAGGCAAAAACACCCTTATTTGTGATCTTGACCCGCAGGCTGCATCATCTTATTACTTTAGAATTAAAGCATCTAAAAATTTCAAACCCAACAAGTTTATTAAAGGCGGAAAGGAAATTGATAAAAATATAAAGGGAACAGATTACCCTTGTCTGGATCTTCTTCCATCAAAACTTTCATATAGAAATATGGACCTGGCCCTCGATGCACTTAAAAACTCCAAAACCCGATTAAGAAAGATATTTAAAGATATAAAGTATGAGTATGACTATCTTTTTTTAGACTGCCCTCCGGGAATATCTTTAATATCTGAAAATGTATTTAACGCTTCAGATGTAATACTTGTGCCGCTTATTCCAACAACACTTTCTGTGCGGACTTATATTAAGCTACTAAAGTTTTTTAAAAAACAAAAAATGGACCGCTCCAAAATTTATCCTTTTTTTTCAATGGTGGAGAAAAGAAAGTTGCTCCATCAGGAAACCATTAAAAAAATGCCTAAAAAACTGGATAACTTTTTAAAAGCCGAAATCCCATACAGATCAGATGTGGAAAAAATGGGCATTCACAGAAAGCCAGTTCCTGCATTTTTTCCAAACTCTGATGCCACAAAATCATATATAGAACTTTGGAAAGAACTAAAAACCATAATTCCCTAAAACATGAGTGAAGAAATAGAAAGAAAGTTTTTAGTAACAAAAACACCTGTTGATCTAAAAAGCTATAAATCGCAAGAAATTGAGCAGGGATATATTATTGCTGAAGAACAACTTGAGATAAGAGTTCGAAGAAAAGGAGATAAGTTTTTTCAGACTATAAAAGGAAGTGGTGACCTGAAAAGAAGTGAAATAGAAATTGAGTTGTCTGAAAATCAGTTTAATACTCTTTGGCCTCTTACTGAAGGAAAAAGGGTAGAGAAAAGAAGATATGAAATTCCGTATAATAATATAATCATCGAAGTTGATATTTATTCTGGAACATTAGCAGGATTAATAGTGGCTGAAGTGGAGTTTTCCTCTGAAGAAGAAAGTAAATTATTTAGTCCGCCTAATTGGTTCGGAAAAGAAATAACCACTGACAAAAGATATAAAAATAAGAACCTTTCTTTGAATAGATTTCCAATATAAATTGTAAAGATTCTTTATACACTCAAAAGTACGCCCTCTTTCTTCTTCTACAAACTTGAATGTAAATAAAAATTTTTTGTTAGGCCTTGCAAAAACGGCCGTTAAGAAAATGAATTAATATTACGTTAAGAAGTATCCAGGGTTGTGGGATGATTTGGATACTTTAGCAATATTCATTTATTTTTAGCTAAGTTTTTGCACAGCCTTGATTTTTGGTTCTTTGTATCAAGACAAAGAACAGAAATGACAAACTATGAAAAAGATATAATTACAAAATGGGAAGTTAATTTAAACTAAAGAGTTTTATCCAGAATACGGATCTCTCATCCACTTCGACAGAGACTATCCTGAGATTTTCGAAGAACTCAGTATAGTCAAGCGAAGTACTAAAAAAGAATAGCTTCTTAAATTTTGATTAATAATGACATAAATATTAGAAAAAGTTGTAAAAAAGAAAAAATCTTGAATCTTTTTAGTTGCAGCTGCAACTAAACTACTGTAGACACAAAAATTTGAAAAAAACAGGAGGCAACAAATAATGAAAAATTTAGTAATGACTACAGTTTTAACTTTAGAACTTTTAATCCCCGGTATTTCATTCGCAGGTAATGTATTTGGTGTAGATTCAGAACTAACAACTGAAAGAGAAAAGTTTGAAAATAATATTGTAACACCATCACATACTGCAAAAGGCCTTAATGACACACTTGTACCACAAAAAATACAAGGTGATCTTCCAGTATTTAATGCAAATAAATATGATGAAACAAGTTATATATTTGGTGTAGATCTAGATTCTGAAAATATTGGATAAGAATAAATTAAAAGAAGTAAAAAAAGCCCGGATTAATACCGGGCTTTTTTATTTTAAGTATCACTAAATATGCTGTCGATTGACATTCTGCCTGCACCACCTATTAAAACTACCAATGCTAATCCAATTGCAAGAATATGATATTCCACACCCTCGCCCTGATTACTACCAAACCAATTCATAAAGAATCCATGCTGTAAATGGACCATAAAAATTGCCCCGCCCATTACAATTGCAATTCCAAGAGCACAGAACCTGCTTAAAAAACCAACAATTAAACCAATAGCTCCTGCCGACTCAGCAAGAATAATTAATATTCCAACTATTGCTGGAAGACCCATACTTTCAAAAAAACCTACTGTAGCTTCATAACCATTTCCCCCAAAAAGCCCCAATGTCTTTTGAAGACCATGGGGAAGAATTACTACCCCCAGAACAACCCTGGCTATCATCAGTGAAAAACTTTCAGAATTTGTATTAAATATTCCTTTCATAAAAATCACTCCTTTTAAAGAATTCAAGTAATTGATAAAGAACAATATAGTTGCAGATTGCAACTATATTTACTATACTATAATAATATCCCACTTACAAACATAAATTGATATGAAAAGTTTAAACAAAATTGAAACAGCTGCATGGACAAGCCTGATAAGAGCGCAACAAATATTGCTTGATAAAATTGAGGCAGAATTAAAATCAAACAACCTCCCATCACTTGATTGGTATGACATTCTTTGGGCATTAGAGAACACCTCCGAAGGAAGGCTAAGGCTAAATGACATTGGCAAACTCGTCTTGCTAAATAAATATAATGTTACGAGGCTTGTAAATCGTCTTGTTAAAAATGAGCTTGTAAGCAAAGAAAACTGTTCTCAAGACGGTCGTGGTATTTTTGCCTGTATTACACCTAAAGGAAAAGAAGTAAGAAAAAATATGTGGTACTTTTACAGAAAAGTTTTAAATAACAGCTTTCTTTCAAACTACTCAGAAGATGAACTTATGCAGATGTCTGCACTCATGAAAAAAGTTGTAATTAATAATCAGGATTAATATGTTGATATGATCGCATTTCCAATATCAAAACCCGATACAAACGCGCCTTCAACCCTTGGCCCTGAAAAGGCATCTCCTCCAAAATAGATCGGGCCCGGGTTTTCAGTAAATTCAAAAGTGGAATCAATAATATTTACAGGTTGACTATAAAGCCATTTATGAACTTGATAACCAACAATTTTAACACCCGTAAGTTCAAATATTTCGTCAATCAACTTTTTATAAATTGATTCATTACTTTCATCCCAGTTGTTTTTACTAAATGTGGCTGAAGTATGAACGGTAAGAGAAACTGCATCAGTTTTAATCCCTTTTTTAAAGTTATCTGTGATCCATGAAATCTGTTTTCCATTTCCCCACATTCCACCCGGCTTTGGAATAGTAGTTTCACCTTCACATAATGCCATTAAAACAATACAAGGCTCATACTCAACATTTTGCAGTTTGTTCTGTAAATCACTATCCAAATTAATACCCGACTCTTTAAGTAGTGCGAGGCTTTGCGGAACGGGTGAAGTTAAAACAAGATTTTTGCTGTAAAAGACATTTTCATCTTCTGTTAAAACATTCCATCTATCATCTTCCCAATTAAATTTTGTAACTTTTGTAGATTGATGAAGATCGAGATCTTTTGCCATATACTTTGTTATCTGCCTCATGTTTTCTCTGCCAATATATCTATCCTTATTATCGATCTTCAAATCTCCTTCGGTATTTATAAAACCTTCTGACCATTTATTTACAATCCCAATTTCAATCCATTTATCTACCCATTTTTTAAACCTTTCATCTCTGACAGTAAAATACTGTGCCCCATAATCGAATACACCTTCACCAGTCATCTCATGAGAAAACCTGCGAGTGGCAATCCTCCCACCAATTCCCCTTCCTTTATCTAAGACGGTAACACTTATTCCATTATCGTGGAGTATATTGGCAGCAGTAAGCCCACACATTCCACTTCCTACAATTAAACAATCACTAATCATAATCTGAATTTAATGGAATTTTGAGAAATGCAAATTTTGATTTTTAATAAATATGAAAAAAACCATAATATACAAATTAAAACTTTCTTCACTACTCAATCGAATTATATAACAACTTCTTTTAAACCATAGAGTTTATATATTCGATGACTAAACAACTAAAAATCGATCCAAGAGTCTACCAGATATCCATTTTATCAAGTTTGATAGTGTATGGATTTTTCTTTCTGGATTTTGAAATAAGACCAAACTTCTTTTTTTTAATAATTGGTTCCACACTTTTTACACAATATATTTGTACAAAACTTTTCACAGACAGCTCCTTTGATCCAAAAAGCTGCCTTATATCAGGGCTATCACTTTGCCTTCTTTTAAGGACCGGTTCTCCATCAATAGCAATACTTTGTGCAGTAATAACAATCTCAAGCAAGTTTATTCTAAGATTTAATAGCAAACACATTTTTAATCCCACAAACTTTGGCCTGGTTGTAATAATGCTGTTATTTAGCAATGCATGGGTTTCCCCCGGGCAGTGGGGAAATGCAGCAACTCTGGGATTTTTTATTGCCTGCTTTGGCTTTTTGGTTGTAAACAGGGCGGCTAGAAGTGATGTGACTTGGGCATTTTTACTGATTTATAGCACACTCGTTTTTGCAAGGTCAATCTGGCTCGGTGATCCATTTGCAATCCCACTTCATCATCTTCAAAATGGTGCATTTCTTATTTTCACATTCTTTATGATCTCAGATCCAAAGACAACCCCTGATTCAAGGGCTGGAAGAGTTATCTTCGCACTGCTTGTTGCACTCGGGGCATACTTTGTAACTTTTGTTTTATTCAGAACAAACGGGCTTTTATGGTCTCTCGCAGTGTTTGCACTTGCAGTGCCAATTATAGATATGATCGTGCCTGGAATTAAATACCAATGGAAAAAACTAAATTTAAAATCAATTCAAATAAATGGGGAGGTTCCCGCAAGATGAGAAACAATATTTTAGTTTTAACATTACTGCTATTTGCAGTGATGAGTATACCAAAAGATTCATTTGGTTTTTGTGGTTTTTATGTGGCAAAAGCCGATACAAAGATTTTTAACAAGGCTTCACAGGTGGTTTTGGTGCGCGATGAAGATAAAACTGTGATTACTATGGCAAATGATTTTAAAGGTGATCTTAATGAGTTTGCAGTTGTAGTGCCAGTGCCAACATTTATAGAAGAAGGCCAGATAAATATTGGGGATCAGAAAATTATTGATCATCTCGATGCTTATTCGGCTCCAAGGCTTGTTGAGTATTATGATGAAAATCCATGCGAAAGATATAAGTATGATCGAGCTTTAGAAGAGTCAGCTTTGCCACAATCAGTTTTGAAAAATAAGAATTCTTTTGACAACGAAAAACTCGGAGTAACTGTTGAAGCAACATACACAGTGGGTGAATATGATATATCAATACTTTCCGCTGAAGAAGGCGCCGGTCTTCAAAAATGGCTTAGCAAAAGTGGTTATAAACTTCCAAAAGGTGCCTCAAAAATACTTGATAGCTATATAAAACAAAAAATGAAGTTTTTTGTTGCAAAGGTAAACATAAAAGAGCAGGGAAAACTTGGATATAAAAACCTCCGGCCAATTCAGGTTGCTTATGAATCACCTAAATTTATGCTCCCTATCAGGCTTGGCACAATTAATGCCGATGGTTATCAGGAACTTTTTGTTTATGTGCTAAACAGGAAAGGAAGAGTGGAAACCACAAATTACCGGACTGTAAAACTTCCAACTGGGATGGATATCCCCACATATATAAAAAACGATTTCGGAGATTTCTATAAAGCTATGTTTGATCAGCAAGTGGAAAAAGAAAAGATGAGTACAGTCTTCTTAGAATATGCCTGGGATATGAACTGGTGTGATCCTTGTGCTGCTGATCCGCTTTCAACAAAAGAGTTAAGAGACATTGGAGTATTTTGGGTTGGAGATAACAGTGTTAATAAAAACAAAAGGATAGCCCCCTCACCTGCACAAAACGTCTTTATCACAAGGCTCCACGTGAGATACGATAAAGAACATTTCCCAGAAGACCTTGTCTTTCAGGAAACAGGCGATAGATCCAACTTTCAGGGTAGATATGTATTGAGACATCCATGGCAAGGCACTGATTCCTGCGCTGCAGCGAATGATTACTTCAAAGGTTTGATTAAACGTCAGGAAAAAGAAGCACAGGTGCTTGCAAACCTTACAGGTTGGGATATTAACAAGATTAGAAATAAAATGGATATTAAAACTGCTGTGATTGATGATAAAAAGTGGTGGCAGAAGATTTGGAGTAATTGATAAAATAAACTTTCTTTACAATCCCTTTTCCCCTCCTTAGTAAGGAGGGGATCGTGGGGAGGTTAAAATTGTCATGCTGAACTCGTTTCAGCATCTTTAATTACAAATCACAAAAAATTAAGATCCTGAAATAAATTCAGGATGACCTAAAAGAGGTAAATAAAATTAACTACTCACACTTTTCTTCAAACTCAATACACTTGCCGTAACCATCACGTTTAACACAAACCTTTTTACAATCAGCTTTTTCCTGGGCTTCTTCTGATTTTGGGGCTTCTGGTTTTTCAGTTGAATGTTCATCTGAAAAAGCAAAACTTGTGGTAATACCTAAAAACAAAACTAATACTAAAATTCCTTTCATAATTTTTCTCTCCTCAAACGACGATTAATTTTATAGAATAAGGATACGGGGATATACGGAATGTTTTAACAAAAATTTATTGAGTATAAAGGGTAATGTCACCTTTATCACTTAGTAACCCCTAACTTTAGTAGCAATATCACCTGTGAAAGTCACGCTGTAGCAATGAAAATCAAAACCATCATCATGAGCACAGTAAATTTCCCATTTTTCAGTTAAATGATCGATTTCTTTCTTTTTTAGTGGCTCTCCAACAGCTTTTACGACCTGCTTCTTATTCATTCCAACAACTGGACGACTTTGCCTTAATGCCTTTTTTATCTCATCTTCATCAATCAGTTTTTTAGCCTCTGCCACTTCATCAATATCACATTTCCAGATATTTACTGCATCAGTAACAGTGGAAGCTTCTTTCGGAGGAAATTGCACTTCTGAATATATAAGTTTTGTTACATAACTAGAAGCATTCGGATCATCAGCGCTGATTGTTTCAACCATATCCTTTTCGCAATAATAATCTTTCCAGTAATTTAAAACTGAAGCGACTTTATATCCTTTGTAAACAAGCCTTTCAGCTAAAAGTGGTTTTCCTATTCCAGAAGAGCTCCAGTCGAAATACTTTAGTGAATCTTTCAGTTTAACAACAAGCAGCACAGGAACTTGATCTTTAAAAAGTTTCGGAATTTTTTTCTCTATCCACGGCCCCGACTCTACAGGCATAGTTTTAGGTGGTCCGACAGCTTTAATAACCACACATCTGTCTTCGCGGATAAGCTTATTTATATTTGTGATTATCCCGTGATAACTAACCGCATCATATATGCCCCTTATCTCAAGATCACCGAGAGCATCTGTGTCTTTCACAGATTTATTTATCTTTTCCTGCTGATCTTCCCCAAGCTCAAGTGCAACTTTAAGGCACTGCCCATCACTTGTATATTCATCAACAAGCTTCGTGAGGTATTTAGCTGTTTTTACATTTCCAGTTTTTTCACCAATTATTACAAGCTGGTTCGTATCAAGAAGATCGGTAATATCAAGAGCTTCTGAAAAAGCAGTTGAGCTTGTGATTGTTAAATAAACTACCAATAAACCGATTATTCTCATTTTCTAAAACCTCTTATTTAATTTAAAATAACTATGATATAAGTAAACCCCAACGACTTTTTCTTAACACTAAATTAATGAAAGTATAAAACGGAAAATAAAAACCTATGAAAACAAACATATTGGGAATTGATATAGGCGGTACAAATCTCAGGGGTGCGGTGGTTTCTTCAAACGGTGAAATTATCGCCAGGGATAAAACTGCATCAAATGCTGACAAAGGCATAAAAGAACTTATTGAAAGACTTGTGAGCTTTATCGAAAAGTTTGAAGAGTATGAACTTGATGCAATTGGAATAGGTGTGCCGGGAATAATTGATAAAAAAACCGAAATTCTTACACAGGCCCCAAATATCAAAGGTGTAAAGAACTACCCATTAAAAGAAACCCTTCTCAAAAAACTTAAAACCAATATACCAATTGTTATTGAAAATGATGCCAACTGTGCCGCCCTTGGCGAATACTGGATGGGAGCAGGTAAAGGCAAAGATGTTTCAATGATAATTCTTACAATTGGCACAGGTTTAGGTGGGGGAATAATACTCAATAATGAACTTTGGGCAGGTGAAGATGGAATGAGCGGCGAGATAGGGCATATGACAATTGACCGAAACGGCCCTCTTTGTAACTGTGGAAATTATGGATGTATTGAAACTTATGTTTCAGCAGAAGCACTTAGAAGAATAGCGAATGAAGATAATGAACTTCAAAAAAAGCTTTCAAATATTAACAAAGAAGATATTCCAGAAGGGCTTATGCAGCTTGCATCAGGCGAAAACAATAAAGCTAAAGAAATTTGGAAAGAGCTGGGCAAAAATCTTGGGGTTGGAATAGCAAGTCTTGCAAACATTCTAAATGTAGAAATGGTAATAATTGGCGGAGGTTTATCAAACGCATGGGATCTATTTATAGAAGATACAAAAAAAGAAGTTAAAAAAAGAGCACTAACTGCACCTGGTGAAAGATTAAAGATAAAAAAAGCAGTTTTGGGAGATGATGCAGGTATCTTTGGTGCTTGTTATTTGGCGATGAAGAAAGTTAAAGTTTCTTAATATTTGATAATGTTACCCCTGTAAAGGTTAAGTAATTCGTTTAATGTAGAGCAAACCTTTCCTGTCCTAAGGTACTCGAAGGGAGGTTTCCATTATGGAAGGCTAAAGCCTTCTGCTACTATCCTGCATCGTGAATCTTGTCTCTCGTCTTATGACTCCAGACTCATGTCTCACGACTGTTTTCTAAAACCTAACACCTACCCCATATCTCATAAATAGCCCCACTCATTTTTATTCTTAAAAACTCTTTATCATTTGCATCAGCTTTGAATCTATCATCAATCCTCATTCCACCAAGCCAGATTATCTCATTTTCGGAAGTAAAAACTGGTATTTTATTTCGCAAAAATAGTGGCACCTTCTCATCAATAAAAAAATCTTTTACTTTTTTAAAATTACCCATTCCAAGTGGGACAAATCTGTCGCCATCTTTGTAACTTCTAATCTTTATTGGAAACTCCGCTTTTTTCATTGAAAAGTAGCCAACATTTTTTTCGCCCCAAAGCGAAGTATCATTTGTAAAATCAATCTCAATTTCAATATCTTCAGATAGTCTCCAGTTTCCAGATTCGCTCAACGAAAAATCATGTTCCTTTTCAAAAACATCCCTTTTTGAGATACAAAAAACCTCGTAACCTTTCGAAAACACGCAATTTCCCGGAAGATCTATTTGACCTGACGCTTCATTTGATTCAAGAATCTTGTCAATTGAAAAAAGATGATTTGAAGAAATTGAGTTTATATCACCTTTAATCTCGGATATGCCTTTTCTCAAAATCCCAAACCTAAGTGCATGGGGCAGCTCAAGATATTTGTTAACATTTCCAATAAGACCAATTGAAGAATCTGAAATTATGGAACTGTAATGATTTTCTACTTCATTCAATATAAAGTCAGACTCAATAGCAAAAACTTCAGCCGATCTTGCAATTACTTCGCTTGCACTTGGATTTATATTTTCAATTAATGGGATCAGCTCATTTCTTATTTTGTTTCTTAGGTAAATGTTGGAATTATTTGATGAATCTTCAATCCATGAAATATTATTTGACTCAAGATATTCCTTTATCTCAGATTTCTTTATATTTAGTAACGGCCTTATGATATTGCCGGATACAGTCCTCATAGCTGAAAGGCCAAGTGAACCACTACCACGCAGTAGCCTCATTAACACTGTTTCAACCTGATCATTTAGTGTATGGGCAGTGGCAATTTTGTTGGCAGAATGTTTTTTTAAAACATCATCAAAAAATTCATATCTAAGCCTTCTTGCTGCATCTTCAATAGAGAGTTTGTGTTTTTCCTTAAATGAATTTGTATCAACTTCTTTATATTCAAATTTAAGGCTGAGATTATCTGCTAAACTTCTAACAAATTGCGCGTCTTTCTCTGATTCTTCGGCCCTGAGTTTGTGGTTTACATGTGCTACAACAAGCTTTAGCTGTAAATCTTCAAGTTCAAGTAATTGATGCAAAAGCCCAACAGAATCCGATCCTCCTGAAACTCCTACAACAATCTTTTCATTGGCCTTAAGTATCTGGAAAGATTCAATTGTATCTTTTAACTTACTTAGAATCATCTATTTTATTTGTGGAAAGACCAGCTGACACAATCAGCCTGAAAGCATCTTCCACAGAGATATCAAGCTCTATTACATCTTCTTTAGGCACCATAATATAGTATCCACTGGTAGGATTTGGTGTGGTAGGAATAAAAATACTTACAAGGTTCTGATCTGTTTTGTTGTGATGTTGCCCTGGTTCAGTACTTCCAGTAATAAAACCTATAGAACGAATACCTTTTCTTGGATATTCAACCATCCCAACCCTTTTAAGGTTTTTCATGTCGGCTGTAAAAAAGAGTGTTTCAATAATCTGTTTAATGGCAATATATAAAGTTCTTGCAAAAGGAATTTTTGAAATTATTACTTCACCAAAACCCACAAGCCTTCGTCCAAGATAGTTCCTCGCAAGTGCCCCAATAAAAAGTACAAGGAAAAGAGTGGTAAAAATACCAATTGAAAAAGTTATTATTTCAAAAACAGATTGAGGAAGCTCTGTTAGTGGGGCGAGAATCTTTGCAGGTGTTTTGCTGAATATTTTTACAATCCACCTTATAAGTTTGTAGAGAATAAATGCAGTTAAACCAAAGGGAATTATTACTATAATCCCGGCGATAAAGTTTTGTTTTATTGAATTTAGAAATCCTTTCATTAGATTTTTCTAACTATCAATTGCATCTCGCAAAAATCTGCTTGGTTTAAAAACAACTGCATTTCTGGAAGAAATTTCTATAGTTTCACCAGTGGAGGGATTTCTACCTTTTCTTGATTTTCTTTTCTGCACCTTAAAACTGCCAAATCTTGGAAGTTTTGCACCATCTCCATTTACAAGCCCATCTTTCATAAGTTCAAAGAAATAATCCACTATCTCAGAAGATTCCCTTTTGGACAGCCCTATTTTGGTATGTAATGTATCGGAAAGTTCTTTTTTAGTCATTTAGACAACCCCTTTAAATCGATCTTAGTTCCGCACCTAAAGTTTTTTCAAGCTTTTTTAATATTTTCTGTTGCACTTTGTTTGCATCATCATCTGTTAAAGTTTTATCTTTATCCCTTAAAAGCATTGAAACTGCAACGCTTTTCTTCCCGCTTTCAAGCGACTTACCCTTGTAAACATCAAACACCCATGCATCTTCCACAATTTTTGAGTTTACCTCTTTCATCTTAACGAGTATTTCCTGGGCTGATACCTTTTGATCCACAACCAGGGCTATATCCCTTTTAAGCGAAGGATATTTGGGAAGTGGTTGAAACTTCTTTCTTGATTTTGTGTAACTTGAAGAAAGTATCGGAAGATCAATTTCAAGCACATAAACCCTCTCATGAATACCAAGTTTCTCAAGCGTGTCTGGATGAAGCTCACCAATAAAACCAAGTGTTTCGCTACCAATTTTAATTAAACTTGATTTACCCGGGTGAAGAAAGTCAATCCCATCTACAGATTCATAATTTACGATTGAATCAACAGATAATACTTCAAAACTCCTCTCTAGAACACTTTTATGATCAAAAAAATCGAGTGCTTTTCCGTTCCAAACTTCAGGTTCTTTTTTTCCTGTGGCAACAGCAGCAAACTTTTTTATTTCATTTGGAAGCTGGCCTTTATCCTTTGGGTAAAAGATTTTTCCAGACTCAAAGAGCCTTATATCCTGGGTCTGCCGTGAAAGATTAAGTTTTACGTTTTTTATAAGCCCAAGCAAAATACTTGTTCTCATGCTTGAGTAATCTTTGGAAAGCGGATTTAAAATATTAATAGCAGATGAGCTGTCAAATATTTTTAAAAGCTCTTCATCATCAAAGCTGTAGTTTATAACTTCAAGAAATCCATGAGAGACAAATACATCCCTGAGCCTTTTCTCCATTATGGTTATTACATTAATACTATTCGCAACCATTGGAACTTCAGGAGATATCGCTGCAATATTGTCATAACCAAAAATCCTTGCAACCTCTTCTATAAGATCAACCTCTCTTTCAATATCAACCCTGAAAGTGGGAACTTTAAAAAGAATATTGTCACCATCAATATTGAGCGGTTCGATTTCAAGAGATTGCATCATCTCCACTATTTCATCTGTTTCAATCGATATGCCCAAAAGGTTTCTGACTTTATTGACCGAAAGGGTCACCTCTTTTGGAATAATTGGGGAAGGATATACATCAATAATGCCATTTGCTATCTTGCCTCCCGAAACCTCTCTTATAAGTTCAGCGGCTCTGTTAAGTGCATTTGTAACATTATTTGGATCAACTCCCCTTTCAAACCTATATGACGATTCTGATTTAAGGCCTGTTCTCTTGGAAGTTTTTCTCACCCTTACTGGATCAAAGTATGCACTTTCAAGTAAAATATTTTTTGTATTATCATTAACTTCACTATCGACCCCACCCATAACACCGCCAAGTGCCACAGGCCCATTTCCATCACAGATAACTATATCTTCAGAAGATAGTTTTCTTTCAACGCCATCAAGCGTAGTAAGAATTTCCTCATTCTCTGCATTTCTAACAATGATTTTATGTTCTGAAAGAAGGTCATAATCAAAAGCATGAAGTGGTTGTCCCTGCTCAAGAAGCACGTAGTTTGTTACATCAACCACATTATTAATAGATCTAATACCTGAAGCCTCAAGCCTGTTTTTTAACCACTCTGGAGACGGGGCAATTTTTACATCTTTGATAACCCTGCATGAATATCTTGGGCATCCCACGCTATCGAGAACTTCAACACTTGTAAGCCCTGAAATATCATCGCCATTTTCTTTAACTTTAAAAGATGGCCTTTTTATATTTTCTCCAAGTATTGCTGATACTTCTCTTGAAATTCCATAAAGGCTCAGACAATCGGGCCTGTTGGGAGTAATACTTATTTCAAAAATTATGTTGTCGTAACCAAGTGAATCTGCAAGGGTTTGATTGAGTTCAGTTTTTTCTGGAAGTATCATAATTCCATCTGATTCTTCTCCTAGCCCGATCTCATTAGCTGCGCAAAGCATTCCAAGAGATTCTTCGCCCCTTATCTTTGATTTTTTTATTTTTAAACCATCGGGGAATTTTGGCCCTGAAGGAAGTACAGCACCTATCTTTGCAAGAGCCACTTTATCTCCTGCTTTCATATTAGTGGCGCCGCAAACAACTTTATAATTTGTCGCACCATCTGTTACGGTGCACAAACTAAGACGATCTGCATTTGGATGCTGACCCACTTCCAGGATCTCGGCAACCACAACATTATCAAGGTCTTTACCTTTGTCGTTGAGGGCTTCAAGTTCAAGACCTGCCATAGTAAGCATCTCTCCGAGCTCCTCGGGAGATATATTCAGGTCGACATAATCAATAAGCCAGCTAAGAGGGAAAATCATAAATTCACCATAAAAATAAAAGTAAATGATTACACATTCTGGATAAGCGGTCAAGAGTTAACTTACTGAAAACAAAAGATTATTTTGGTAAATTATTTCTATAATTATCTGAACTTAATTCAGGAATACTATAAAATAATCTAAAAATCGGTTTAGTTTTTTAGATAACTATAAATCTTATTTTTACATTTGAATTAGAAATTATAGCAACTTTGATTACCAGATGAACGAACTCTCAAAAATAATAAAAGAGGAAATAAGGGAAAATGGGCCAATAAATTTTAAAAAGTTTATGGAGTTTGCCCTTTATCATCCTGAATTTGGTTATTATTCATCAGGCAAGGCAAAAATTGGCAAAGAAGGTGATTTTTATACAAGTCCAAGCGTTCATTCAAGCTTTGGTGAGGTGATTTCCAACCTGATTGTAAAAGCCTTTAATGTTCTTGATACAGATAACTTTACAATTTTGGAGTTTGGAGCGGGAAAAGGTTATCTCGCTTACGATATATTGAACTCCCTTAAAAAAAATGATCCTGACATATATAAAGCCGTTCAATATAAGATAGTTGAGATTAGTGCTGAAAATATTAAATCTTGGGAAAAACTCCTCAAAGATCACTTAGAGAATATAAACTGGTATCAAGAAATAAGTGAGCTGGCTGAAAACTCTTTCAATGGAATTGTTATTTCAAATGAATTTATCGATGCTTTTCCTTTTCATAGGCTAAAAATGATAGACGGAAAAGTGAATGAAATACATGTTGATATTAAAGATGATAATTTTGTTGAAGTGTATCTAGAACTAAAAAATGAAGAAGCTATCAACTATATTGAAGATTATGTAAAGACATTAGAAATTGGTCAGGAAATTGAAATTAACCTTCTTACGAGAAATTGGTTAAACGACATAAAGAACCTGTTAAACAAAGGTTTTTTACTCACAATTGATTATGGATATCTTGCAGAAGAGCTTTACAGTGCAAAACGCATGGAAGGCACTTACAAATGCTTTTATAAACACAATTTATCGACAAATCCATACGAAAATATTGGAAAACAGGATATAACCTTCGATGTCAATTTTTCAGATCTGATTGAATATGGAGAGAAAATTGGATTTAAAAAAGTAAAATATGTAAGTCAGGGGCAATTTTTAGTTGATTGGGGAATACTAAAAATTCTTGAACGTTATAATGAACCCGCACATAGCAGTGATCGTATGGCAATAAAAAATCTGATGATGCCAGAGCTAATGGGAAGTAAGTTCAAATTTCTTGTTCAGGGAAAAAATCTAGGCTCAGAAGTTATTAAAGAATTTTACAAAGACGGAGAGCTCAAGCTTATAAGAAAGACACTTTAGGAAATCTAATTACGAGATTTATTATTATCGTATTCATATTTCCATACAGGCTTATCAACTTTACGAGCTTCTTCACCTACTGGTTTATCACCCTGTTTTAGCTCATAATACTCATCCCTTAGCTTTTTCCTGTACGTTTTAATTAACGCATCAGATAAAGATGAGCTTACTGTCACATCTTCATTATCTGTGCTGGAAAAAAACCCTTTTTCCAAAACAAATACCGTTCCTACTGCAAAAGACGATGACAATAAAAAAATCGCTATTAATTTACCAACTACTTCCATAGTTTACACCTAATAAAACTTGTTATTAAAAAGCTAGTAACTATTTACTCTTACATACATATATATGGCAATTTTAATACCAGAATAATATTTGAAGTTTAATTCAGGTTTTAAAAATCAATTAAATGTAAAACACTGATATCATTGCATATTTTTATTAATAAAATTAATGGTCATACTCTTACAATACAAATCATTGAGAATAATTATTCACACTTTGTGCATTCCGAAGTATTATATTGACTTTCTTTATGATTGTGATATTATTAGTACCAACTAGTACGACCTAGAAAAAAGTATTGATATAACTAACATTGATATGACTAACAAAGAAAAAATATTAGAAACAGCCGAAGATCTTTTCCACTCGTATGGTTTTTCCCAAACATCAGTGGACAAAATAATTGAAAGGACAGAGATTTCAAAAAGTAATTTTTATTACCACTTTAAAAGCAAAGAGAATCTCGCACTGAAAATTTTAGACAACAGAATTAGTAGATATGAAGAAGAGATTATTTCTTCAACACTTCTAAATACTGATTTTAATCCACTTGAAAGACTGAACAATTTTTTCGAGAAAATTATTATTTTTCATGAAACACTTAATTGCTTTAAAGGTTGTCCCTTTGGAAACCTTGCCCTTGAACAAAGTGATATTAATGAAAATTTTAGAACAAGATTAAGTGATTTCTTTTCACTTTGGAAAAATGCTATCGAAGAATGTATTGTGGATGGGATTCATGAAGGATATTTTAAAGAAGACATTGATACAAACTCGCTTGCGGATCTTATTCTCGCTCAAATTGAAGGTTCAATATTGCTTTCAAAAACACATAAATCAATAGAAACACTTAAAAACAGCTGTAAAGAAACTTTAAAACTAATAACCAAAAAGGAGATGTACAATGAGTGATTCAATATTTAAAAGTAATATCGCAGATGATATTAAATATTTCAAAGATGTAAATCCGCAGCTTTATGGAGCCTGGATGGATTATCATGGTGATGTTTTCACTGATGGAGCTCTTTCAAAGAAAGAAAAAGAACTTACTGCAGTGGCTGTGGCACATGTGACAGCATGTCCATATTGCATAAGGGCCAGGGTTACAAATGCCAAAAAACTGGGTGCAACAGACGAAGAAGTGGTAGAAGCTATTTATGTGGGTATGAGGTTTGAGATGGGCGCACCATATGCATTCTCAAGCATTGCATTTGAAGCATCTGATGCAATCGATAATGATATACCACTTACAGATGGCCATTTCTTTAAAAAGAATATTGCTAAAGAAATTGGTGATTTTAAAAACTGTAGCGGTAAAGCTGGAGATTCTTTCGGTGAGTTAACTAAAAAGATATTTGCAGATGGAGCACTTTCCAAAGATCTTAAAAGAGGAATAATTGGCCTTGCCTGTGCCCATGCTGCAAAATGCCCATATTGTATAAGGGGTTGTGTTAAAGATGCAAAAGCAGCCGGATATTCAAAAGAACATATTGCAGAAGCAATAAATGTTGCAATGGTAATGTGTGCTGGATCAGGCTATGCTCATGCAAGTATTGCAATGGAAGCTCTTAAAAAGTTTAACGATAAACAAGCTGCATAGATAAAAAATACTTAATATTTATTAATTTGACCCAATAATTGCTTTTTTTGAGTGATTATTGGGTTTTTTATGTTTCACGTGAAACATCTAATCAACCAAACCTGTAGCTCAATTTCACTAAATATGTTAGATTTGAACCAAAGATGAGTACAATTCAGATAAATAACGAAGAGACAATTGCCGCAATATCCACACCTATCGGTGAAGGTGGGATTTCAGTTATTAGAATAAGTGGCCCGAAATCACACAATATTGCAAAGAAAATCTTTAAAAAAGCCGAAAAAGGAAAAATTGAGTATAGAAAGCTGCATTTTGGCAAAATAATAGATAATACAACTAAAACCACTTTTGATGATGTACTTTGCACCTTTATGAAAGCCCCTAAGACTTATACAGGTGAAGATATTGTCGAAATTCACTCTCATGGGGGCTATATAGTACCAAAAAAAATATTAGAGCTTGTGTTGCATAACGGGGCAAGGCCAGCACTTCCTGGTGAGTTCACAAACCGTGCTTTTATGAATGGTAAAATGGATCTGGCCCAGGCTGAAGCAGTGGCCGACATTATTAATGCACAAACTGAAAAAAGCCTTAAGCAGGCAGAAAACCAGCTTCAAGGCGTACTTTCAGACAAAATTAACACTTTAAAAGACAAGATTCTGGATATTCTGGCCGAAATAGAGGCCCAGGTTGATTTCCCTGAAGAAGATATAGATCCAGTTGTAAAAAAGGCTGTTGAGCAAAGTTGCAAGGAAATTAAAGGGGAATTAAATAATCTCCTATCTTCATACAAAATGGGGAAAATTATAAAGGAAGGTGTCTATACCGCAATAATTGGAAAGCCTAATGTTGGAAAATCGAGCATATTAAACTCGCTTATTGAAAAGGAAAGGGCGATTGTAAGTGAGATCCCTGGAACAACAAGGGATTTTATAGAGGAAATAATAAATATTAATGGTATTGCGCTTAAAATTGTGGATACGGCAGGGATTAGAACTACATCGGATGAAATAGAAAAAGTGGGTGTGGGGCTTGCATTAAAAAAAGCGCGGGAAGCTGAATTTTTATTGATTGTGCTCGATCAAAGTAGAAACCTGGAAAAAGATGATCTCAGAATTGTAAATGAATGCGGCGACAAAAAGAAAATCTTTATTATCAATAAATCAGACATCGAAAGAAAGATGAATTATGATAAACTTTATGATCTTGTCCCAAAAGAAATATCTGTGGAAACATCTGCAAAAAATAACACAAACATAAGTGAATTAAAAAATAAAATATATGAGATATTAACAAATAATTTTGACAATGTTGAGAGCTCAGAGCTGTTATTAACAAATATCAGGCATAAAAACTCAATCGAAAATGCGCTTAAATACCTGAGCTCTTTCACTGACATTCTAAATCAAAATGAATCACCTGAATTTCTATCAATCGACCTTAGAAGTAGCCTTAATTCACTCGGAGAGATCACCGGGGAAGTTACTACAGAAGATGTTCTTGGAAGAATATTTAGTAAGTTTTGCATTGGAAAATAAGGGTTTTACAAATTGTTTCACGTAAAACAATCCACAACAAACTTAAAACTGTTTGTTAAGTTTATATTAAGCATATCAAAATAATTCAATAATTTCAGTAGCTTACAGTGTGCCTAAAATTTAAGCATGTTTTTGTCCACAATCTATCAACATTAATTATTGTTTATTTTCAATAGGTTACGAAACTTTTAAGTGGATATTATTAATAAATTATTAACAACCATTTCACTAAAACCTTAATCCTTATCTGGTTGACTCTAAGAAAAGATTTAAATTTGACAATACTGCACTTTAAGGCAGCTTTTTAATTGAAAATCAATATTTTATTAACTAAAAGATGAGGTAAAAAATGATTAAAGCATCGGTTTTTTATGACAATGACAAAAATGCCAGATTTGATGAAAATTATTTTCTGGAAAATCATATTCCACTTGTGAAAGAAAAATTAAATCCTCTTGGAATGGTGAAAATTGAGGTTGAAAAGGGCCTTTCCGGGGTATCACCTGATGAGCCTGCAAAGTTTCAGTGGACAGCACACATGTATTTTGAGTCTATTGAAAAATTTGGTGAAGCATTCGGCAAAGAAGGTGAGGGGCTTGTGTCGGATGTTCCAAACTACACAGAATTAAAGCCAGTATTCCAGATAAGTGAAGTTATTGATTAGATACTTTCGGTATTCCTGTTCTCGATAATTGCAAAAGCATTATGGCTGTGAATACTTTCATAGTTAATAACTTTAAGCTCGTATGAATCAAATCTTTTATCATCTTTAAGCTCAGTAGCAATATTTCTGAGCACATCTTCCACAAAACATGGTTTATCGTAGGCACTCATTGTAACGTGGCGTTCATCTTCTCTCTTTAATATTGGATAAAGCGGGGATGAAGCCCCATTTTCAGCTATTTCAATAATCTCTTCAAGGGAAATTTCAATTTGTTTTGCTTTTCCTGAAAAGTTGTGGGTAAGGTTAATCCAGACTTTTGATCTTTGGTTATGTGCCCCGTAGTCACTTATCTCTTTACTACATGGACAAAGGGTTTTTACTGGCACTTCAACGCCTTGCACAATCTTAATGCCATCTTTAGTATATTCGCCCTTATAAACGCATTTATAGGCCTGAGGAGAAGTTTTTCCGCTCACAGGGGCTTCCTTATCTAAAAAGTAGTCAAACTCTAAATTAGCATAAGATTTAAGAGCGCCCTGACGTTTGCAAATATCGAATAGAAACGCTTCAAAATTGCTAAGTGAGATTTCATCATAGTGATCTAGCACTGTTTCAACGAGCCTGCTCATGTGTATTCCCTTAAGCAAAGGATCAAGATCCACACTTAGATCAATAACCGCCTGTACATGTTGACTTGCCTTAGGGTTACGCTCGCAACCTTTAATCAGTAAAGGAATTTTTAGATCGCAAACACCAACTCTATTTAGTGCGACACCTCTTTTATCGGCTCTTCCCTGTACATCTTCAGTCAACATTTCTTTAAACTTAGTTTCCACAATAATCTCACCTGGATAAAAAATTAACCACTGTTTACAGTAGTTTTAAGCATGCCAATCATACCATAGTAAAGGTCTTTTGCAAACAACAATAACTTGTTAAGCATAACTTATTTATTTTAGATTTAGAGCAAAAGAATTAGATTTAGGATTCTAAAAAATTTGGATTAATTTTAGTTTCAAGAAGATGTTTTTTAACTATAAATCGTTTGACAAGGACTACATTTTTGAATAACTTCGTTTACAAAAACAATATTATATGAGGAGCAATAATGGCAACTGTAAAATTTAAAGGCGGCGATATCAAAACAAATGGCAACTTTCCAAAAACGGGTGAAAAAGCCCCGGATTTTTCACTTGTAGGAAGTGATTTATCAACAATCAACTTATCTACATTGAAAGGAAAAAAAGTAGTATTAAACATATTTCCAAGCATAGATACAGATGTCTGTGCAAATCAGCTGAGAACTTTTACAAAAAAACTTTCCGATAGAGAGGATATTGCTTTAGTATTTGCATCTATGGATCTTCCATTTGCATTTAACAGGTTTTGTGCAGCAGAAAATATATCAAATGCAATTACAGCTTCTGATTTCAGGGAGCAAAGCCTTGCAGAAAATTATGGGGTGAAAATGATTGAAGGCCCGGTTGCAGGATTGTACGCAAGGGCAGTATTAGTTCTTGACGAGAATCACAACATTAGCCATGCCGAGCTTGTAAATGAAGTTACGGAAGAACCTGATTATGACGCTGCAATAGCAGCGCTTTAGTTGTAAGTCATGAGCCTTTAGTATATGAGTCGTGAAAAGTTAGGAAAAGATTCAGGGTACAATTTATCTCCTCTCCTTACAAAGGAGGTTATTTGGGGAGTTTACAATAAATCCCTTTTTATAATTCTCACTAATAGTTTGCAGGGTTATATTACATCTACATGAGCTTAACAAATATTCCTTGACCACTCTATCTAAAATATTCTATAATCTTTTTACAATAAAAACTGTTCAATAAAGGTTTCAAAACTTTAAGAGACATTCTATTGCAACCTTTAT
>JAJCZR010000007.1 GCA_029262295.1 Deltaproteobacteria bacterium | reverse complement strand
ATAATCCAGGACACAGAAGATAGTGACAGTGAAGCAGATGATTTTATCAGATTAATTGGAGAAAATGCAGAAAATATAATCTTTATATTACCAGAAGATTGGGAAGATATTGATATAAATGAAATAGCAAAAAAAACCATAGAAGATTTGGATGAATGGGAATATCTTGAAGGTGAAGAAAGTGCAAGGGATTATGAAATAATTTCAAAAAAATTATCTGACGGGCCAATATTGCAGTTGGGCCAGTCAACTTTAGAAAGAGAAGAACTTCTACAGAAGATCCGAAAAGTTTATTTACTTACAATAATTCCAATACTCTTGTTTGCATACATAGGTGGGGTATTTATAGCGGATAGGGCACTTAACCCACTTCGCCAGCTCATCAAGACTTTGAATTCTATAATAGCAAGTGCCAGAGTCGATGAAAGAGTATCAGTGGAGCACGGAGATATATTATATGATGAACTCACAACTCTTTTTAATAGTATGCTCGATAAGATTGAAAATCTGATTAAAGGTATGAGGGATATACTTGATAATGTGGCCCATGATCTCAGAACACCGATTACAAGATTGAGAGGCACTGCAGAAATGGCGTTGCAATCGGAAAGCAAAGATGATTTAAAAGAAGCCTTGAGCGACAGCATGGAAGAGTCGGAAAGAATTTTGATTACCCTCAATACTCTTATGGATGTGTCAGAAGCAGAAACCGGGGCAATCAAACTCAACCCTGTAGAGATAAATATTTCTCCTATTATTGATCAAATAGTTGATCTTTATGCGTATGTAGCAGAGGTTAAAAGTATATCAATTAAAACAAATTATCCAGATCAGCTTAACGTGATTGCAGATAAAAACTGGATAAGGCAGGTTATTGCTAACCTGGTTGATAATGCTATAAAGTACACACCAGCAGGTGGGAAAGTTGAGATTGAAAGTATGAAAGCTGAAAAAGAAGTGATTATTGCTGTTAAAGATACCGGCATGGGTATTCCTAATGAAGAGCTTCAAAATATATGGGAAAGGCTTTACCGCGGTGATGAGAGCCGATCCGAAAGAGGGCTTGGTTTAGGCTTAAGTTTGGTAAAAGCTATTGTTGGTGCACATAATGGTCATGTCGAAGTAACAAGTAAACCCGGGACAGGCTCCAAGTTTTCAGTTTACCTCCCAATGTATTTATAAACTTAACTCCTCTACTTACTAAATTACCAAAGTGTAATATTCTTGAAAAGATAAAAGGGGTCAGATTGATCTTACCCCAAAATTTTCCAAAACCACAAAATATTCAATAATTATTCTTAATGAAAACTTAATGCTTTGGTAATACTCCCGTAATGTTTGGTCATTAATCTTATTTATAGAAGAGGGTTTATGATCAAAAAAATTCTAAGTTTTAAAAGTATTGAATCACTATATTTTGTTGTAATTATCTTTCTTCTTCTGAGCATATTTAGCCTAGTTCTTGATGATAAATCTACAACGATTTCAGAAAAAGAAGTTAAAACAGACTATAAATTAACTACTCAAAAGTAACCACTTTTTCTTTTTCAGACTCAATAGTTACATCAGAAATTGTAGTTGTTTTGCCACTAAGTACTTTTATTGAATAGTTTCCAGCCGGCACTTCAACTGCATCTCCATTAAGTGCGCCTGTTGCAACCACTTCATTCTCAGCATTTATTACTTCAAAAGGAATTTCAATTGCCTTTTGTATGCTTTTCCCAAGTTCTTCAGCATTTTTGGCATCAAAATAACTTCCATTTCCAACATTTGCCCATTCCCTGAAGGTTTCCTTAAGCTCTAACTCGTCAATAGCAAAGCCTACAATATTTACACGTACATCGTAGCCTGAATCTTTAAGTGACTGAATTGCGGCTTTTGGATCACCTTCGCAGGTTTCCTCACCATCAGTGACCAATACGATTATTGCCTTTCCTTCTATTCCGGCAAGATCTTCAGAGACGAGGCTCAAAGATTTTGCAATTGGAGTTTTTGCAAGGTTTTTTGCATTTATTGACCTAATATTTGAAATTGCGCTTGTTTTATCTAGTGGCTTAAGGGAAATCTCAAGATCGGTTCTGCATGAATCTGCATCTTTATGTCCAAACACACGCATCGCAAATGGAGTGCCGGGTTCAAGAGAGTTTTTAACCAGATCTGTGACAGCCTCTTTAGCAATCTTAATACGTGGAGTTCCGTCTAATCTTTTTAGCATGCTTCCAGAGGCATCAAGGATCAGTTCAACTGCTCCGGTTGTAATGGTTTGCGTATTACCATCATCATTAGCAGTTGAAACTAATTTTAAGGTGCCAGGGACTTTGGATTTTATAACATTAACCTCTATTGAGGCAAGGTTTTTACCACTCTGCCCCATGAGATATTTTATTTCATGAAGCCCTGGAGTTTTTGGAGCCTGAATCTTTAAAGGGTTGCCTCTTCTTGTATAGGCATAGCTTTTATATTTTGCATCTTCAACTCCGGTATCAAATATTGCAACATAATCGCCTTGGTTGTCCGGGCCTGTCCACTTTACCTTAAAAACTTCATTCGCAATAACTTCAGGCGGAGCTTCGAGTGTGGCGGAAGGGGGCAAAATACTAAGTGGCATGCTTCCCAAAGTGTTGTAGCTTTGAGCTGTAAGGTATCGGACCTCATAGCTGCCTTCTTCATCAGGCACCAATATTTTTAGGGGATTACCTTTTTTAGTATAGACATATCTTTTATATGTTTTTTCTTCTGCACCGCTTTTAACGATTGTGATAAAATCACCGTTATTATCAGGGCCTGTCCATGCAACTTTGAGTTCTGAACCAGCCACAGCTTCAGGCTCAAAATCCAGCGTGGCACCAGTGGCAGTAATGGTTATGGGCAGACTGGCAAGGGTACTGTAGCTTTGCGCCGTTAAATATCTGAGTTCATAATCACCAGCTTCATCTGGGACTTTAAGCTTCACGGGATTGCCGCGTTTAGTGTAGACATATCTTTTGTAAGTCTTTTCTTCTGCCCCGGCCTTTACAATCGTAATAAAATCTCCGTTATTGTCTGGACCTGTCCAGTTTATCTTGACTTCCGATCCGGCAATTGCCTGTGGTGTGGTTTCAAGAGTGGCGGTTGTAGAAGTAATATTTATTGGAAGGCTCGCAAGAGTCTTGTATTTTTGTCCGGTTAGATATCTTATCTCGTAGCTTCCAGCTTCGTCAGGTACTTTCAGTTTTACGGGGTTTCCTCTTTTAGTATAGACGTATTTTTTATAAGTTCTTTCCTCTGCACCTTCACTAACAATGGTTATAAAGTCGCCACTGTTGTCGGGGCCTGTCCATGAAATCTTTATTTCAGCTCCTGCTGGTGATTCAGGAGGGGCTTCAAGGTTTGCACTGGTTGCATTTATTGTTATCGGAAGGCTTGCAAGAGTAAAATATTTTTGTCCAGTCAGGTATCTAATTTCATAACTGCCAGCTTCATCTGGTAATTTCAGTTTTACAGGGGTTCCTTTTTTTGTATAAACATATCTGCCATATTTTCTTTCTTCAGCGCCTTCTTTTACGATTGTGATAAAATCCCCTTTATTATTAGGACCTTCCCAATTTACTTTTATCTCTGAACCTGCTGCTGCATCTGGTGGGGCATTAAGTGTGGCAGTGGTGGGTAAAACATTTATCGGAAGAGAACCAAGAGTTTCTCTGGTTTGTCCCTCAAGATATCTTAATTCGTAATTTCCATCATCATCGGGTGCTCTTAGTTTTAGGGGGTTCCCTTTTTTTGTATATACATATTTCCCATAAGTTTTCTCTTCCGTACCCTCTTTTACGAGGGTAATGAAATCTCTTTCATTATCAGGGCCTGTCCAGTTCACTTTAAATTCAGCACCGGCATTTACCTGCGGTGGTGCATCTAGAGTTGCCTGAGAAAAAGCAGCTTCGCTGATTAATAAAAATGAGAATAGGAATGTTGTTAGTATTTTTAAAAACATGAAGATCCCCCAAAAAATAATGTTTGTTTATTATGAATAACTTTTGGGGAAAAATAAAATAATTGTTATAAAATTTTGTTGAAATTGTTAACTCAAGGGGTAGATCACATCTAAATCATCAAAGCGTGTAAAATCTTTATCGCTTGTGTAAAGCTTTGCTCCATGTTCGATAGCGAGATCCAAAATTATGAGCCGGTATTTTGTTTATGGAAAGAACGTTATTTGTGATTTACCCCTCCAACTTTTTCTAAAAGTTCACCAATATTGTCAAAATTAATACCATCACGTGAATTCATATTCTGGGGTATGATTTTGAAGGCTTTTTTTACCTCTTTTTTCCTAATACTTTGTTCTTTTTTACAAGTTGAATCTTCTTTGTTTTTCATCATGTCGAACCTTAATTTATAAGCATTATCATGGCAACATGCTGATAATTCTTATCAACGCTCAGCACTGGTCGGATCAATAATTGACTTGATCTCAGAGATTACATTTGATGGAAAACCACCTTTCTCTGCATGTTCTTTAATCATTTCTTCATTTGGTGCTATATAAACGCAGTAAACTTTATTGTCAGTGATATAGCTGTGCACCCACTGAATTTGAGGACCCATTTCCGTAAGCACATCACACGACTTTTGTGAAATTGTCTGGATATCATCAGTAGAAAGTTTCCCGGTATCTTTAATTTCTCTTTCAACTAAATATTTTGGCATATTAAACCTCCTTATTGTTATAAAAGGGTGAAGCATTTCTTCACCTTAGATTTATAGAATTTTAATTTTGATTGTTTCTTCCTGCTGTCACACCACCATCAACCGGAAGAATCGCACCTGTGATCCAACTTGCTTCATCGCTGGCTAAAAACAGTATAGCCGATGCAATATCATCTGGTTTCCCGATTCTTCCAAGTGGATAAAAACTATTAAAGCTTGAAAGATATTTGAAGGAATAGTATATAATTCTATATTTGAACATTCATTCAAGATTGACTATACTAATAATTATGGCTAGAACACAGGAATTCAACAGAGAAGAAACTTTAACAAAGGCTATGCAGGTTTTTTGGCAAAAAGGTTATAAGGCTACTTCTATGAAAGACCTTATAAACGAGATGGGGATTCAGCCCGGAAGTATCTACAACGCTTTTGGAGACAAGCACACACTATTTATCGAGGCAGTAAAGCTTTATGGTGATGTAATCACATCTAATGCAATCAAGACTTTAAAAGAAGACGGCTCTCCTGTTCGAAATCTAAAGCTATTTTTTAATGAATTTATTGAACGTCCAATGGATAAACAGTGCATAGGTTGCCTGGTTGTAAACAGTGTCGTTGAACTTGCCCCGCATGATAAGGAAGCAGAAAAAGTTGTGAAAGATATTTTAAAAAAGATTGAATCTACATTTTTTGACTGTCTTAAAAGAGCAGTTGAACTGGGAGAAATCTCTTCAGATAGAAATATAAAAGCATTGTCACGATATTTTGCCAGTTCCACTCATGGGCTGTTAATTACTGGAAAGGCAAATGCGACTAAAGAGGAAATGAAAGATATTGTAGATGTGATTTTATCTACTTTAGAATAAAAAATTTTTTTGTTATTTCTTGAATAAATATTCAAGAATAAAATCTAACACTATATTTAGGAGGTTTTAACATGGCTAAAATAGCTTATGTAGAAAGAGATCAAGCACCTGAGAATATTCAGGGAATGTATGACAATCTTGAAAACATGATGGGAGTAGTTCCAAATGTGATCAAGGCAATGGCGAATGCGCCGGAGTTACTTTCCGGTTTTATGCCTTATTTGGGCGCTACTTTGGGTAAATCTCAGGTAAGTAACGATCTTAAAGAGCTTGCGATATTGACTACAACCAAACTCAATGGATGTAGCTACTGCACTACTCACCATACAGGTGCAGGAAAAAAAGCAGGGCTAACAGATGAGAAAATCGCAGCAGCAGATGATCCAACTAGTGATGCACTTAGTGATAAGGAAAAGGCGGTTGTGCAATATTCAAAAGAGCTTGCAGAGAATGTTGCTGCAAGTGATGAAGCTATAAATAATCTTAGAAACCATTTTAGTGATGCACAGATAGCGGAGTTAACAATGGTTGCCGGTACATTTCATGTGCTTACAAGATTTGCCGATACTTTTAAGGTTGAACTAGAAGGCTAATTATAATTTGTATCTGACCTTCTTTCTATTATTGGGAGGAAGTTTAATAACAAGAGGGAAGGTCATTTTAAATTTTTACTCCAATGGTATGTGTGGCAATAAGTTCATTTTTACTCTTTTTAATCTTCATTCTCAAATTGTCTGCACCGCCATACCATCTAACAACCAAATCATTTGATTCATCCAGATATTTAACTCTTTTTTCATTATATGCGGAATGATTTTGATAGACTTTTTTTGAAATTTCTTCCGAAAAATAAAGCTGTGAAGTCGCTAGATTATTATTATCCATATAAACCTTGAAATGAATATGCGGAACCCTTCCCGGATAACTCCCTGGGTAAATTGTCTTAAAATTTACTTCTCCCTCGGAGTTAGTAACTTGAATTCCCCTTAGAAATTTTTTTCCAGTTGTATCAATTTCCCTGTCTTTATAGCCTGAATATATGCCATTAGCATCTGCATGCCATATATCTACAATTGCATCTTTAATTGGCTTGCAGTTGGATGAATTAACTACAGTTAGTGATAATTTTAGTGGCACTCCTTTTCTATCTTCAGTTATATCTTCCCTCACCTGCTCAACATCAAAATAAAAAGGTCCTGCAGTTTGCTCTGGCGTTAAAACACAAGCTGGAGAAACTTCTGTCTTCTTGGAATAAGATTCTTTAATACCAATAGTTGATGTTATTCCTGCTGCCCCCAAAAGTTGAAGAAGTTTTCTTCTTGTAATTTTTGTCATATTAAAATAGTTTCCACACATTCTACATCGAAGCAATTTAAAATAATTTGGTTAGTATTTATTTTCATGTCAAATATAGATTTAATTGGTTATACAGCAGCAATTTTGACCACCGCAGCTTTTGTTCCTCAAGCCTATAAAGTTATAAAGACCAAGGATACAAAAGCACTTTCGCTTACAATGTTTTTAATTCTCACTTGTGGTCTTTTGTTTTGGGTTGCCTATGGAATTATGAGACAAGATAAAGCCATAATAATTGCTAATACTGTTACGGGTATACTTTCAATCATTATTTTAATTACCAAACTTAAATTGGAAGTCCCTTCAAAACAGAAGTTGAATCAGGATATAAAACCATTTAAGCAAAACTGAAAGTATATTCATCATATGAAAAGTAATTATTTTACAATAATATTTTTTTGCCTTGTTTTTCTGCTGCTTTCCTGTTCACCCAGAAATTTTGTAAGAAAAAATGAGTTTTTTAGAAACCTGTTCTATCCTGAAGAGCTTGAGGCGGGTTTTAGCAAAGGAGATGGACTTGGTGAGAATACTGCGGGTGAATCTTTTGATAATACTGATTATGCCTACCTGCTGGATAAGTATGTAGATGAAAACAGCATGGTGGATTATATTGGTATTGAAACTGAAGAGAATATGCTTGACCGCTATATTGAGGATATTGCGAAGGCTGATTATGAAAACCTTTCCAGGTATGAAAAGCTCTCTCTCCTTATTAATTCCTATAACGCTTTTACATTAAAACTTATAATTCAAAATCCCGGAATAGATTCCATAAAGGATATTCCATCTGGAAAGAGATGGGATAATAATGTTTGGGATATTGCAGGCGAAAAAGTAACTCTCTCAGATCTTGAACATAAAAGGATAAGAGGTGAATTTGGAGAACCTAAAATACATTTTGCATTGGTTTGTGCTTCTACGAGCTGCCCACAACTAAGAAAGGTGCCCTTCGAAGGTAATAAACTTAAGGAACAACTTGATGATCAAGCCAGACAATTTTTTTCTGTTAAAAGAAATTTTAAATGGAGCCCGGATAAAAAAGAGCTGTATTTATCTGAAATACTTGACTGGTTTCGTTTCGATTTTGCAGAAACTGAAATGGGTGTAGTTGACTATTCGCTGAAATATATTGATACAGAAAAGGCAGATGAGATAGAGTCTGTTCGAGATTCAATTAAAATAAAATATGTTTCCTACGACTGGAGTTTGAACGGGAATTGGAAGTAGTGTTTAGTAGATAGTTTCTAGTAGTTAGTGGTTAGGAAAGATAAATGATGCATTCGGATATGGCTTTCGTATGCAAAGACTTGTAGATAACCACCATTTCAGTAAGATTTTTTCTCAATGAAAAAGCACTTCTTTTTTAAATTCCTTTATGTTTTCCTGCTAACAATAGCACTTTTTTTGTCTGGTTGTTCAAAGTCAAAAGAAGAAGTCAGTGCTTTGGAAAAAAGAATTTCAGATAAAGTATCTGAAATCAATCTTAGTGCTAAAAATTCCACAGGGGCAGCTTATGTTGCATTTAGAAAGGATGGTAAAAAGATTGATGAAGCCTGGAGTTATGAAAGCAATTGGAAAAAAAGCATAAAAAAGTCTGTACAAACCTTACTTCAAAAACGAGCATATCCTAATTCAATAGAAATATGTATTCCCTATGATTTAAAAGAAATAAACCCCAGAGTTATAAGGGGCCAGGGCTGGAATATTCACCGTGGTATCCTTGGCCTTGAGTTTGAATATAAAGATAAAAAAGAATCAGTTTGTCCAACCCAGATGATTGCAGATAATCAATCATTCAGAGATGTGCTGGATGATTATCTCAAATCTAAGAATATTAGAAAAACTAATTTTTTTAACCTCGATCTTAAAGCATTCAATGCGAAACAGTTTCTTTTGTCGTTAGACGAGAATGGGGATAAAAATATCGATACTCTAAAAGAAATGTTTAGGGGAAATACAATTGTTTCAGAGGCTGAGGTTACTAAAGAAAATGTTGAAACCCTTGCAACTCTAATGGCGTCTTGGCTAATAAATAATTTGGAAGATAACGGCAGACTTACCTATAAATACTGGCCTAGCACTGAAAAAGAATCCACTGCAAATAATATGATAAGGCAGTTTATGGGGACAACTGCAATTGGAAGATGGGCAAAATATGTTGGCAGTGACGAAGTTTATATAAAACAGAAAAAAAATATGGAATACAATTTTGATAGATTTTATAAAGAAGATGATGGTCTTGGATTTATCGAGTATAGAAATAAAATCAAACTTGGTGCCGCATCTCTTGCAGCTTTATCAATTATCGAATCCAAAAATAGAGATAATTTTTTCCCCATTGAAAGAAAAATAAGAAAATTTACTTTTGAGATGTGGAATGAAGATGGCTCAATGAACACATTCTATAAATCAAAAAGAAACGATAATCATAATTTTTATCCCGGCGAAGCTCTTTTATATTGGTCCGAGATATTTAAAGAAAATAAAGATCCTGAGCTTTTAAGAAAGTTTATGAAAAGTTTTAAATATTATAAAGAGTGGCATCTTAAAAACAGAAACCCTGCATTTATTCCCTGGCACTCACAGGCTTATTACAACATCTGGCTTGAGACAGGCAATCAAGATTTAAAAGATTTTATATTCTTGATGAATGACTGGCTTATAGAAAAGATGCAAAAAAATGAGGTAAACAAGTATAAAGATACAGAAGGAAGATTTTACAGTTCAAGAAACAGGTTTGGCCCTCCTCATGCATCTTCAACAGGCGTTTATCTAGAAGGGCTTATTGATGCATATAAGCTTGCAAAAGCTGTTGGTGATTTTGAAAGAATGGAAAGTTACCGAGTATCAATTGTGAAGGGGCTAAGAAGTGTAATGCAGCTTCAGTTCGCAGACGATATTGATACATACTATGTGAGCAGGAAGGAAAAAGTATTAGGTGGAATAAGAACTACAGTTTATCATAACGAGGTTAGGGTTGATAATGTACAGCATAATTTAATGGGTGTGATTAAAATCCTTCGAGAGTTTGGTGAACAAGACTTTAATCTTCATTAGTTTGTGATAGGTTACTTCTAACAAAATAAACTGCTTATAAAGAGCTGATAAGTAAAACAGTAGTTATTATTCTCTTTTTAACCCTGAGCCGAGTAATATTTGAGTAAAAATAGTAAGCTTCGTTTTCAACCTAAAGATACATTTGAAAAAGAATTACAAAGTAGGGTCGATAACTATTTTGATCAGACTGGAAAGCCCAGAAGGGATTGTCCCCAAATTTATTTAAAAACTGCAATTTTATTTATTTGGACAGCAGTAGCTTACCTTCTTATTTTATTCGGGAATCTTTCTACCCCTGGAATTATTATTTGTTTAATATCACTTGCAGTTTCTGTAGATGGAATAGGTTTTAATGTAATGCATGATGCTATTCACGGGGCATATTCCAACAATCCAAAAATAAATAAATTCATGAGCCACAGCATTGATTTAATAGGTGGTAATTCTTATTTTTGGTATTGGAAACATAACTATCTTCACCATACTTACCCAAATATAAAAGGGCATGATGAAGATATTGAAGTTGGGGTACTTGGAAGGTTTTGTCCGCACCATAAAAGATACTTCTTTCACAGGTTTCAACACCTATATATCTGGTTTCTTTACGGATTTATCTCTGTAAAGTGGCATTTTTGGGATGATTACATGAAGTTTGTAAGAGGCGCCATCAATGGAGTAAAGATCAAACGCCCGAAAGGTTATGATCTTGCGGTTTTATTTATTGGCAAAGCAATTTTTTATTCGTTTATTTTAGTTATTCCAAGTTTATTTTTCCCATTTCATAAAGTGCTTCTTTGTTATCTTTTTGCAGCTTTTATACAAGGAATGATTATGTCTGTAGTGTTTCAGCTTGCTCATTGTCATGAAGAAGCTGAGTTTCCATTAAGTAAAAATGACCCACCTGAAATGGAGACAAGCTGGATTGTGCATCAACTTGAGACCACTGCCAACTTTGCAAGAAACAATAAACTTTTAAACTGGTATATTGGTGGACTAAATTATCAGATAGAACATCATCTTTTTCCAAGAATCTCGCACATTAACTATCCTGCACTTTCTAAGATAGTTGAAAAAACATGCAGAGAATATGGTATAAGATATTTTTCATTTGATACTCTTGGATCGAGTCTTAATTCACACTACAGCTGGCTTTTTAAACTTGGGAGAAGTGAAGTTTAGGATTCTAGGGAAATTGTTTTCGTACTAATTGTCATGCCAGACTTGATCTGGCATCCAGGATTACGGGAAAGAAAAGTTTCTGGCTAAAATTTAGTGTTGTAGCATGTTGCTGAATTCGCTTTTGTACTAGTATTTCTAGTCAATTTTGAAAGACTCAGGAATTAGATTAAAAGACTTCCTCTTTTTAGTTTTTATCTGGCTAAAGTGCCTTTTATCAATTGTAAAGAGATCATAAATTTGAAGCCTTTTTGCAATTGAAATAATTGTTGAATCTACAAATCCAATATTTAGATCTGAATATTTCTTTAAGTAATATAGTGATATTTTATAATCGTCAATCTTTAACTCCTCAATTCTAAACTCACCATTTAGTATGGACTCTATAAAAGCATTTTCTACTTTTTGTCCAAGATATTTATTCGCAAGATAGCATATTTCAGGAATTGTTGTTACTGGTAAAATAAGTTCGAGGTTTAAATCAAAAAAAGATCTTTTACAGCTATTATGCCACTTATCATTTTCATCTAAAAGAGCGTATACAGCTCCCGTATCTGCAATAACCCTCATTTAAGATTCAAACAGATTATCCTCATGAGTTTCGGAAATATCCTTACTATCACTTTTGCCAATTCCAATGAAAGAAGGTTTTGAACCCTCTTTTTCTTTGGCAACATATTCAGATAATGCTTCTCTCATAATATGAGAAACCTTCATTTTTTTAATTTTGGCAATGTACTTAATATCTGCCTCAAGCTCTTCATCTAAAAATATTGTGCTTCGTTTCATAATAAAAATATAATATATTACGTATTACGTATGTCAAACAGCATGTGCTAAGCCTGCCCTGTAGTTTCTTTAATTTTCTAATTCCCCTCAAATAATGTTAGTTTAAATTTAGTGTTATATTAAAAGCATGGAAGATGTAATAAAACAACGCAAACTAGGACTTATTGGCACAATTTTGGGTCTACTTGCTTTAGGAATTGCGTTCTTTCAATTCTTTCTCGGACCAATTGAAAAACCACCGGAGATTGAAGAGGTTATTGCCGAAAAAACAGTAAAAATCAAAGAAGCTATATCAGCAAAAATAAAGGGCCAAGAATATAAATCAACTAATGACGAAGTAAGCTTTGGGCCTGATAAAATTATAGAACTTTCTACTGTAATTATTGGTTTTCTTGCGATTGTATTTGGAGTTATGGGATTTATTCAAAAAGAACAATGGCGCCCGAGTTGCTCTGCAATTGCACTTGGAGTTGGTGCAATCACATTTCAAGTTGCTGTTGTAATTACTGCGGCAATTATATTTGTGTTTATACTTGCAATCTTTCTGGGAAGTTTAGGGCTTGGTTAATATTAATCAGACTTAGTGAAGGAAAAAGGGGTCAGGCCTACACTTTATACTTTTTATGAAGCAAATTAATGAACCAAATCAGTATTAGAATAAGCAGAGTACCATCCAAACCAAAATGCCCTGTGAGCTGGAAGTCTGTTTAAAACTTTGCCATTTGATGATTCTAGTTTAGCTTCTGAGAGTGCCCATTTAGTCTCCGATTCATCTGTGGCAGATATGTTTTGATCCCAGCTTTTAAATTTCACCCCATTTGATTCATATACCCTTGATGCTCCTGAGCTATCTGTGAGAACAACAAAATTCATGTCACCTACTTTATTATGGTAAACGGGATTTTTAGATAAATATTTTGTGGAAATTGCAAGAGGTGATTCGGGATGTTTACTGAAAATAAGACCCAATATTTCATCTTTATTTTTTAGTCTTGAATCGGTTTTGGGAACAGTAAACATAAGTTTATCATTAGCAAAATACTCTTTATATGCTCTTCCTTCTCCATAATCTCTGCTGTAGCCGGTATTCAAAGACAATACCTTTGTATCAGGATGTCTTTTTTTCCACTCACCCCAAGTTGTTGTTACCACACTCTTTCTTTCAAGCTCAATATTTTTATTGGCAAGCGGGCCAATTACAGGCCTTCCCCAAATAGTATTCCAAAGAGAGTGTGTTGCCTTATCGTACATAAGTTTATTGGACCTATATAAAAAGCCGCTCGTTCCGATTTCATGATTTACACCATTTATTTCTGTTTTATAAAGGATCATAGTTCCGCAAAGTGTGCAGTAAACTCCTGCAACAGGAATTTTCCCCACAGTATCTACAAACATTTCATGCCAGCCCATTATTCTTTTTGGGTAAGCCCTTGCATCACCGTTAACTTCAATTGCAAAAACAATGTTGCTGTCATCAAGATAAGAAGCTTCCTTAGCAGTGATCATCTTTGGATTTCTAAGTGGTGGGATCCCATCCTGCCTAACTCCTCCCCACCTTACCTCATCGAGCCTTATTTTTGTCGAGTAATCACTGTCAAAATATCTGTTAAATCTTGGATCAACGATTGAATATACAACCCCTTTAAAATCTGCATACTTAGGGTGTTTGAGTTCATCCTTATTCCAAAGCCATTCGTACCATTTATCTGTTTCGTAACCAAAATCCTTTCCTGTTTTTTCTTCAAGTATTTCTATCAGCTCAGCGGTAGATCCTGAATCCTGATTTAAATAAATGACTTCAAGCATCATAATTGCAAATGATGGTTTCCAGTTGTCCTTAATGTATCCAAGTGCTTCTTTTTTATCTTTTTCGCGCGAAAGCAAAAGGTCAGCAAATTTATTTATATCTTTTTGATCAGAATTACTTTCCTGTGAAGATGAGAATCCAGGAAATAAAAAAAGAAATGATAATACTATTATTAAAAGTTTCATATTAATCCTTAATTTTTGGTTACTTTGGTTTTAACTAGTGAAAAAGTCTGGTTCCATGCAGTAATAAAATCTTTATTTTCAATTTGGCTCTTCCAGTTTTTGTCTGGATTGTTTTTTATATAGCTAAGAAGTTGTGTTTGTCTTTCGGATAAAAATTTGTCTGGCGATTGCCTGAACCCGATTGCCGAATTTACCCTTGAAGCCTGAAGTGGGGTCATTGGAATAAATCTGTAGGGAGTTTTCGACATATAATATTTTGGTTCACTATCAGCTCTGAAAGTTCCAAGAGCAGAGACTGATCCTTTTCCAACTATATTATTTGCGATTTTTTTATGAGCTTTGTTGTTTGTATAAACGTGAGAGGCAACTCTGTTTTTCTTTGCAGTTTTAAGGAGCTCCTCAAAAGAGATAACATTAGGATTAAATTCTAGTTTTACTACTTCCCCTCCTCCCATAAATCCAGGTTCAGTTGAAAGCACCCCATTTATGGCTCCAATCCTTCCTTCTCCTGTCCAAAAACAAGACATTGCAAAAACTGCAGTTTCTCTTTTAACATTTTCGGCTACTAATTCTTTTTCCAGAATTTCAAGGTATGTAGGAATTTTCTTTCCATCGGTTTTGAGTGCTGCATTAATTTTTTTAACAAGTCCAGGTTTTGTATAATTGCCACTTAACCTTGATGTAAGTTCTTTTCTTTCGGGATTAATTATTCTTACTACGGGGTTATTCCAGGAAGGTTCGTTAAAGGATTCAAGTATCTCTTTATCCTGCCCACCTTCATTATTGTAGATTGCCAGAGGAACAAATTCATTTTCGATTGCATCTACAATTAACGGATGAGTTAATACATTTTTTCCATAACCTGAAGCTGTGCTGCATCCGGGCACTTCCTGAAACAAGATTAAAACTGGTTTCTTTTCTTTTTTTGCTATCTCAATTGCTTCATTGTAGTTTCTGTGCCAGTTGACAAGGCCGATTTCAATTGGGTTGGAATTATTAAAACCCAAAATATTTGTAGGGCTTTCTTTCTCGGCGTAAAGATCGGCAACAAAAAAGCCACCTATAATTACTGTAGCAAATATATATGCGATTAGCTTCATAAATATGTTCCCCTTTATTGCTTCTTTTAGAGTTTACATACGAAGCTAACTGTTGTTTGGACTCAATTCGTTACTAAACCCGATTATTTGAAAAAATTTATTTTTCTCCTCTTGACAGTGCTAAGATCGTGCTTAGTTTATCTTTAGCACTCGACGTACAAGAGCGCTATTATCAAAAAATACTTACAAACCCAAGAAAGGAGGCAAGAAGCGAGATGGCGAAAGGCAAACAGAAGTTAAGACCATTGCATGACAAGGTGTTGATAAAGCCCTTGGAAGCAGACCAAACAACAGAAGGTGGGATAATAATCCCTGACACAGTAG
>JAJCZR010000006.1 GCA_029262295.1 Deltaproteobacteria bacterium | reverse complement strand
GCTGTTTCTCCAGTTTGTTTTATATATTCTTCAAAAGTCATGTAATTCTCCATTAATTAAATTGATAAAATTTAACCTGATAGGAACGTTAATAGAAAAGATAGTTTTGAATAAGATAATTATGCCCGCAATAGTTTAAGCTAATGTTTTGCTGTGAGTTCAAATGTTTTCCAATAACTCCATTGGCTTAATATCTTTCAGTTCTTCTTCAATTTTATCTTGAGCTAATTCCAGTTCATATTCTGCTTGTAACCTAAGAAACAAGCCTGGAGTTATACCAAAATATTTGCATAATCTGAGATCTGTATCTGCTGTAACAGCTCTTTTTGCGTTGATTATATCATAAATTCTTCCAGACGGTACATTGATTTCTCTGGCAAGTTTTGGAACGCTTAAATTATTGGGTTCTAATAAATCGAGCTTTAATATTTCACCTGGGCTTGTTGGTGGTAATTTTTCTTTTTTTTCCATTCTTTAACCTCCTATTCATAGTGCTTACTTAATTGCACTTCATGGTAATCACCTTTTTTATGTTTAAAGACTATCCTGTATTGTCTATTTATTCTTATGCTCCAAAATTCAGTTGGTTTAAGTTTCTCAATGTTAAAACCCCTGAAATTTCTAAAATCATTTATACTTGCTATATTATTAATAATTTTTAGTGCTCTTTTTGTTTTCATTTGAATATCAACCGAAATATCTTTAACTTTTTCGCCATTTCTGATCTTTTCTGTTTTCTTATCACCATAAGATTTAATCACTTTACAATCATACTACGTACAACGCATAATGTTAAGACTCTTTTTATTTTTGTAAAAAGTCTTTTGACGAAATGTTTAGTCTGAATAGCATTTTTGTCAAAACAGTTTTAGTTAAAGATTAATTTCACTTCAAATAGCTTTGGCCAGAGTTTCCCTGTGAAATAGAAAGTTTTTGAATTTGGGTTGTAGGCAATACCATTAAACACATCTATCTTCTTACTGCCTGGTATTTTCTTTTTTAGATTTGAAAGATCAAGTATGTTCTCAATAATTCCATTTTCAGGATCAATAATCAAAACCTGGTTTGTTTGCCATACGTTTGAGAATATTTTGCCGTCAATATATTCAAGCTCATTTAAAAATTTAATATCTTTTCCTTCTTTAGTTTTTACGCTAAGGACTTTTACTGTCTCAAAGCTATCCGGGTCTAAGAAATAAAGGTTTGAGCTGCCGTCACTCAGAATCAGGTTCTTATCGTCATGAGTAATTCCCCAGCCCTGGGTTTGATAGTTAAATGACCCAATATTTTCAAGACTTTCCTTATCATAAATGAATCCTGTTTTGGCCCTCCATGTAAGTTGATAAATCTTATTGTTAAATATAGTAATGCCTTCACCAAAAAACTTTTTTGGAATAACTGTTTTCTTTAATACCTTGCCAGTTCTAATTTCCACTTTTCTTATAGATGATCTTCCATGAAGCCCGGTGCTTTCATATAAATAACCATTGTCGAAAACTAATCCCTGAGTAAAAGCCTCTTTATCATGAGGAAAGGTGTTTAACACCTTTATGGAGTAAGTCTTTTCAGGTTCAGTCTTTGAATAAGCAACAATTAGCAGAACTGCAAAAAAGACCGCTAATAATGCTGATATCTTAATGAATTTATTGTTTTTCATAATGACACTCAAAATTATACATAAAATTATTTGACAAGCTTAATAATTCTGCTAGTTTAATAAAATATTTAGACACGGCTAAAAATATATTTAAGGAACTAAAATTATGTTAATAAGAACATTAAAAATATTGCCTGTATTGATCTTGTGCATTTTTTTCAATGAGAATGCTTTTGCTGTTGGCGGAATATCTAATTCCAAAATAATTGTGCCAAGTGCAGATACTGTAGCTGCAACTAATTTTGAAATTGAACCTTTCTTTAGTTTTTTATCTGTCGATGATCCTTCTGATTCTAAGAATTATGAAGCAGGACTCAGGTTTACAAAAGGTATCCTCGATAACTTTGAAGCAGGGGCCAACCTTATTTTTCTTACTGTAGACGATAATGATTTAAATGAAGCTGATTATGAATTTGGTGATCTATTATTAGGCGTGAAATATCGCTTTTATGAATCAACTCTTTTCTCTATTGCATATCAGGGTGGTTTTACAGTGCCCACAAGTTTTGCTGACACAGATTGGGTGTTTGAGCCAGCAGGTCTTATCCTCACAAAAAACTTTTCAGATAAGTTGTCGCTTGATATTGATGGGGTGTTGGGTTTTGACGAAGACGAAAATATCTTTGTCACAAGCAATGCCGGAATTGGATATTACGTAACAGATTATTTGCAGCCTGTGTTTGAAGTTAACTATCTTTATGAGAACCCTGACAATGGTGAGAGCTCAAATATACTGAGCCTGACTTCAGGCTTTACTGCAAACTTAAACAGTTTTACAACACTTATTATAGGTTTTAGCTGGGATCTAGTTTCAGAAAATGCAGATGATGCTTTTTTGATCACATCAGCTTTAACACTTTTATTTTAAGGAGAATTTTATGGCACTTAGTCAATCAATAGAAGATTATTTGAAATCAATCTATGAAATTGAATCCAAACACGAAAATGTAACCACAAGTTCACTTTCAGAAAAACTTAATGTTGCCCCTGCTTCTGTTACCAGCATGATTAAAAAGCTTTCAGAAAAAAAGCTTGTAACTCATAAGAAATATCAGGGTGTAAAACTTACAAATAGTGGCCTTAAAGTTGCCCTTGAGATAATAAGGCACCACAGGCTTGTGGAACTTTATCTTAAAGAAGCCCTTGGAGTTCCCTGGGACCAGGTGCATGAAGAAGCTGAAAAGTGGGAACATGTACTCTCAGAAGATCTTGAAGACAGGATTGATGAATATTTAGGCCATCCCACCTCTGATCCTCATGGATCACCAATCCCTGATAGAAATGGAAACATGATAGAAAGGGATTCCAGAAACCTGATAGAAGTTTCTCCCGGAGCAAAAGTGATTATTGCAGAAGTTAGTGACCATAATCCGGAATTGCTTAGATATTTTGGAAAGATGGGACTTTATCCTGAAACAGAAGTAAAGATTATTTCAATAGAACCATTCCAGGGGCCAATAACACTTGTTGTAAAAGGGGAAGAATATTCTATTGGAAGGGAAGCAGCAAAATATATTTCAGTTGTGGAGGCAGATGCTTAGATGAGAAAAATTATTATAACAAGTTGGATAATTTTTGGTTTGTTTTTTGTTTTTACAGCTATTAGTTGTAATCAAAATAATAATTCAAAGAAAAATGACGGTGTTATTAATGTAGTTTCAACCACTGGCATGATTAACGACATAGTTGTTAATATTGCCGGTGATTTAGTTAGCTCAAAAGCACTTATGGGCCCAGGGGTTGATCCTCATCTTTACAGGGCAAGTGCAAGGGACGTGGGACTTCTCTCAAATGCAGACATTGTTTTTTATAATGGCCTTCATCTTGAGGGAAAAATGTCTGAAGTATTCGAAAAAATGATAAATCAGGGAATTAAAACAGTTCCGGTTGGAGAAGCCGTGGATAAATCCTTACTTGTAAGCCCTGAATACTATCAAGGTAACTATGACCCGCATATATGGTTTAACATTAATTTATGGCTTAATTGTGTTGAAAGGGTAAAAGATTCATTTGTTAATTTTGACCCTGAAAATAAAGAAGTTTATGAAAGTAACCATAAAGAATATTTAGCAAAACTAACTGAGCTAAACGAGTATGTTTTAGCTCAGGCAAATTCAGTTCCGAAAGGGAAACGCGTATTAGTAACCGCTCACGATGCGTTTAACTATTTTGGAATTGGTTACGGGTTTGAAGTAATAGGTCTTCAGGGAATAAGCACTGACACTGAGGCCAGCACTTCTGATGTGCAGCGGATAACTTCGATAATTGTTGAAAGAAAAATTCCAGCAATTTTTATTGAGTCGTCAGTTTCCCCAAAGTATATAGAGGCAGTAAAAGCATCTGTAAAATCTAAAGGTTTCGATGTTAAGCTTGGAGGGCTTTTGTACTCCGATGCACTCGGTAATCCAAATACTCCCGAAGGAACTTATGTTGGAATGTTTAAACACAATATTGATACGATTGTTGGAGCACTAAATAAAGGGAGCAAATAAATTCTATGGATAATGTTAATGAAACTGATACTTCAGACCTGGCCCTTGAGATCACAGATCTTACCGTTGCTTACGACAATAAACCAGTTCTTTGGGATATTGACCTTAATGTTCCAAAGGGGATTCTGCTTGCGATTGCAGGGCCTAACGGGGCAGGAAAAACCACTTTAATAAAGGCAGTACAGGGCCTTGTTTCCTCTGCAGCGGGAAGGGTGCTTGTTTATGGAGAAACTTATGAAAAGAATAGAAAATTAATAGGTTATGTCCCACAAAGGGGTTCTGTGGACTGGGACTTTCCTACAAGTGTGATAGATGTTGTGAAAATGGGCAGCTACGGTTCACTTGGTTGGATTAAAAGGCCAGGGACAAAAGAACATAATCATGCCCGGGACTGTCTTGAAAAGGTTGGGATGCTTGAATATGAAAAAAGGCAGATAAGCGAGCTTTCAGGTGGCCAACAACAAAGGGTCTTTCTTGCCAGAGCACTTATTCAGGATGCAAGTGTTTATCTTATGGATGAGCCATTTCAGGGTGTCGATGCAACCACAGAGAAAGCCATTATTTCGATTCTTAAAGAGCTTCGAAGCAGAGGCAAAACTGTAATAGCAGTTCATCACGACCTTCAGACAATTAAAGAGTATTTTGACTGGGTTACGCTTCTAAATGTAAGGCTCATAGATTCTGGACCAGTTGATAGAGTGTTCACAACAGAAAATCTCAATAAAACTTACGGCGGGAAAATAAATTTCATTCGTGATATAACACCTGGTCAGGCTGTGGGAAGCTGAGATGGAAGTTTTATATGAGCTTTTGTTTGATTATACCCTTAGAACAGTAGCCATAGGTTCAGCTCTTTTGGGAATAGTTAGCGGGGTATTGGGATCGTATGTTGTGCTGAGAAGGCAAAGCCTATTAGGTGATGCAATGTCACATGCTGCCCTTCCCGGTATTGCTATTGCTTTTTTGCTGAGTGGTTCCAAAAATTCAGTTTTTCTTCTTATTGGAGCCGGGTTATCTGGATGGTTTGTTACGCTCCTTATTTTTACAGTAGTAAAAAACTCAAAAATAAAATTTGATAGTGCGCTTGCAATGGGGCTTTCAGTTTTTTTTGGATTGGGCCTTGTGCTCCTCACAATAATACAAAAAATGCCCGATGCAAGCCAGGCAGGACTTGATAAATTTCTTTTTGGTCAGGCCGCGGCGTTAACTACAGAAGATATAAAGATAATGGGGGTTATGGGCGGGATAAGCATTTTTCTTGTTTTTCTTTTCTGGAAGGAGTTTAAAATTTCAACTTTCGACCCGGAGTTTGCTGCAAGTATTGGTTTAAAAGTAAAGTTTCTTGATATTTTTATCACTAGCCTTGTTGTAATTGCAATCGTGTTAGGGCTTCAGACTGTAGGAGTTGTACTTATGAGTTCTATGATAGTAGCACCGGCAGTGGCTGCAAGGCAGTGGACCGACAGGTTAGGGCTTATGATGGCGCTTTCTGGTTTTTTTGGTGCCCTTGCAGGAGTGATCGGATCCTTAATTAGCAGCCAGATATCGAGGATGCCTACCGGGCCAGCAATAGTTGTAACCATTAGTTTTATTGTTTTACTTTCAATCCTTTTTTCTCCAAAACACGGAATTGTTGTTGACCTTTTAAAGAAAAGAAAAAATAGAGATAGTATGAGGCTTGATGCAATTCTTGAAGAGCTTTTTAATTTGGGAGAAAAACACAATGACCCTTGTTATCCACATTCAATAAAGCTACTAAAGATAATGTATTCTAACTATACAAATTTCGAGAAAAATCTTGTAAAGCTAAAAGAAAAGGGCCTTGTTGCACAGATAGAGGGAGATAAATGGGCATTGACAGATAATGGCGTTATTGAAGTGAAAAAAAGAGGGTTTGAGTAGAAATATTATGAGTCCACATGAAATAGAGATACAGATTATTGCAATACTGGTTGCATCATCATGTGCTTTACCAGGCACATTCCTGCTTTTACGAAAAATGGCTATGATGACAGATGCAATAAGCCATTCAATTCTGCTTGGAATTGTTGTAGCTTTTTTTCTTATAAAAGATATAGCATCTCCATTGTTAATATTGGGTGCTGCTTTAAGTGGTGTTCTCACAGTCTTTCTTGTGGAGCTTCTTAATAAAAAGAGGTTTGTCAGCAAGGATGCATCAATAGGATTAGTTTTCCCACTTCTTTTTAGTATTGGGATTATATTAATAGGCCTTTTTGCCTGGAATATTCATCTTGATATACATGCGGTGCTTCTTGGTGAGCTTGCTTTTGCACCTTTCGACAGGGTTTACATATCAGGAACTGATATTGGTCCGAAATCAATGTATGTGATGGGATCAATTTTGCTACTCAATATAATTTTTATCTCACTTTTTTATAAGGAGCTCAAGATAACAACTTTTGATAAAAACCTGGCTGCAGCTTTTCGGTTTTTCCCAAACATGCTCAATATAGCACTCATGACAATTGTATCCATTACATGTGTGGGGGCATTTGATTCAGTGGGTTCGATCCTGGTGATTGCCCTCATGATTGTGCCACCTTGCTGTGCTTTTATGCTAACAAAGTCTCTTTCGAAAATGCTTTTTCTAAGTGTATTGATTGGTTCGGTATCTTCTGTTGCCGGTTTTTGGGTGGCGAACCTTCTCAATGCAAATATTGCAGGTTCGATGGCAGTTGTGTCAGGAGTAATATTTGGAGTGATTTTTCTTATGGCCCCAAATAACGGACTTATTGCTATAAAGATAAAAAAGATAAAGCAAAAGTGGGAATTTGCAGAGAACCTTCTTCTTGTGCATTTAATTAACCATGAAGGAAGTGCTGAATATGAGGATGAATCTAAAATAGAACATCTTTATAAACATATGCTTTGGACACCTGACTTCGCTTCAAGGGTGATAAGTACTTCCAAGAAAAAGGGCAATATTGAGATTGTTGATAAATGTTTGTATTTAACCGATGAGGGAAGGTCTATTGCAACTGCTAGTTTTTAGTGGGGTTTTTCTCAGTTTTTCTATGATTGATTATATCCAAAATAAGGCTTAAAAAAGCTAAACTGTTTTTACCGTCTTGGTCTCTTAGTGACTCAATATAATCTATACTATCTTTTATTGATTCATCGTCGGGGGCAATCATTTGTGCTTCTCTTAATACATCAATAGCTTCATCATACCAACCTTTTTCAGTATAAGAAGCGGCAAGTGAGCTATAAGCAGTTATGAAATCTGGCTTTATTCTTATTACATTCTTAAAAGTCTCGATAGATTCATCAATCCAGCCAAGGTCAAAGTAACAATTTCCAATGGAAAGCAACGCCCAGTCGTCAGAAGGGTTGTTTTCAAGCTGAAGCCTGAAATATTTTAGTGCATCATGGGTCCATCCAATATCAAAATAGCAAAGCCCAATCTGGTAGTAAACTTCTTCCCTTACATAATCAAAATCCGGGTTTCCAGGTTCGAGACACTCTTTGAAGATAGCAAGGGATTCTTCGTAGAAACCAGCCATTTTGTAACAAACCCCAAGATGCCATTTTGCCATAATATAGTCAGGATTAATAGCAAGTGCGCTACTGAGCTTAAGAATTGCCTCATTAAAATGGCCCATTCGGCAAAGGGTTATCCCGTATTGAGTAAAAATATGAGGATCTTTTGAGTTTAATGTTAGCGCTTTTTGGTAATTTGTAATGGACATATCAAAATTATCCATTGCATCATAAGTGAGTGCATAAGAGTTATATACTTCAGGATCATTAGGTGCTATTTTCTCTGCTTTGCCAAGAAGGTTTAACGCTTCTTCACATTTACCGTTTTCTGTGAAATTAATAGCTCTGTTCAAGAGCCTTTCCAGCCTTCCCATAGTTTTTATATGCTCCACCAATAATTTATGTTTATTGATGCTAAAAGTCAACAAAGCCAGACATCCTTAATAATGCCAATTTTTGTTAAGTTTTATCAAAAATTTTCCATAGTTGAAAACTTTTGGTTTTTGCCTGAAGAAATCATTCTTTTCCAAGCCCCTTTAATCTTGACAAACATTAAAAAAACAACTAAATTGCATAGGTCTTTTAATCATAAGTGCTCTAAATTATTTAAGATATTATGACTAGATCAGAAATAGAAAAAGAACTATCAGAGAAGTTTAATCTTCAGTCGACCCAATCTGAGAGCATACTGGATACAATTATTGATCATATGACAGATGTGCTGAAAGATGAAGGAAGAATTGAAATTAGAGGTTTTGGAAGTTTTTATACAAAGAGCTATGACGCTTATGATGGCAGAAACCCCAGAACTGGTGAACCAGTAACTGTACCAAGTAAAAAATTACCACATTTCAGACCAAGTAAAGATCTAATAAAGAAAGTCAATAATGATGAAGATCTTTAACCGTTAGTTTACTTGGATAGACCCAATAATTCCTTAATGAAAAATTAATGCCTTTACTAGATATCCTGATCTATCCGGATCAAAAATTAAAAAAAAAGTCAAAATCAGTAGATAAAATAGATAATAGTTTATTGTTGCTTCTTGATGATATGGCCGAAACGATGTACGATGCACCGGGAGTAGGGCTTGCTGCACCTCAAGTTGGGGAAAATATAAGGGTTTTAACTGTTGATATTACACCACAGGATAGTGAAGAAAAAAACCTGATTGAACTAATTAACCCCGAAATTATTGATTCCGATGGTTCACAACTTGGTGAAGAAGGCTGTTTAAGTGTTCCGGGATTTGTGGCAAACGTTAATAGAAAACTAAATGTAAAAGTACAGGCACTTAATAGAGATGGTGAAGAAATAACTGTTGAAGCTTCAGATTTACTGTCAAGAGTGCTTCAACATGAAATAGACCATCTTGATGGAATACTTTTTTTTGAGAGGCTTGGAAGGCTTAAACGAGAACTTCTTGTGAAAAAAATTAAAAAGGCCTTTATTTGAATTAAATATGATTTCAGATCTTGTAAAGAATATATCCCCTTTTTATGTGATGGATATTCTGGAAGAGGCCAATAGGCTTGAAGCTAGTGGAAAAGAAGTTTTTCACTTTGAAGTTGGTGAGCCTGATTTTAGTACCCCTGCTGAAATATGCGCTGCAGCGGTAAAATCAATTGATGACGGTTTTACAAAGTATTCAAGCAGCCTCGGAATTGAGAAACTTCGCAATGCCATTGCTGATGATTATAAACGCACCTATGGAGTTCAAGTAAGTCATGAGAGGGTAATTATAACAATTGGTAGTTCTCCGGCCCTTTTAATGTCCATGCTTACAATTCTTGATCCTGGGGATGAAATTATAATTACTGATCCTTACTATGCGTGTTATCCTCAGATTATAAGTGTTGCAAGGGGCGTTTCAAAAAAAGTTGCGATTCATGAAGAAGATGGATATCAAATAGATATAAAACTTTTAAAGAAAAGTATTAATAGTAAGACAAAAGCAATTCTTGTTAATTCTCCTTCTAATCCAACTGGAACTTTGCTTGAAAAGGAAACTATGCAAAAGGTTTGTGATCTTGGCCAGTTAATAATATCCGATGAAATATATCATGGCCTTGTTTATGGAAAAAAGGAAAATACAATTTTGGAATTTACAGATAATGCCATTGTTGTGAGTGGTTTTTCAAAGCTTTATTCTATGACCGGTTGGCGGCTTGGATACATGATAGTCCCTCCAAACCTGGTTAGATATGTTCAAAAACTTCAGCAAAACCTGTTTATTTCTGCAAACCCTTTTGTGCAGATGGCGGGCGTGGAAGCACTTGAGAAGATTAAAATAAAATCAGGGGACATAGCAAAACTTTTTAATGAGAGAAGGGTAGCAATGTTGGAAGCGCTTAAATCTATAGGTTTTGAGTTTTCTTATGAACCTATGGGCGCATTTTATATATTTGTTAACTCAAGCAGATTTTCAAAAGATTCTTATAAATTTGCCTTTGATATTCTTGAAAACACAGGAGTTGCCGTAACTCCTGGTATTGATTTTAGCGAAAGAGGAAATGACTATCTTAGATTTTCTTATGCAACATCTATAGATTCAATAAAGAGTGGTATTGAAAAACTGGGTAAATACTTATCCTGAGTAAATACTTATCCTGAGTAGTGAAAAACAATGAAAGTAAAAACAGTCGACGAACTTGATCTTGAGAATAAAAAGGTTTTTGTTCGTATAGATATTGATTGCGGCAGCCTTGAAAACAAAAAAATACTTGATTTTAAACTTGAGAATTGCCTTCCGACAATTAAGTATTTAATTTCGGAGAATGCAAAAGTAATAATTGGTGCTCATATAGGTAATTCAAATAATAAAAAGTATTCACTTGAAGAAGTGGGATTAAATCTCTCAACTTTGCTGGAAAAGGATATTGTTTTTCTTGATAATATTTTTAATGATTCGTTTAAAAAACTTGTTGTTGATCTTCCAGCTGGCTCAGTGATTTTGCTTGAAAACCTTGTTTTTTCCTCAAGTGAATTAAACAACTCCGAAGATTTTCCGCAATTTATCTCTAATCATATTGATTATTATGTAAATGAAGCATTCTCATTATCTGATTCAAATTTTGCATCCCTTAATTCTTCTTTAGATGTTTTAGATAAAGAAAAAATAGCTATCGGCTTAAATTTTAAAAATGAGTATGAAAACCTTAGGAATATTAAAAATGGTCTTCAAAAGCCCCTCATAATAGTTCTTAATGGCAAAGAAGTTACAAAGAAGATTGAGTTTGCAAATAAATTTATTGAAGATGTGGATAAGATAGTATTGATTGCAGATGTGGCCAATTCTTATAGTAAAGCAGTAGGAAGCGATTTTTCAGGCAACTATGATAAAGATTCGCTTTACATGGTTAAAAAGCTTATTTCTTCAGCAAAAACAAGAAGTATTGAGATAATAAAAGCTGGGGCTATCAACTCATCTGATAAATTTGAAATACCATCAAATGATGTAGAATACTTAATTAAAGTTTTTTCTGATGCAAAAAGTATATTATGGTTTGGCCCTGTGGAGGGTATAGGTGATTTAGGGCCTGCATTTGTTGGCCTTGAAGCCTTTGTTTCCTCAATTGGGGATGAGGCTTGTTTTTCTTTAGAAGGAAGCGAATATAAACACCTTTTTAATTACATCTCAACTTCAGGTGAGGCTGCCCAAGATTATCTCAAGGATAATGATCTTATTGTATTGGAAAAATTAGAAGAGCTCTAAGTTATGATAAAAAAAATGATAGCTGCAAACTGGAAAATGAACCTTTTAAAAAGCGATGCAAAATTGCTTGCGAATTCACTAATAGAAAATTTTGGAAGTGATTACAGCGCTGTTGATGTGGTTTTAGCACCTCCATTTACATTGCTTGATGCAGTTGGAAACTTGATAAAGGGAAGCAATATAAAACTTTGTGCCCAGAATATGTATCCAGAAGAGTCCGGGGCCTTTACAGGTGAGATTTCACCCCTTATGTTAAAAGACCTTAATTGCACCTGGGTTATAATTGGCCACTCTGAGCGGCGCCAGATAATTGGTGAGACTGATGAGCTTGTAAGTAAGAAGGTTAAGCTTGCTTTAAAGTGTGATTTGAAGATTATTTTATGTGTTGGTGAGACTTTGGAGCAAAGAGAAAAAGGAGTTCAAAACCAGATAATTGAAAATCAGGTTGAAATTGCACTCAAAGACGTTAATAATGATATGCTTAAAAATATAGTTATTGCTTATGAGCCAGTTTGGGCTATTGGCACTGGCAAAAATGCAACACCAAATGAGATTGTGGAAGTTCATACTATGATTAAAGAGTTGCTTTCAATGAAATTTCGTGAAAATGATGATAATATTAGGGTCTTATATGGCGGGAGTGTAAAGCCAGAGAATATAGATGAAATTATTTCAAGTAATAATGTTGATGGAGCGCTAGTGGGTGGTGCAAGCCTTAAAGCTGACTCATTTTCAAAAATTGTAAAAGCTGCGGGAGAATAAATTGGAGTTTCTAGTACCTTTAATAAAGATTGTTCATTTAATAGTGAGTGTTGTTTTAATATTAATTATTTTGGTCCAGCCAAGTAAATCGGGAGATATTGGCGCTATGTTTGGTGGAGGTTCTTCTGAATCTGTGTTCGGTTCGTCTGGTGCCGTGCCGTTTTTGGTAAAACTAACAAGGCTTTTCGCATTTATTTTTATAGTCACGTCCCTTACACTTGGATACTTTTCTGTTAAATCAATTAGTTCTTCTGTAGTTGATGATAGCGTAATAGATGTTCCGGCTGTTGAAGAAGTGATTGAAGATGAAGTTAATGAAGGTGATCTTGAATCAGGAGAAGATATCACAAATCCTGATGAAGCTGCAAATGAACCTAAAGGTGTTTTTGGGAGCGATGATTTGGATCTTGAGATTAAATCTGATCCGCCTGATACTACTATTGACTCACCAGATGAAACTCCAAAGACAGAATAGGCATCTAATTATTATAACTTAATCTTGAAAGCAACTATTGCTATAGTATAGTAATTTTATAACTCATTCGGAGGAGGTACCAGTATGACTTACATTATATCCGAACCATGCGTCGGAGTTAAAGATAAGGCCTGCGTTGAGGCCTGCCCTGTAGATTGTATATATGAAGGTGATGACCAGCTCTTTATTCACCCCGATGAATGTATTGATTGTGGCGCTTGCGTGGATCCTTGTCCTGTGGATGCGATTTTTCATGAAGATGAAGTGCCTGAAAAATGGGAAAAATTTACAAAAATGAATTATGACTATTTTGAAGGAAAAGAAGGACTTGAGCCCGCAAGAGTAGACGATTAAATCAAAATATAATTCAATCTTCAAAAGGGGATATGTATAATCTGCATATCCCCTTTTTTTTTGATACAAGATGCAGGATAGGGGTTAGTAGATAGTTGTTAGGGGTTCAAGATACAAGATACAAGATACAGGATACAAGATGCATGATAAAAATGTAGCGGAAACCTTTCCTGTCCTGAGGTACTCGAAGGGAGGTTTCCACATGGAAGGCTATAGCCTTCCGCTACACAAGAAAGGTGCTGTCATTCCAAATTTAATTTGGAATCAAGGATGGTGAGAAAAAAATAGATACTAGCTAGAATTTACTATTGTAGCAGTCTAGTGGATTCTGAGATGTATTAATAATTCTTGTCAATATACTGGATCCCAGATCAAGTCTGGGATGACAGATAAAAAGCCAGATTCCTTCCACAAGCATGAAGGAATGACTTTACTTTTGTCTCACAGTGCGTGCCCCACCATTGTCATACCTGCATGCTTGAGCCTGTCCTTAGGCACTCGAAGGAGCAGGTGTCTAACTTTAAAATACTAGATATTGTTCAGACTTGTCCCTGTATGCATCAGGCAGGGAAGATTGAAAGTATGACAGACAGTGGAAAAATTTAGTATTGTAGTAAACTAGCTTGTTTTGAATAAATAAGGTGTCGGTGCTTGATGTCTGAGCTAAAGTTAATCTGCTTTATCAATATTACAAACCATGTAAATTGATACTTGATGCCTAGAACAAACCTTAAAAAAAGAAAAAACCGATTATCTAAGATACTTTCATTTCTCAAAAATGAGTACCCGAATGCAAAATGTCATTTGAATTTTGATAATGCCCTTGAACTCTTAATTGGTTCAATACTATCTGCACAGTGCACTGACAAAAGGGTAAATATGGTTACACCTGACCTTTTTGAAAAATATCAAAATGCTTATGATTTTTCAAAAGCCGATATAGATGTTTTAAAAGAAGATATAAGATCGACTGGTTTTTTTAATAATAAGGCAAAAGCTATTATTGCTTGCACAAAAATGCTTTGTGAAAAGCATGACGGAGTTGTACCTGATACAATTGAGGAACTTGTAAAGCTTAGGGGAGTAGGGCGGAAGACAGCAAATGTGATAATTGGCAACTATCATGGAAAACCAGGAATTATTGTAGATACTCATATTGGAAGGCTTGCAAGAAGATTGTGGCTAACTGATAATAAAGATCCTGTTAAAGTAGAGTCTGATATGAGAGAAATAGTGCCGGAAGAAGACTGCACTTTTTTTTCAAATGCACTTGGAGATCACGGAAGAACTGTGTGTAAATCAAGAATACCACTTTGTGGTGAATGCAAAATATCTGATATTTGCCCTTCTTTCAGGGAGTTTAACTGATGGAAAAAAGATACAACTCATATCATGAACATCTAAGGGAACGCTTTGGCACAAGGGTGCATAAAGTCTCAATAGATATGGGGTTTACTTGTCCGAATCGTGATGGTTCAGTTGCCCAGGGAGGCTGCGTTTACTGTAATAACGATAGCTTTGTGCCGCCTTATGCCAGGGCCAGATATTCTATGGATTTTCAGATCAAACATGGAATTGAGTATTTAAAGAGAAGATATAAAGCTAAGAAATTCATTATTTACTTTCAGGCTTATACCAGCACTTACGGTGAGGCAAAAGAACTTGAGAGAATGTATAAAGAATCACTAAAGTATGATGGAGTGATAGGGCTTGCAGTTGGTACAAGGTCTGACTGCATAGATGAAGAAAAAATAGAGATATTTGAGAGACTTGCAAAAGATTACTATGTGACAATTGAGTATGGAATTGAGTCTATCTATGATAAAACCCTTGAGTTTATGAACAGGGGACACGATTATCAATCAGTATTAGATGCAATTAAGCTCACAAAGGGTAGGGGAATACATCTTGGCACTCATATAATAGTAGGAATGCCAACTGAAACTAAAGAAGAGATGCTTCAGATGGCTGATGAAGTTTCAACTCTTGGCATTGATTCATTTAAAATTCATAACCTTCATATAATTAAAAACACCCAACTTGAAAGGATGTATAAAGAAAAACAGTTTGATCTTTTTTCCTACGATGAATATCTTGGTTTTATTGTTCAATTTCTTGAAAGGCTAGACCCTGATATTAAATTAGAAAGATTATTTACTGATACCCCTCAAGATCTGCTCGTGGCCCCAAAATGGACCCAAAGACACAACGAGATTATTTATGGCATAGATCAGGAGCTTGAGAGGAAGGATACTTTTCAGGGTAAGAATTATAAAAAAAGTTTATAGTAAATAATATGTAGAAAGTGGTTATTTTTAGTTTGTTAATGTAATATTAATGAATATTATAAATCGAGGGAAACTAATGAAAGGCATTCAATTTGTAGTAGATGAGCTGGGTGAAAAAAAGGCTGTTCTTATTGATTTAAAGAAAAATAAAAATCTATGGGAAGATTTTTACGACAACTTGATTTCAAAAGAACGGCAAAACGAGCCCCGGGAATCACTTGAAGAGGTTAGAGCTAAAGTTTTTGGGAAATAGAATTGGCTTATGAAGTAGCTTTCACAAGATCTGCCCGAAAAGAACTTCAAGGTTTTCCTCAAAAGACCGCCCAACAAATTTTCACAAAAATAGAAAAATTGGTAGTTGAACCTCGTCCAAGAGGTTGCAAAAAACTGACCGGAAATGCTGATTTATGGCGAATAAGATCAGGTGATTTTCGTGTTGTATATAAAATTTATGATACAAAAAAACTGATTGATGTAATATCTGTTCGTCATAGAAAAGAAGCATATAGATGAATTCTTCAGACAATATCAAAAGGATATTTGAATGAGAAAAACTGTGAATATAGATGACGAACTAATGAAAAAGGCTTTAAATTTTGGGAAATACAAAACAAAGAAAGCTGCAATTGAAGACGGTCTTCGTCTGATTATACAAATGAACAGTCAACAAAAGTTTAAAAAATTTAAAGGTTCTGGCATCTGGGAAGGGAACCTTGAAAAAATGAGGAATAATTAATCTTTGCTATTTAAGTCTAAAAACCTAAATCCTAAATCTTTTTTGTAACTCATTCGTAATATATACTAAGTTTTATTAAAATTAAGAATATGAGAGTTTCGAGTGATTAGTTTTCTTTTTAAATCATCTATGTCTGATGAAGAAGCTATGGTTAAATTCCAAAAGGGTGATCCTTATGGCTTTAATGCGGTGCTCGACAGGCATAATGAATCTCTTTACAGGTTTTTGTTAAGAATGATGTCAGGCAACAGTGCACAGGCAGAAGACCTTTTTCAGGATGTTTTCTTGAAGGTTATTGAAAAGAAAAAAGACTATAACTCAAAAATGAGTTTTAAGACCTGGCTTTTTACTATAGCTAGAAATACTGCGGTGGATTTTATACGCAAAGAAAGCTATAGAAAACATAATTCACTTGATGAACCAGCGTTTGCAGCTGACGATTTCTCAAATGTCTCAAAGCTTGATTTGGTTAAAGGAAAAAACGTGACCCAGGATCAACTTATATACAAAAAAGAACTAAACGCACTATTAAATGAAAAGTTAAATGAACTAAATGAAGAATTTAGGGAAGTATTTATATTAAAGGAAATCGAAGGGCTTAAGTTCAGGGAAATTGCAGATATTACTGATTCTCCTTTAAGCACAGTAAAAAGCAGAATGAGATATGCTTTACAAAAAATGAAAGATGAAATTGAAAAAACAGGATTTTTTGAAAGTTTAAATAAAGTTAACGAGGCATTGTAATTTGATGGATTGTAAAAATTCTCAAAACTTAATAGTTGATTATTTTCTTGATGATCTTGATGAAGTATCAAAAGAAACGCTTCTCGATCATCTTCAGACTTGTAGTGAGTGCAGGGGCAACTATGTGAAATATAAAGAGCTTCTTAGTATTTCCCGCGTTAAAGATACTGAGAATTCCCCGCGCTTTGAGATTATTGACAGATTACAGCAAATAGCAAGGATCAATTCCAATAAAGATGAACCGCGTTGGAAGAAGTTTTTGCAAATACCGGTGCTCGTGCCTGTAATAAGTGTCACTATGGCAATAATGATATTTTTTAATATAGAAACCAATACATTTGATAAGGTGGCATCACTTAATGAGCCTCAAAATGAAGTACAAGTAGAGCCTTTACCTTTGATTGTTGCAAATGCTTCTGATTCGATTGATTATAGTCAACAAATGTTAATAGGGCAGCAAAATCAAGAAGAATCTACTGAAACTAAAAAGCCTGGTAGTGTGAATACTGAGTTTGATAGTAATTTGGTTGTAAGATCTGATTTCTCACCAAATTTTAGAAAAAAAGTTTTAATATCAAAAATTGACGATGATTTTTCTATAGTTTCTAAAGCAAAATCTCAGTTTATTAATGAAGTGGATAGCAAGTATTTTAGACAGGCCCCAACTCAGGTTGCCAAAGCTGAAGAGGTTATGGTTGAAGAAGAAAGGGTTAAAGCGAATGATGAAAAACCAATGGCATCAAGCCCTGTTGTTATGAATGATTTTTCCTTGAAAGAAGATATTGTTGGAAAAGAACTTTCATTTGATAATGCTGCTCAAAGTCTTGAAGTTGCTTCAGCTGGTAATAACCGCTCACAGATGCTAAGCCTGAGAATAGGTGATGCTGAAAACAAACTTTCAGACGAAAAAAATGAAATCTCAAAATCCCCTACAGATACAGATGGGTTTTGTGATGAAAAAATAGAAGAAAATATTAACCTTCTCGAAGATAATGAAATATCTTTTGACAAGAAAAAGGGTGCTTACATCACACTTGCTGAATGTTACGAACTAAAACGTAATTGGCAAAAGGCAGTTGATAACTATATTTCCCTTAAAGCCTTTGATGGTGAGGGTAGAATTGATTACCAAAAAAAGATAGACTTTATTGTTGAAAATCATATAGAGAGATAAGTTTTTTTTGGTTCAAGCCGATTTTTAATACTCTCATAAATTTCTTTCACTTTTTAATTTAACCCTTCCAAATTATTGAGAAATGTAGTAAAATTATGTTCGTGGAGGATGATTATATGTATAACAATATGAAATATCTGGTTACTTGCTTTTTGTTTCTTTCCCTTTTGGCATTCCCTGTGCTTTTAAATGGTGCTGAGTCTGTGGATGAAGCCGAGGAAATTGAAGTTGAAGTTGAAGAAGATGGGATTGGGCCTGATCCGCAAAGGCTTTACTGTGTAAGTTACTGGAATGAGTATTATAAAAGAATGAAAAAAGCTAATATTAAAGTTTCATCTAAGGGTGAGTTTGATGAAATAATTGTATTTAATTGTCCGGATTGCAGCCTTGAAAAACATTATGTTGAACCTTTTCTCAATACTGAAATTGATGGTCTGACAGGTCTGGAGAGAATAAGGGAATGTGGTTTCACGCAAGCTGTCTTTAAAGGTTCCAAAGGGCTAAGGGAAATAGTTAGGGTAGTTAACTAACTAATTTTTTAAAATGGACTATTCTGGCACTTTTCCATTTGGTTGGATAAGAAACTTTGAGAACGATAACTGGCAATTGATCTGGAATAAAAATACTAAAGAATTCTTTGTAAAATCTGTTTCATCAAAAGAAATAAAAGTTCTTGACAGTTTTAATAACTGGAAAGAAGCAAAAGATTTTGCCGATACGATTATTGAAAATCCCAAAATTTTAGAAAGATAATCCTAAAACTACTCTACAATTATATTTCAAGTTATAGTAGTTCCTACTATTTTTAAGTGACCCCGTGTTTTTATGAGATATCTAGAACAGGAACTAATTTCCATACCTATAAAACAAAGCAAGGTTAACGCCTTGTACTATAAGGCAATAAACAATGATCCTGAGAAAAGAAGCACAATAATTATCCACGTGCATGGGTTCTTAGGGAACTTTCTGGATGGAAGCCAAAGGTTTTTACCTCCAATCCTTGCCAAAGCTGGTTATTCCTCAATTTCAATAAACACAAGAATGGCAAATTTTGGACTTCTCTTTGGTTACGGACTTCTTGATGAAACAATCCCCCAGATTGATGGGGTAATAACTTATCTTGAGGATCTTGGTTATGACAAAATAATTGTTTCAGGCTTTAGCCTTGGGGGAAGTGTAGTATTAAGATATGCATCTTCAAGAAGTAGCTCAAAAGCCCATAGATCACTAAAAGGTGTAATAGCACTTGCCACTCCTTTTTCAATGCCTGATTCAGTAAGAAGAAGGTGGGATAGATTTCAAAGCCAACCTTCCTATAAAGAAGTTTATGAAGAGGCAAAAGCAATTCTAAACCCAGACCCTTATGCTTCCGAACAAGATAGAACTATCATTATCCAAAAAGCCAGGGGCAATACTTTTAATCCTCATCACACTGAAATCTACACATACAAAACATGGTGGTTTCTTGCTGGCCCTGAGGCCGACGGTGCAAAAGGTTTTAAACAGATTGTTAATATAAAACTCCCCATTTTACTAATACAGGGATGGAATGATGAGTTTGTTAATTCAAATGAGACTCATGAGCTTGCCCAGATTGCAATAGATCATGGTAATGAAGATGTTTCGGCATACTATCTAAATGCCGGTCACACCCTTCAGGGTAAAGAAGAAGAACTTGGAGATATAATTGTCAGATGGATGGACAGGAGATTTAAGTAGCTAATATTGATGGTCGAGCAACAAAAAAGGCTTTTAACTTATAAAACTGACGATGGATTTGAAGTAAATTCACTTTTAGTGACCCCTGAATTTGCCTCTGAAGAAGAACTGTTTGAAAATCCAATTGTTATTATTGTGCATGGTGTTCTGGGCAATTTCCTTGCAAAGGGAACTCCACAAATTCTACCACCTTCACTTCGCAAAAAAGGAATAAGCAGCTTGTCTGTAAATACCCGAATGGCTTTTTTGGGTCAGATAGGAGGGGATGGAATATTTGATGATACTATCCATGAAATTGAAGAGTCAGTTGAAATTTTAAAGGAAGAAGGCTTTAAAAACATATTTATTTTAGGTTATAGTCTGGGTGCAAATGTTGCAGTTTACTATTCTACAGTAACAAAAAATAAGATTGTAAAAGGACTTATTCTTGAAGGGTGTTCCCATTCACTCCCGGAATCTCAGAAAAGGCGCCTTGATAGAAACAAAAGCATTCCTTCTTATGATGATATTTATGAAAAAGCAAAAGAGGTGCTTGGCTCAGATCCATATGATAAAAAAAATGATCAGGTTTTTATTATCTACCGGGCTTGGGGCAAGACATTTAATCCTATTGATGTGGATATGTTTTCTTACCGTACATGGTGGTTTATGAGAAGCCCGGAAGCGGATAAGGCAAAAACATGTGAATTAATTTGCGATCTAAAACTGCCAATCCTTTTTATTCATGGTGCCAAAGATAACGTGGTTGAAGAATGGGAACCCAAAGAGCTAAAAAAAATACTAAATCAATCAGGAAATAAAGATGTACAGCTAACTTATATTCCTGATGCTAAACATGATTGTATGGAGAATCCTAAGTTTACAACTGAAACAATTGTGAATTGGTTGTCAAAATTCAGTGACAGTCCAAAATCTTGAATATTTCTCAAAATTATATATTCTGTAAGTTTTATTTTTGCTTGGCTTATTTTCCTACTTTATCTATCAATTTGATAAAAGGGATATTCGGAGGTGGCAATAATTATGAATCTAGATAATTCATTTCTTGAAAAAGAATTATCAGAAAAGAATGGTCTTAAGAATTTAAGAAATATCTTTTATAATCTTTCAATCCCCGAACTTTATGAAGTATCAATTAAAGATGGAAGTGGTCAAATTGTTGAAGGCGGCTCTATTATTGCCTATACAGGTGCCCATACTGGAAGATCACCTAAAGATAGATTTGTTGTAAAAGAGCCTACGACAGAAGACAAAATTGATTGGGGACCAATAAACCAGCCAATATCTCCAGAAGCATTTAACTCCCTATATGACAAGGTCGTTAATTATCTTGAAGGAAAAGATCTATTTGTAAGGGATCTTCATGTGTGTGCTCATCCTGACCATCAAACAAATGTAAGGGTTATTAATGAGTATGCATGGCACAATATTTTTGCCAATAATCTTTTTAGAAGACCTGATGAAAGTGAACTTCCCCATAGCGATGTTGGTTTTACAGTAATATCAGCCCCTAATTTTAAAGCTGATCCCAAGATAGACGGAACCAGAACTGAAACTTTTATACTTCTCAACCTGCAAAAAAGAATAGCCCTTATAGGCGGCACTGAATATGCAGGAGAGATGAAAAAGTCGGTTTTTGCAGCGATGAACTACTTGCTTCCTGAAAAAAATGTTTTTCCTATGCACTGTTCTGCAAACTCTGGAAAAGATGGGGATGTAGCTCTTTTCTTTGGTCTTTCTGGCACTGGAAAAACAACTTTGTCTGCTGACCCAGACAGGGACCTCATTGGTGATGATGAGCATGGATGGTTTGATGATGGAGTGTTTAATTTTGAAGGTGGATGTTATGCGAAAGTTATTAAATTAAAAAGAGAGACTGAACCAGAGATATATGATGCTTCGCTTCGTTTTGGTTCAATAGTAGAAAATGTGGAATTTGACAGCCATACAAGAAAAATAAATTTTGATAGTGATAAATATACTGAAAACACAAGAAGTGCTTATCAAATTGATTCCCTTTCCGGTATTGTGCCAAGTGGCGTGGGCGGAGTTCCAAAAACTATCTTCATGCTTACTTATGATGCCTTTGGGGTTTTGCCCCCTATATCCAAATTAAATGCGGATCAGGCAATGTACTATTTTCTTTTGGGATACACCGCCAAAGTTGCAGGAACAGAAAGGGGAGTGAGTGAGCCCCAGGCAACTTTTAGTTCTTGTTTTGGTGCACCATTTCTTCCAAGGCCACCTAAATTTTACGGGAAAATGCTTAAAGAGAAGATGGAGAAAAGTGGGGCCAAGGTGTGGCTTCTAAACACCGGTATTTCAGGTGGACCATACGGCATTGGAGATAGAATGCCACTTCCTTCAACAAGGGCATTGGTCACTGCTGCAATTGATGGCACCCTTGTTAAAGGTGAATTTACTGAAGCAGAAGTATTCGGACTAAAAGTGCCAACGAAATGTCCAAATGTTGATTCAAATTTACTAAGGCCAATACTTTCGTGGGATGACAAAGATTATTACCATAAAAAAGCTAAAGAGCTTTTAGACCTTTTTGATGAAGAATATAAAAAATATTCATAAGTAATTTCATGGAGAGTATAAAAATACTATACATCTAATTATTTATCGTTAACCTATTAAGCATATATATCCAAATATATATATCATAATAAATGGAGGTTTTTTATGAGAATTATTATATCAATTTTTACAGTATTGGTTTTACTTGCGGCGTATCAGTTGCCAACTGTTTCCCAACAGACTGATCCCCCTAAGGATGCAGCATTGTTTCCACCTAATGCAAAACCAGGTGAATGTTATGCGAAAGTGGAAGTTCCGGCCCAGTATGAAACTTTTGAAGAAGAACTTGTTAAACGTCAGGCTTCACAGGAAATTGAAATTATTCCACCTGAGTTTGAGTGGGTTGAAGAAGAAGTATTAATTAAAGAAGCGTCTTTTGAGCTTAAAGTCATTCCTGCTGAGTATGAAGTGGCTGAAGAAAGGGTTTTGATTGAACCTGCTTATGAAGTGCTTGAGGAAGTGGATCCTGTTTACGATATTGTGGAGGAAGAAGTTTTAGTGAAACCTGCACAGACAGTATGGAAAAGTGGCAGGGGCCCAATTGAAAAGATAGATAACTCCACAGGGGAAATTCTATGTTTGGTTGAAGAGCCTGCTGAATACAAAACAGTTAAAAAGAAAGTTGTTAAAACAGCTGCAACTGTACAAAAAAAAGAAATTCCCGCTGAATATGTTGTTGTAAAGAAAAGAGTGATAAAAACAGCTGCAACAACTGAAAAAGTGGAGATTCCTGCAAAGTATAAAACAGTAAAGGTAAAAAAAGTTGTTACCCCTGCACAGGAAAAGAAAATTGAAATCCCGCAGGAAGTACAGACTGTAACTAAAACAAAAAAAGTTGCTGATTCAAGGTTGGAGTGGAGATCAATTCTTTGCGAAACAAACTTGACCACTGATGTTGTGAAAAACCTTCAGGCTTCGCTTAAAGACGCAGGATACTACAGTGGCCCAATAGATGGTATTATTGGCTCAGGAACAGTCTCCAGCCTTAAATCATATCAAAACGATAAGGGCCTTGCCAGTGGTGGAATTACTCTTGAAACTGTAAGAAAGCTCGGTGTAGAATTGTAAAATTTAATAGAAGGTTACTTTAGTTATTTTACTCTAAGAATGCCCGGATCAACATTGTTTTTCCGGGCTTCTTTTTTTAATGCTTTTTCTTCCTGTTTTATTTCTTCCAACTCTTCTTTAAATATCTCAAGGTTTCTTTCCTGGACCCTTAGCTCAAATATATAGTTGTCTGCAAAATAACCATTTACCAAAAAATCCTCAATTATATCTTCCAGGTAATCTATGTAATCTTTAGTGGATACGATATCTTTTTTAAGTGATTCTTCCCTTTGTGAAAGATCTTCGGCTTTTTCCCTAAAAATATCATCTATATAGTTTTGTTTTTCTTCAGCTAGACGGTCTTCCTCATTTTCAGGATATTTTTCATAATCAGGTATTACAGTTTGGTCATTATCCCTGTATTTTTTTACTTCAACGACTGTTGCAGCTTCGTTTTTTGGTTTTACGTTAGTGTATACAAAATCCCCATTTTTCTGTTTGGTCTTATAAACTTCTCCTGCAGTTAAATTCAGATTTGGTAAAAGAAATAGGAGGATTAATAATAATAAGTATTTTTTTGGCATAGGTATATTATAAATAAATAATATTATATACCCATAATTTTTAGTCAGAATAGAAAAATTAGAATACAAACCCGGAAAAATGGCGTCCCCGAGGGGATTTGAACCCCTGTTACCGGCGTGAAAGGCCGATGTCCTGGGCCAAGCTAGACGACGGGGACGTTGTTTGGGTATGAGCCGTACAGGATTCGAACCTGTGACCCACTGCTTAAAAGGCAGTTGCTCTACCAACTGAGCTAACGGCTCAAAATGTTGAGCAGTTAATATATCATGCGAAAGATGTATGTAAAGATAAAAATTCCCTGATTTTACAACATAAATAAAGTATGGAAACTTATAGCGTTATCCAACCTTTTTATAGTATTTCTAATGATTTCAGGCCTAGACAAAGAGCAGTTTAAAAACTTTTCACTACTAACACTATCCAATTTCTTTTTCTTTTGTAATTTCTCATCATTTTTCCTTTTGCCTTTGTTTATTCGGGGATTGGGTGGGGACGAAGCCCAAATTGGCTATATCATGGGCTCATTTGGGATTACTTCACTACTCACAGTGCCACTTGTGTCTTATCTGATTGATAAATTTGGTAGAAAAAATTTTTTGCTGTTCGGATATCTGCTTATGTTTTTAAGTTCAGCTTCTTTTATCTTTATAACTGAGCTTGATTATAAAATATATTTATTAAGGCTTGTTCAGGGAGTTGCTTTTGCCTTTTCTTTTACTACTGCAGCCACATCAGTGTCGGATTTTGTACCAAAACAAATAAGGGCATACGGGCTTGGAATATTTGGTGCTTTCACAATTGCCTCATACGCTATTGGCCCATCACTTGGTGAATTTATAATAGATAATTTAAGTTACAGGGCTTTCTTTATATATGCATCCATATTTAGCCTTATATCATTTTTACTTTCGTATTTTTCAAAAGATGGGAAATTTCAGTATTCAAAAGAAAGTTTTTTTAAAGGCTTTTTCAAAATAGTTTTTTCCAAAAGATTTTCCCCAATACTTTTAATAAACCTCATTATTGCAGGTGGTCTTGGATCAATGCTTAATTTTTTTGCTGCATTTCTTGATAGTGAGAAAATTAATGTCAGCGCTTTCTTTTTAACATACTCAATCACAGTAATATTGGTGAGGGTTTTTGGTGGCAGGCTGTCTGATATTTTTGACAGAAAAAAAGTGGGTGTGCCAAGTATGCTTCTTATGGCAATATCTTTAATGTCGGTTTGGTTTATAAGTGATCTTTATAGTGCGATATTTGTATCTTTTCTATTTAGTCTTGGCTATGGGATGCTTTATCCGGCAATGAGTGCCATGATAATTGACCTTGCTTTTGATGACGAAAGGGGAAAAGCAATGGGGGTTTTCAATATGTCTTTTAGCTTTGGAATAAATATGCTTGCTTTTGGACTTGGAATAATTGCAAGGGACCAGGGTTTTAGGGCAATGTATTTAATTACCGGAATTTTTGTTTTTATTGGATTTGTATTATTCTTATTTTCCAGATTTGTTAATGTTGAAACTAAATCAAATGAAAATTAAATTACAAGATACCGTACTCTTGCTCTCCCCTGATGATAAAACCTTTTTAGTGAGTATAAGTGAAGGAAAAACCTTTAGCTCACATCTTGGGATAATTGATCTTGAAGATGCCGTTGGAAAAAACTGGGGTGATAGAATTACTTCAAAACTTGGAAGCGATTTTTTTCTTCTTGATCCCACTGTTGAAGACAAACTTATGAAAGTAAGGAGGCTTACCCAGATTGTTTATCCAAAGGATGCAGCATTTATTATTTTTAAAACTGGATTGAAATCATCGAGCAGGGTAATTGAAACTGGCATTGGATCTGGTGCACTCACAATAGCCCTTGCCAATGCTGTATCGCCGGAAGGAAAGATATTTACCTACGAGAAAAGACAGCAGTTTATCACTAATGCAAAGCATAATATTGAACAAGCAGGCCTTCTTGATTATGTTGAGTTTAACTGCGGCGATGCAAGGGATGGGTTTAAAGAAACTGAAGTGGATGCAGTGATAATTGATCTTCCTTCTCCGTGGTATGGAATTCCTTCAGCTTATAAGGCACTTAAAGGTGGAGGGCAGATTGCCAGCATCTCACCCACATACAATCAAGTTGAGAAAACAGCTGAGTCGCTTGAAAGAAACGGTTTTGTGAATATTGAAACACTTGAACTTATCCTTAGATATTATCAAGTAAAACCTGGCAAAACCAGGCCAAGAAATAAAATGGTGGGCCATACAGGGTTTTTAACTTTTGCAAGAAAAGGAGAAAAATCAATAGATGAAAATGAAGTATAAATTAATATCGCTTTTGTTATTTCTGTTTCTAACTGCCTGTAACTCCGATGTAATTTCAAAAAATAGCAATGGATTTAGGGTTTTGGATGTAATTGATGGTGATACTTTTACCATTGATGATGAGTATCGATCAAGGATAAGAATGCTTGGAATTAATACCCCTGAAATTTTAACTGAAGCCGGGCCGGGAGAACCTTTTGCAAATAAAGCAAAAGACTATCTTGCAGCCCTGATTGAAAACAAGACTGTACGTTTTGAATATGGAAATGAAAAGTTTGATCAATATGGAAGGATCCTGGCTTATGTCTTCAAGGATGATGAACTTGTAAATGAGAAAATATTGGAAATGGGGCTCGGAAGGTCTTTTATCTTTAAAGAGCAGATAAAGTATAACCAGCAGCTTTTAAAGGCTGAGTCTCAAGCGAAAAAAGCCAGGAAAGGAATATGGGGTAACCCAAAATCATTTGAATATCCAAAAGATAATAATCAGTTTGTAATTAAACCCATAAGTGCTAGAAGGTATCTTGATCAAAAAGTTGTTGTGCAGGGAAAGGTAAGTGATACAAAAGTGAATAAAAAAGTTGTTGTTCTAAAAATGGATGATGATCTGGATATTGTAATTTTTAAGGATAACCTTGAGAGCTTCAAACATTTTAAAATTAAACCGGAAGACTATTTTTTAGGACAATTGGTCGAAGTTATTGGCAAGGTTTCGGTGTACAGGGGCAGAACTCAAATTAAAGTTTATCACCCCATTTCTATTAGAAAAATTTGAAATGAATAATGAGTGCTATCTTAAAGATGGGCTAAAGCAGATTGGCCTTGATATTAATGATATTAAAACCAGGGAATTTATGGTTTATATGAGCCTCATTAAAAAGTGGGGTAAAAAAATTAATCTTACCACAATTCTTGATGATAAAGAGATTGTTTTAAAGCATTTTATAGATTCCCTTACAGTTGCAAAATTAGTAAATCAAAACTCAAAGGTTTTGGATATTGGATCTGGTGCAGGTTTCCCCGGGATACCACTTGTTATTTTTGACAAAACACTCAACATGACCCTGATTGAATCAGTAGAAAAAAAGACTGTGTTTCTAAATGAAGTTAAAAGAATACTGGAATTACCGCAACTCAAAATAGTTTGCACAAGAGCTGAGAAAGCCCGGGATGAAATATCAAGTGATTTTGATTGTGTAGTTTTCAGGGCAGTAGGCAAAATAGATTATCTTCTTTCTTTATCAAGGCCTTATTTAAAAAAAGAGGGAAAAGTGATTATCATGAAGTCTTCTAATTTTAATGAAGAACTCCGTGAACTGAATAACAATAACTTTGATTTGAAAGAACTTGAAGAGTTTAACCTGCCATTCTCAGGTGACAGAAGGTCAATACTCACATTTAGTTTAGAACAAGGATAATCATTTATTATGGTTTTATATTTGAATGAAGAAGATGTAAAGAATATTTTATCAATAGATGATGCTCTCCTTGAGATTGAGAAACTTTTTTCAACACAATCTCAAAGTAACGACATTATTAACCATCCGCGTGAAAGGCTTAAAAATAAAAAAACAATGTTTCATTATATGGCAGCTTCCCTTCCTTATTTGGGGTATATGGGATACAAGGCTTATGTAAGTTCTAAAAATGGATTTACCTTCAGGGTTTTTCTTCATGAGATAGAAACAGGTGAGCTTCTCTCAATTATGGATGCAAATTATATGGGAATGATAAGAACTGGAGCTGTCTCAGGTGTTGCAGCTAAGTATATGTCTAAAAAAAGTAGTAAAACGGCAGCTGTTTTCGGAACTGGCTTTCAGGCTGAAGGTCAGCTTCTTGCACTGAGTAAAGTCAGGGATTTAGAAAAGGTAAAAATTTATAGTAGAAAAAAGGAAAACAGAGAGTCATTTTCTGAAAGTATAAGCGCATTTGTTAATGCTGAAATTAAAAGTGTTAATTCTACTGAAGAGGCAATTGATAATGCAGATATTGTCATAACCTGCACAACCTCAAAAGAGCCTGTGTTTGATGGAGAAAATCTTGAGAAAGGAATTCATATAAGTGCAATTGGAGGAAACTTCTTATTTAAAAGCGAGATTGATGAAAAAACTATTACAAAATCATCAATAATAGTTGTTGAAGATATTGAGCAGTCAAAGCTTGAGGCAGGTGAATTTTTACAACTAATAGATAGAGGCAGAATATATTGGGATCAGTTTGTTGAGCTTAAAGACATAGTTTCACAAAAAGTTAATGCCAGGGAAAGTGAAGATGATATTACTCTTTTTAAGTCAATAGGGATTGCTATTGAAGATGTAGCCATTGCTTCGCATATTTATAAAATTGCAAAAGAAAATAAAATCGGAAAGAATATAGATATTTATTCTTAAAAGAAAAATATATGTTTTAGATAGTTTATGAAAGGTTTTTAAAGAGGAGTATGAAGGTTGAAAACTATTGGAATTATTGGTGGAAGCGGCTTATATGAAATTGATGGGGTAACTGATATTGAACAAATTGAAGTTGATACCCCCTGGGGTAAGCCATCTGATAGACTCGTAAAAGGTGTTTTAGATGATGTGAACCTTTTATTTCTTCCACGCCATGGAAAAGGGCATACAATCATGCCTTCTGAGATCAATTTCAGGGCAAATATCTATGCAATGAAAAAACTTGGGGCAGAGTGGATTATTTCTGTTAGTGCAGTTGGTAGTATGAAAGAAGAGATTAAACCTGGTCATTTATTTATTCCTGATCAGTTTATAGATAATACTAAAAAACGGGTCTCCACATTTTTTGGAGATGGCATTGTAGCCCATGTCTCAATGGCTGATCCGGTTTGTAGTGTTCTTGCAGGATGCCTTTCAAAGGCCTCTTACGACTGCGGGGCAGTTGTACATAATGGCGGCATCTACATTTGTATGGAAGGTCCCCAGTTTTCAACAAGGGCAGAGAGTGAGCTATATAGAAATTGGGGAGTGGATGTAATTGGTATGACAAATATGCCTGAGGCCAAACTTGCAAGGGAAGCAGAGATTTGCTATTCTACACTTGCCTTAACCACTGATTATGATTGTTGGCATAGTGATCATGATGATGTTACTGTGGAAGATGTGATAGAGACACTTAATAAAAATGTGGAGATGGCAAAAAAAGTTATTAAAAAGGTAATTTCGATTATTCCGGGTAGTAGAAGCTGCGTTTGCCATGATGCACTTAAATATTCGTTAATTACCCAAAAAGAAAGTATTTCTGATGAAGTTAAGAAAAAACTCAATATTTTAGTGGAAAGGTATATTTGATGAGTGTATTAGTTGTTGGTTCAGTAGCTTTGGATACAGTTGAAACCCCTTTTGGTAATGCAGACTCTGTTTTAGGTGGTTCTGCATCATATTTTTCCCTTGCCGCAAGCACATTTACTGATGTTCATATTGTTGCTGTTGTTGGCGAAGATTTTCCCAAAAAGCATCTTGATATGTTTGATTCAAAGGGAATTGATACTGGGGGAATAGTAAAAGAAAAGGGTGAGACATTCAGGTGGCAGGGAAAATACGGCTATGATCTTGGTGATCCTAAAACCCTTGATACACGCCTAAATGTTTTTGAGACTTTTGATCCTGAGCTTTCTGATGAATACAGGAATATTGATCATGTGTTCCTTGCGAATATTGATCCGTCTTTACAGCTAAAAGTGCTTGACCAGATGAATTCTCCTAAATTAGTTGCCTGTGATACAATGAATTTTTGGATTGAAAATAAACTATCTGAATTAAAGGAAATAATTTCAAGGGTTAATATACTTATGATAAATGATTCGGAAGCAAGAGAGCTTTCCGGAGAACCATTAATAACCAATGCTGCAAGAAAAATTATGAATATGGGGCCCGAAAGGTTAATTGTGAAAAGGGGTGAATATGGAGCACTTATGTTTTCTGATGAAGGAATATTTTTTGCCCCTAGCTATCCACTTGAAAAAGTTTTTGACCCCACCGGGGCTGGCGACACTTTTGCCGGTGGTTTTATGGGTTTTATTTCTTCAGACCAGACTATTGGAACCGATAAACAAAATTTAGAAAAAGATTTTAAAAAAGCAGTTGTTTACGGAAGTGTTTTGGCTTCTTTTACTGTGGAAGACTTTAGTGTTAACAGGCTTTCTGAGCTTAAGAATCATGAAGTTGACACAAGGCTTCAGGCATTTATGAAACTTTCAAATATGGATTGATGATTAAATATTTTTCTACAACATTGCTTATTGTTTGCTTTCTTTTCATTTCATGTGGCTCAAAATCCAGTACTCCCAGAGGTGAAGTAAAAGACTGGGAAAAGTATGTTCAAAACCAAAAATCACTTGCTATAGCCTCATATAGAAGAGGTAATTATAAACAGGCGCTTGAAGATATTGAAGAGGCAAGACAACGTTCTAAGAGAGATCCTGAAGTTTATCTTATAAAGGGAATAATTTATTATGGTCTTAAAGATTATGTTCAAGCAGAAGAACTTTATGAAAAATCGCTTGATCTTGATGATGATTACCTTGTTGCAAATTTTAATTTATGCGGACTCTACATTAAAACAAATAAGCCACAAAGTGCTATTAAATACTGCCAGAAGGCAGCTAGTGACCCACTTTATGAAGATAGGGATAAAGCACTTACCAATCTTGGTACGGCTTATTTTATGCAGGGCGATATAAACAAAGCCAAAAGTTATTACAATAGGTCTTTGGAAATCAATCCACTTCTTGTTTACACGCACAATGAGCTTGGCAAGATGCACCTATCGCTAGGGAATGAAGTGGATGCAATAAGGGAATTTAAAATTGCTATTGAAGGCTACCCACAATATGATGAAGCCTTTTTTAATCTTGGTTTTGCTTATTTAAAGCAGGGAAATAAACCTTCTGCCTGTAGTGCTTTTAGCAGGGTTGTGCAGCTTGCCCCAAATTCCAAAATGGGCCTGGATGCAAGAAAGCATATTGACTCAGTTTGTTCTTATTCAAATTAATTCTTGGTGTTTTCTTTAATTTTTTTTACTATACCTGTTGTTGAAAACCCTTTTTCAAGTGGAATAAGTTCAACACTTCCGCCATAACTTTCGATATATTTTCCACCAACAACACTGTCTTTACTATAATCTTTACCTTTCGTAATTACATCAGGTTTGATTTTTTTAATTAGCTTAAGCGGTGTATTTTCTTCAAACACTACCACATAGTTTACAAATTCAAGTGATGATAAGAGGGCTGATCTGTTTTTTTCATTTACAATAGGTCTTTGTTTTCCCTTAAGTTTTTTAACAGAGTTGTCACTGTTTATTGCCACAACAAGAATATCTCCCAGCTTTTTTGATTTCTCTAATATGCTAAGGTGTCCGTGATGAAAAAGATCAAAGCAACCATTAGTAAACACAACCTTTTTGCCACTTTTTTTTTGTTTATGAATAACTTTTGAAAGTTCATCAGCAGTGAGAATTTTACTATCTATTTTGTTTTCAACTGCTATTAACTCGGCTTGAGTTATCTTTGAGGCACCAAATTTTGTAACTGAAACGGCCGCAGCCTTATTTGCAAACTCAGCAGATTTATCATAAGACCCTGTTGAAAGGTAAGTAAGAATGAAACTACTTATAAATGTGTCGCCTGCTCCCGTTACGTCAAACACATCTTTTTGTATGGCTTCAATAGATTTAATCTTCTGTTTTTTTTCTTTGTAAGAAATTCCATTTTTACCTTTTGTAATTAAAACACAATCAGCTTTTGTCTGGTTCACAATTTTATTAATACAATCTATTTGTGAAGCTTCATCTTTAATATTTATGTTTGTTGAGAGTTCAGCCTCACTTTGGTTCGGTGTTATAAGGTTTACACCTTTGTATTTTGAAAAGTCTTTTCCTTTAGGATCAACCCCAATAAATATTTTGCTTTTATTACATATATTAATGGTTTCAGAAAGTATTTTGTTGGTAAGTATCCCTTTTCTGTAGTCGGATAAAATTACTGCATCTGGCCTTAAATTCTTTAAAGTGCTTTTAATTGATTTTATTATCTGACTTTCAATTTTAGGGTTTATATCAATTGTTTCTTCGTGATCGATTCTTAGAACCTGCTGATTTGATGAAACAATCCTCGTTTTTACAGTAGTGGTTTTTGCCGGGTCTGCAAGTATATATTTTGTATTAATTCCGGATTTTTTAAGTTGCGCTAATATTTTTTTTCCACTACTATCTTTGCCGATAGTTCCGATAATAAAAGTTTTTGCACCCAGGCTATCAAGATTTAATGCAACATTTGCAGCCCCGCCTGGAAACGCTGTCTCTTTATTGTATTTTACAACTGGCACAGGGGCTTCAGGAGAAATTCTTTTAATTTCTCCAAAGATGTAGTTATCGAGCATTATATCCCCAATAACAACTATGGTTTGTTTCCGAAACTCATTTGTTATTTTTTGAATGTTCATATCATCAACGTTTTATTGTTTTGAATCTTAATTATAATTAACTACCTTAAACCTTCAATTCACTGCATTTTACTATGATTGATATTCATTGCCATATACTTGCCGATATAGATGATGGCCCAAAAGACTGGGAGACAAGCCTAAAGATAGTAAGGCTTTCAAAATCTGAAGGAATATCAAAAATTATAGCCACCCCACACTGGGTGCAAGGAACTAAATGGGAAACTAATGCAAAAGAAATAATAAAAAAAACTGAGATTTTAAACCAGCTTTTGGAAAAAGAAGATATCGAGATAAAAGTATTTCCCGGAATGGAAGTTGCTATTACAGATAGATTGGTTGATCTTGTGAAGTCGGATGAGATACTCACACTTGCTGGCACTAAATGCATTTTACTTGAAATGCCGTTCAGATCTTTACCTTTTGGCCTTGAAAAAATTATCGATGAGTTCCTTTCAAATGATATTGTTCCAATACTTGCACATCCTGAACGAAATGCTGATTTTCAAAATAAACCTGCAATGATTAAGGAGTTTGTTCAACTTGGTGCACTGGTCCAGGTTACATCAACCAGCTTTACAGGAAGTTATGGAAAAGAAGCCCAAAAATGTGTAATTGGATTTTCAAAATTAAATTTAATTGATTTTATAGCAACAGATGCCCATTCGCCGGAAAGAAGGCCACCTTTAATAAAAGAAGCACTTTCAATATGGGAGAAATATTCTAAAGGGAATATTGATAAATTTATTGCTGAGGGTTATGAAAAACTTGGAATGATTTAACCTTTGGAAAACTTTACATATTTTATTCTCAAATTATAGACAACATCCTCTATAAGCTTTTGCTCTTCGGGGCTGAGATTGCCTTCGGTTTTTTCAGAAAGAAGCTGGAGGATATCAATTGTGTGTTTGGCAGCAGCAATATTTACTGATCTATCCATTGAAACTGGATCAGGTATTTCTCCCAGGTGTATTAAAGCTGAAGCATTAAGTGAAAGAATAAAAGCTGAAAAATCCATTTTAACATCGCTCATAATTTGTGTCCTTTTTTATAGGTATTGTGAAAGTTTTTTTCTGGGATTATATGGATAATTATTTCCAATCTCTTTTATCAGGTTTTTTATATTTTCATCCGGGTTGTCTGGCATGGCTATTTGAAGCACCACATATTGGTTTCCTTTTATATTTGTTTTGATATTCTTGGCACCTTTATCTTTTAACCTAAGTTTCGTGCCACTTTGAACTCCGGCAGGAATTACTAATTTCGCTGAACCGTCGATAGTAGGCACATCTACATTTGCCCCATTTACAGCTTCATAAATTGTTATTGGAAGATCAAGGTAAATATCGTCATTTTCTCTTTTAAATATTGGATGAGAAGATACTTTAACATTAAGTATCAGGTTGCCCCTCTCACTATTTATTTGTTCTCCTTTCCCCTGAACCCTTATTTTTGATCCATTATTTACGCCTGCTGGTATCTTTACAGTAATTTTCTCTTTACTAACTTTTCCATTTGTTGATTTTGTGCTTATTGTAATATCTTTAGTCCCGCCGTTTATAGCAGTTAAAAAATCAATGGTAAGAGCATGTTCAATATCTTTAGGTTTTTGCTGCTGCCTTGTTCCTCCGCCGAAACCAAAAATATCTCCGAGGTTTTCTGCCCCTCCTGATGTACGTCTTGTATAACCACCACCTCCACCAAAACCAAAAATGTCTTTAAATACATCTTCAAATCCTGAAAAGTCTTCAGTTGAGTAAGTATGGCTCTGTCCTCCACCGGGTCTTCCCTGGCCACTAAATCCTGAGTTGCCAAACATGTCGTAATTTTTCTTCTTCTGATCATTGGATAAAATTTCGTGAGCTTCCTGGATTTCCTTAAACTTTTCTTCGGATTTTGCGTCTCCGGGGTTCATGTCAGGATGGTATTTTCTTGCAAGGTCTCTATAAGCCTTTTTTATCTGATCTTTAGTTGCTGTTCTCGGCAACCCAAGGGTTTTATAATAGTCTTTTGCTGCACTCATATTGTATCTCAGGAATTAAATTACTTTTTATAAAATAATCATTAAATGTTGATGGTCAAGAAGGGCGTTTATTATATATTTATGAAAATTTAAGTTTTTAATTGGCCTTGCAAAAATGGCTGTTAAGAAAATGAATTAATATTGCGTTAAAAAGTTTTTGTTATTTTTCAACTGATTCAAGTACCTTGTCTGCAATTTCAAAAAATGCCAATGATGCCTTGCTTTCAGGTTTGAATTCAACTATTGGGTTTCCAGTATCGCCACCAATTCTGATGTCAGGATCAATAGGAATTTCTCCCAGAAAAGGTACGTTGAATTTCTTGGCCATTTCTTTTCCGCCCCCATGTCCAAAAATATCCATTCTTTGATCTGTACCGGGAATATCCAGATAACTCATATTCTCCACAATACCAAGCACTGGAATATTGAGTTTATTAAACATTAGAATTCCTCTTTTTACATCTATAAGCGCAACATCCTGCGGGGTTGTTACAATTACTCCCCCTGTTAGAGGCGCAGTCTGGGCAAGTGAAAGTTGTGCATCTCCGGTTCCGGGAGGAAGGTCGATCACAAGGTAGTCTGTTCCTTTCCATTCTACATCTTCAACAAATTGTTTAACCGCCCCGTGTACCATAGGGCCACGCCAGATAACTGCATCTTCTTCGTTTACCAGGAACCCAATAGACATCATCTTCAATCCAAATTTTTCAATTGGTAGTATCTTGTTTTTCCCGCTTGCAATAGGCTTATCATTTATGCCCATCATAATTGGTGCACTTGGTCCCCAGATATCAGCATCCATTAAACCCACTTTGTCTCTTTTCTTAGAGATTGCAAGAGCAAGATTCACTGCCACTGTTGATTTTCCTACCCCGCCTTTTCCACTTGCAACAGCTATGTAGTATTTAATATCTGGAAGATTTTTGTTGTCTTTCGGTCCCTCAGTAGGGGTTTGTTTTTGCTGCCTTGCCTGAATATCAATATTTATATTTTCAACACCGGGTATTCCAAGCACGGCTGTTTTAACAGATGATTCAATCTCACTTTTAAGTTTGTCATCAGGTTTTGGAAGTAAAATAGTAATATTTACATTTGAGTCTTGTACTTCAACATTTTTAACAAGACCAAATGAAACAATGTCTCTATTAAAACCTGGATAATTTACTTTTTTTAATACTCTTACTATCTGTTCCTGATTTAATTCCATTTATTTATTTACATCCCGAGCTTGGTTTTAGCTTCTTCGCTCATCATATCGGGGTTCCATGGTGGATCCCAGACAACTTCAATTATCACATTATCTGCACCCGCATTTTTAAGTGCATCTTCAGCTTGCCCAGCTATATGAGCACCCATTGAACATCCGGGAGTAGTTAAAGTCATAGTAATCTTGACATTACTACCTGATATCTGTGTGTCATAAATAAGGCCAAGATCAACAATACTTACAGGAAGTTCAGGATCATTTACATTTTTTAGTGCCCCGTAAATAATTTCTTCAGTAAGCTCTACTTTCTCAGTTTGTTCTTTCTTGTTCATCTTAGTAAAAGAAACGTTACTTTTACTTTCGGTCTGCGGTTTGTTATTTATTTGAATTATTTTCTTCATACCCATATTTCTCACCTCAAAGTTGAATTTATTATTATTTATAAAATCTTTATGGTTTTTAAGAATGGTTACACTTATAATTATATTCAATACTGTAGAAAGTGGAAATCATTCTAACTTTATTAGTATCGGTGTCAAACTTTTGGATTCAGCTTCTTTTCACTGTTTCTTGACACCTAAAATTATTTTAATAACCTATTTTCCTAACTAATGAGAGAATCAAGACAAATAGCGATTGGTGATGTGAAAATTGGTGGTGGCGCACCTATATCCGTGCAGTCTATGACTATAACTGACACTCGTGATGTTGATGCAACTGTGCATCAAATAAAGAGGCTTGAAGCTGCCGGGTGTGATATTGTAAGGCTTGCAGTGCCTGATATGGATGCTGCTAAAGCTATTGGAAAGATAAAAGAGCAAACAACTATTCCAATTGTTTCGGATATTCATTTTGACTATAAACTTGCGCTTGAAGCTCTAAACCAGGGTGTAGACGGAATGAGGATCAACCCAGGAAATATTGGTGCTAAATACCGAATAAAAGCAGTTGTAGATGGGGTTAAAGAGCGAAATATACCTATCAGAATTGGTGTTAACTCCGGTTCACTTGAAAAAGATATACTTAAAAAACACGGAAGCCCCACTGCTGAAGCACTTGTGGAAAGTGCAATGAGGCATGTGCAGATCTTAGAAGACTTTGATTTTCATGATATCAAGATCTCTGTTAAATCCACAGATGTAAAAAAAATGATTAAGGCTTACAGGCTTCTTGGTGAAAGCACAAATTATGCACTTCATCTCGGTGTTACTGAAGCGGGCACACCCAAAATGGGCACAATTAAATCTTCCATAGGTATTGGTTCTCTTCTTGCAGATGGTATTGGGGATACAATAAGGGTTTCTTTAACTGGAGATCCTGTTGAAGAAGTGTTTGTTGGTTTAAATATTCTTAAATCAATTGGAATGAGAAACAATGGTATTGAACTTATTTCCTGCCCGGGATGTGGCCGCCTTGAGATTGATCTTATGAAACTTGTAAGTGATGTTGAGCAAAGGGTTTCGGGATATGATCTTGAGCGTCCAGTGAAAGTTGCAATTCTTGGTTGCGTTGTTAATGGCCCTGGTGAAGCATCAGAAGCTGATATTGGAATAGCAGGGGGTAGGGGGAAAGGGATGCTCTACAAAGATGGCAAACTTGTCCGTTCCTTTAAAGAAGAAGATATAGTTGATGAACTTGTAAAAGAGATCGAAAGTTCTTTTGTGAATTGATCTTTTTTATAACTACATGCTTCCACCAATGTCATCCCTGAATACTTGAGCCTGTCCTGACGCACTCGAAGGAGTGGGTATCTAATACCAGTATGCCAAGCCAGACCCCTATAAATACTAAGGATCAGGTGTCTCCACCTAGTCATACCTGAATGTATTAGTCAGGTATCTAAATCTTTAAAAAATAGATTCCGTACAGAAAATTTACGGAATGAAATTTGGCTGGAAATGTCAAATGTGGAGACTTGACCCCTCTTTGACTTGTTTGATGTCCTGAATCGTGAGATGTATTTATAATTCTAGTCAAAACCTGGATCCCAACATAATATATTGCACTATGCTTGAATAACCTATAAATTAAACCTAATTTATTCTTAGGGGAGAGTCAGATGAATAATGATTTATTTCAGGCATAGAAAGCAGGTCTTAAAGAAAACGTAACAAATCCTTTAATAAAAAAACGATTACACCAAAAAGATGAAAACCTTTTTCATGAATTTTCTGAACACTACAAGAAGTTAACTTCCCTATCCAGAAAAATAAGAAGATCAATGCAAAAAAAATGTAAACACTCTCTTGCTGGATTGATCCTCATTCTTGTCTTAAGTGCAAGTCAGGCAATGGCAGGCGGCAATCTTATTAATGTAGCTTCAAACGCTGGAGTGGGTGTAGTTGAAATTGATGATACTGATGGGCAGTGTTCCTTAAGGGAAGCAATAGAGAATGCTAATGATGAAATTGATGGGCAACCTAATACAGATTGCGAAGCAGGGGAACCTAACCAATCGGACACAGATACTGTCATCCTTCCTTCCGGCTCCACATTTACAATTGAAGATATAGATAATAATAGTAATGGCAACAACGGCCTCCCTGTAATCACAAGCACAATAACAATCGAAGCCAATGGCAGCACAATACGAAGGGATCCTGGTGATTCGGATTCATTCCGTATCTTAGCAATTGATGGGGATGTAGACAATGTCAATCTGACACTTAATGAAACAACCATAAGCGGTGGGTTAGCAAATGTTGGTGGAGCAGGAAATAACGGTGGTTGTATCTTCAACAACGGTGGAATACTAACAATTGTAAACAGCACTATTTCGGGGAATACCGCAACTGACGGCGGCGGCATTTTAACTTTTAATGGCTCATCCAATATACAAAACACAATAGTTTCAGGCAATAATGCCTCAAACTCAGGAGATAATTGCGCTAATCTTGGTACTGGAACAACAACGGATAATGGGAATAATCTTTCAAATGATAACTCTTGCGGTTTTGGCCCAAATATGAATATAAATCTTGGACCATTAGCTTTTAACGGAGGACCAACTCAGACCCATGCACTTTTAGCCGGAAGTTCTGCAATAGACGGTGTGCCTAATGGTGAATGTGTAGATCAGAATTCAAATCCAATAAACATAGACCAACGAGGCTTTCAAAGGCCTGTTGACGGAGATAATGTTGCAGGTGCATTATGTGATATAGGCGCATTTGAAGCACAACCCACTGCAAAAGCAATAATAACAAAGATTACTAACCCGGCCGGTGGCACCGACTTTAACTTTGAAGTATTAAGAATGGGTGATTCCACAATAGTGCTCACAACTTTTACTCTTGATGATGCTGAAATGGATATGACTATGATCCCAACAGGTGATATTCAGATTAGAGAAATAATTCCGGCAAATGTTATTGATCTGGAGATAAACTGTGATGCATCATTGGTTGGAAGCACTCCGGCAATAGACAATGAAGCAGGCACAGTGGATGTAACTATAATGTCATCTGCTGAGATGCTTGATTGTGTGTTTAACAATACATTGCAGACAGGTGGTGGTAGCACAGGCGGCGGTGGCATGGATGAAGATATTGATATTATCCCCGGAGATAATGGAGAGTTTGCAGAAATAAGTATTAGCTCAGGTATACCGGGAGGTGGAAGTATATTCATAGACCTTCCTGATGAAGTATTAGCTTTAGCTGCAAGTTTAGTACCTAATATAGCTTCATGTGAGATATTAGGAAGCCAGACAGCCAATATAGAAGATGCAGATGTAGTATGTGATATAGAA
>JAJCZR010000005.1 GCA_029262295.1 Deltaproteobacteria bacterium | reverse complement strand
CTTTTAGCTTTGTACCTCTATAATATTTTGAGTTAATCAATATAGGCACGGGATGCCAGCTATGGGCTTTCATAGTTGCAGGTGTAGAATGATCCCCTGTCACAACAAAAACATCTGGATCAAGTTTTAGTATCTCTGGCATAAGTTTATCAAACTCTTCTATTATTCCTGCTTTTGCATCAAAATTTCCGTCTTCTCCATAACTATCTGTCTTTTTCACATGAAGGTAAAAGAAATCATAGTTATCAAACTCTTTTTTTAAAGTTTCAATTTCACTGGCTATAGAGTTTTCTGAAACTTCTAGGACATCCATTCCCACAAGTTTTGCTACACCCTTATACATTGGATATGTGGCAATACAACTTGCCTTAAGCCCATAAGCCTCTTCATAAGAAGAAAGATGCGGATAAATAGATATTCCCCTTAAAAGTGGATAATTGGCAGAAGTTTCGTCTTTTAGCATTTCAGCAGACATATCAACAAATTTCTTTACTACTTCTGCCACTTTTTGAGAATCTTTATTTTCTCCTTTTGGAATAATTGGACTCACACCTTCTTTCTGAGGATCGGTATCAGAAATAAGATCACTTCCTTCTTTTAACCTTTCTGAAAAAGTAAGAACAACCACAAAGCGGTGTTCGAGTCCAGAGTAAATAGTAACTTTTACTCCATCAATTTTCTTTATTTCATCTGAGAGTTTTTCAACTATTCTCTTGTTCTCTTCCGTAGGTATGCGCCCTGCCCTCCTATCTGTAACAATCGGAGTATCACCTTCGTATTTTACAGTCGAGAAGTTACCTCTTATTGCAAGATCATTCGGGCCAATCTCAATTCCAAGACCAAGGGCTTCCAAAACCCCTCTTCCTATTTCATAGGTAAGTGGGTCGTATCCAAAAAGCCCTAAATGTGCTGCGCCGCTTCCAGGAGTAATTCCACTTGCAACTGGTGTGTGAAGACCGACCGATGAAGAGCTGCAGAGTTCATCAAGATTTGGCGTATTAGCAGCTTCCAGTTCTGTTTTACCATTCAACGGAAGACCACCTACCCCATCCAGGACACAAAAGACTATCTTTGTATCGTTTTTTTCAATTAGCTTTGAAATTATTTTTTGCATGACTACCTCATTAAAAGTTATCAAAATTTAAATAATCTAGATGCTTCGCTGCGCTCGAGCATGACAGATTATTGAGTGAGTGAAAAATTCCAATTGGGGCTTTTTATAAAAATTAATCTCAACAATATAAAAACAATAAAAAAGTAACAACAACTAAATGTCATTCTTGAGGAGTGAAACAACGAAGAATCTAAATTTTTCACTCTGCCACATTAATTAATCACAACCAACTTTCACTCAAATCTTTCCATTCTTGATTCTCTAATTCAATTAAATTAACCTTTTTTTCTTCTGAGTAATCCTTTTATCTGTTTTTCTCTTTCTATTGCAGAATTAATGTCTTCTGTATGCTCAAAATATACCAGCTTTTTTATTTTATATTTTTTAGTAAAACCTTCTATCATTTCATTTTTGTGCTCGTAAACCCTTCTCATCAAATCATTAGTGACACCTGTATAAAGTGTTTTTGAATTATTACTCATTATATAGACATAATAATCTTTCATTTCTTGATAGATAACAAAGTCTTATCAAAGTTATAAATAAAATAATCCAGATGCTTCACATAGCCTGCACTGAGCCTGTCAAATGTGCTCGATCATGACAGATTATTTAGAGAATAAAGGATCATCCAGTTCAATCTCCATACCATCATAAGCAGGCTCTATATAATCTGGAAGTTCACTTTTAAGTTTTTCATACTCAAGCTCATGGCCCATATGAGTTAGTATTGCCCGTTTTGGGTTTAAGGATTCTATCAATTCAACAGCCTGATCAACAGTTAAATGTGCGTGATGAGGATTGTATCTTAAAGCACCTATTATTAAAACATCGAGGTTCTTTAAAATATCAAATGAGTGTTCAGGAATACCGCTACAATCTGTAAGATATGCAAATGATCCTATTTTATAACCAAGTATTACCCAGTTAGCATGATAAATATCAACAGGAAGAATTTTGATTCCCTCAAACTTAAACTCACCCGACACTTCCACAAAACTGAGTCTTGGTCTGCTACCAGTTGTTAAATCGCTATTAAAAATATAAGCAAAGTTATTTCTTAGGTTTGTTAACGTTTGCTCATTTGAGAAGCATGATATTTCAGTCTTGTTAATAAAATTAAATACCCTTAGATCATCAATACCGTGGGTATGATCTGCATGTGAATGTGTGTAGAGAACTGCATCAATTTTGGTAAAATCATTTTCAAGTGCCTGCATTCTGAGGTCAGTTGAAGTATCTATAACAATATTTTTTCCATGTGTTTCCACTAACACGGAACAACGTGATCTTTTGTTTTTTGGGTTGTCTGAAGTGCATACATCACACCTGCATCCAACAATTGGCACACCCGTAGAAGTTGCACAGCCTAGTACTTTAATTTTCATTTGAAAAGTATTTTAAATGATTCGGATAAAAGATAATGATGTAAGATACATAAATTTAGTTAAAAATAAATTTACAATCATGAAAAAACAAATATAATTTTTATACAAGGTGGAAAGATTAACAAAGTTTTTTACGGGATTTTTATTATTATCAATAATAGTTTTCGTTCCTGTTTCTGAAGCAAAAGACAGGGGGGAATTTCTATATAAAGAAGCCTTTGGGCTTTACAAATCACTTGCGAGTGATCCTGAAAAATCAGAAAACATAGAAATATGGAACGTGCTTGGAGAAGCCTTTTACAGTGTTTACGTTTCTTATCCAAATAGCAAGAAAGCCTCAAATGCACTTTTTCTTGCTGGAAAAACTTATGAAGAAATGGGGGAAAGGTTTAATTCATTTGAAAGTTACGATAAAGCCACAATCTATTCGCGGCTGTTTGTAAAGAACTACCCGGAAAGCAACCTTACAGATGATGCACAAATAAGGGTTGCCAGAATTGCGGAAAGAAGGGGAAGAAATTCTGATGCATATCTTGAATATAAAAAGATTGTAAACGAAATCCCTAAAGGTGATATGTATAATATTGCCAAAAATAAAGTCAATGAGCTTTCTCAATTCAAACCAAGTAAAGAAGCTATAAAAAAGGCGTCACTTTCAAGTCTTGCCCGTATAACAAAAATAAGGCACTGGTCAACTGATAACTACACAAGGGTAGTTATTCACCTCGACAAAGAGCTTCCTTTTAAATCAAACCTTCTTAATCCCGATCCCGAATACGGAACCCCGCCGAGGCTTTATGTAGACATAGAAGGAGCTGATATAGATAACACGCTTTATGTAGAACCAATTACAAAAGGGCTTTTAGAAGAAATAAAGTTTGGAAGAAATCAGCCAGATGTATCAAGGGTGGTCTTGTATATAGACAGTTACGATAGCTACAGAGTATTTGCACTTCCAAACCCTTACAGAATTGTGATGGATATTGAGGGAACAGGGGCTAACTCCGACACCCTTTTTGCAAAAGATCCAAAGAAGAAACCTCCAACAAAATACAGTCCAAAAGAAACGCCTAACGTAGAAAGCCTGAGGCAGGCCCTTGGCCTCAAAATCAAAACTGTTGTTATTGATGCCGGCCACGGTGGACACGATCCCGGGGCTATCGGACCAAGTGGGTTGAAGGAAAAAGATGTAAATCTAAAAATTGCCAAAAGGTTACAAGAAAAGCTTCTAAAAGATGGCAAACAATTTGGAATTGAAAATGTTTATCTTACAAGATCAAACGACAGGTTTATTCCTCTTGAAGAAAGAACCGCCATTGCAAAGAAGAGAAACGCAGACCTTTTTATTTCAATTCACTGTAATGCAGCAAAAGACAAAAGAGCCCACGGGATTGAGACATACATATTGAGCTTCACAAACAATAAATCCTCTCTTGAAGTAGCAGCTCGCGAGAATGCAACTACCACTCAGGGAATAAGCAATCTTAAAAGCATAGTCCAGAAATATCTTCTAAGCTCCAAGATTGAAGAATCCAAGAAATTTGCAGGTTACGTTCAGGGATCAATTGTATCAAATGTCTCAGGAAAGTACTCAAAAGTTAATAATAAAGGTGTTAAAAAAGCACCTTTTATTGTTTTAATAGGTGCAGATATTCCAAGCATATTAGTTGAGACTTCTTTCATCACCAATCCAACAGAAGAAAAAAGACTTAAAAGCTCAAGTTATATAGACAGAATTACCAACGGCATAATTTCGGGAATAAAAAAATATGCCAATGAAACCAAAACAGCTTTTATCCTTTCTGAAGATGAGTACAAACTCTGATATAGCCAATATTTTTATCCAAATAGCAGATTCACTTAATATACTTGGTGAAAACGTTTTTAAGATAAGGGCCTACCAAAAGGCCTCAAAAAACATCTCTGAACTTCCAAAAGATGTAAAAAATTATAGTGGCAAAGATGAGCTTCAAAAGATCCCTGGTATTGGCAATGATCTGGCCGACAAAATAATTGAATTTATTGACACAGGGGAAATCAAGTACTTTGAAGACCTGAAAGAGAAAATCCCTCTATCCCTCCTCGAGCTTTTGAGAATACAGGGGGTTGGCCCCAAATTCCTTTCCGTTTTATTTAACGAGTTTGATGTAAAAGATATTACGGGCTTTGAAAAAGCACTTGATGATGAATCGCTCCTTGAAGTTAAAGGTATAGGAAAAAAGAAAATTGATGAGATAAAAAAAGGGATTGATATATTCAAAACAAGTATAGACAGAACTGGCATTAACAAAGCATATGAAATTGCATCATCTATAGTCAAAGAAGTTGAAAACATTAAAGGAACAAAAAACACGCAGATTGCAGGTTCACTCAGACGCTGGAGAGAGACGGTTGGTGATATAGATATTATTACTTCAGCCGAGGATACAAAACCTGTGGTTAAAGCTTTTACAAATTTTGAAATTGCAAAAGAAGTTTTGGCAAGCGGAGACACTAAAGGAAGTATCATTGTTGAAGATGGTATTCAGGTGGATCTAAGAGTCGTAAAGCCTGGTGAATATGGAGCTGCAATTCAGTATTTTAGTGGCTCAAAACTTCACAATGTCAGGGTGAGAACTATTGCTTCTAAACTCGGCTATAAGATCAATGAGTACGGGCTTTATGAAGGCGATAAAAAGATTGAAGGAAAATCAGAAGAAAAGATATATGGAAAACTTGGCCTTGATTTTGTACCACCTGAGCTAAGGGAAGACAGAGGCGAAATAGAAGCTGCACAAGAATCAAAACTACCTAAACTCATTCAGCAAAAAGATATTAAGGGCGACCTTCATACACATAGCACCTGGAGTGATGGAAAATCAACAATTGAAGAAATGGCACTTGCTGCAAAAAAGCTTAGTTACGAATATATAGCTATTACAGATCATTCAATATCTTCCAGGATTGCAAACGGACTTAATGAAAAAAGGCTCTTTGAAAAGAAAAAAGAACTTGAGAAAATAGACAAGAAAATAGATGGAATTAAGATATTCATGGGAAGCGAGGTGGATATAAAATCTGACGGCACTCTTGATTATTCTAATGATGTATTAAAAGAGCTTGATTTTGTGGTTGCCTCAGTTCACAGTGGATTTAAAATGGAAACTCATGAAATAACTGAAAGGATTATTAATGCAGTAAAGAACCCTTACGTTCATGCAATAGGTCATCCCACCGGGAGGCTCATTGGTGAGCGTGAACCTTATAATGTGGATATTGATAAACTGATAGAAGCTGCAAAAAAATATGGCAAAGCACTTGAAATAAATAGCTCTCCAAAACGGCTTGATCTTAAAGACCTTCATGCAAGAAAAGCAATTCAAAAAGGTGTAAAGATAATTATTTCAACAGATTCACATAGAACCGAGCATCTCTCATTTATGAAATTTGGAGTGGGCACGGCAAGGCGCGGCTGGACCCAAAAAAGTGATGTTATAAATACTTACAGTTTAAAAAAGCTGATTAAATGGCTTGATGGGTTTAAGTAACCCTATGTCATTCCGCACTTGATGCGGAATCCAGAATGATGGGAGAGATTAAGAGTAGTCATAATTTAGTATTGTAGCAGTTAAGCGGTTTTTGAGATTTATTTTACCTTATTGCCTAAATCCTGGATGCCGCATCGAGTCCGGCATGACAATAATTTTTTTCTCTAAATAAAAGAATTAGATCCTGAAATAAATTCAGGATGACATTGCGTATCAAAATGACCAAAAAACAGGCTCAAAAAAAAATAGAATCTCTTAAAAAACAAATAAATAAACACAACCACAAATACTATGTGGAAAATAGCCCCAATATTACAGACTCAGAGTTTGACTTACTTTTAAAAGAACTGAGACAGTTGGAAGAAAAGTTTCCCGAACTTTTAACTTCGGACTCCCCATCACAAAGAGTTGGAGGAGAAGTGGCAAAAGGATTTTCTCCTTTTGAACACAAGACCCCGATGACTAGCATTGATAATGTAATGAATGAAAAAGAGGCCCTTGATTTTGATAAAAGGATCAAAAGATTTCTAGGAACTGAAGATGAAATTGAATATATTGCCCAACCCAAATTTGATGGTGTTTCAGCATCTCTTACCTATATTAATGGATCACTTGAAGCAGGGGCTACAAGAGGAAATGGAACTAAAGGGGAAAACATAACAAACAATTTAAAAACAATTAACACAATTCCTCTTAAATTGCGTAAGAGTAAAATAACTCCTGAGCTAATTGAAATAAGGGGAGAAGTGATCTTTCCAATTGAATCATTTAAAACGCTAAACAAGAAGCTCGAAAAAGAAGGCGAGCCTGTATTTATAAATCCAAGAAATACTGCCTCAGGTTCACTACGTCAGCTTGATCCTTCTATTACTGCTAGTAGACCACTTATGTTTTATGCCTGGGGCATTGGAGAATGTGCCGGGCATAACTTTGAGAATGAAATTGAAATTTATGAAGCTTTTGAAAAATGGGGGTTCAAGATAGAACAAAATATTCAAAACTGCAAAAATATTGATGAGGCAATTAAATATCACCAAAAGTTTGAGAGTATTAGAGACACCTTAAATTATGAAGTAGATGGGGTAGTAATAAAAGTAAAAGAAAGAGAACTTCAAAAAAAGTTAGGCCATACAGCTAAATATCCGAGATGGAGTATTGCTTTTAAATTCAAGGCCCGTCAGGCTGTAACAAAAATAAATGATATAACAATTCAGGTCGGAAGAATGGGCCTTTTAACTCCAGTTGCAGAACTTGAACCTGTAATCATCTCAGGAATTACAGTAAAAAGAGCATCCCTTCATACTGAAGACATTATTCTCAGCCGTGACATAAGGATTGGAGATGAAGTAATTGTGCAAAGAGCAGGTGATGTAATTCCGGAAGTTGTAAAGCCAATTATTGAAAAGAGATCTGGTGATGAAAAAGAGTTTCAAATGCCCGAGAAGTGTCCTGTCTGTTCAACTAAAGTGGAAAAAGATAATGCTTATTACTACTGCCCTAACCTTTCATGCCTATCTCAGCTCAAAGGAAGAATTAAGCATCTTGCTTCCAGAAACTCATTCGATATTGAAGGTTTAGGGGAAAAGATTGTAGTTCAACTGATGAACGAGGGGTTAATTAATGATCTCGCTGATATTTTTTACCTAAAAAAAGAAGACCTGATTGATCTAGAAAGATTTGCGGAAAAATCTTCAGACAATCTGATTGAAGAAATAGAAAAAAGTAAGAAGGTAAGTTTCGACAGATTTCTTAATGGGCTTAGTATAAAGCATCTTGGTCAGAGAATGGCTCAGGTGCTGTCAGAAAATTTTGACGATCTCAAATCATTACAAAACACAACTTATGATTACTTAATTTCTATTAAGACCGTCGGACCTGAAATTGCAGAAAGTGTAGTAATATTTTTCAAAAAGGAAGAAAACAAAGAACTCTTAGATAAACTTTTACAATCTGGCATTGAGATTATTTATCCACAAAGAAGCAAGAAACCAGGAAAACTTCATAGAAGAACTTTTGTTTTGACTGGCACTCTCGAATCATACACGCGTGATGAAGCAAAAGAGATTATTGAAAGCCTTGGTGGAAAAGTAACCTCTTCAGTTTCAAAAAGCACGGATTATGTCTTAACCGGAGAAAAAGCTGGTTCAAAACTTCAAAAAGCCCAAAAATTAAATATCACAATTCTGGACGAAAAACAGTTTAAGAATCTTATAGAAAAAGCTTTATAATTTCTTTTTACTATAGGCGTTTTTCTTAAAAATTATGTTCTCATACGAAATAATTATTCAAGCTGTTTTAACAGCAATTGGCTTTCTTTTCATATTCTTTTTTACTATAAGAGCATTTAGAAAGAAAGCTTTTAAAAGTATAGAGAAAGAATTCCCAGAAATTAATAAAGAAAAACTCTACCTTTTCCAGGAAATCTCACCCAAGAATTTACCAACATGGAAAAATTTTCTAAAAAAGAAGAAAATTAAGTTTTATTATCTTTATATTAGTGAAGATAAAGTAAAACTATTCAACTTCAATAAAGAAGGAAAAATTAGCTGCACTGAATTTAAAAGAGATGATACTTTAGTTTCAATTATAAAGAACAATAATCTTTTCCCAGGTTTCGGACCATATATTAGTTTTTATAAAAATCGTAAAAGAATTATTATTGGATCATCAACTCTTAGAAAAAAAACTATAAAATCTATTATTGATAAGCTCGAGCAAATTTTTCCGTCTGAACTAATTAACTTTGAAAATGAAAAGATTGAGAAAAAAAGTACAAGAATAAGAATTTCACTATACTCTTTAGTATTAGTAGCCGCAGGAGTTCTTACTTACTATTTAATAAATACACCAACAAATAATATTCTGCCAATCTACATAATAATTCTAACTTTTATTCTTTTACTCATACTTATTTGTATTATTTCACTAATGCTTCTTCCAGTTGAGAGATTGAAATATATTAAGGATTAGACAGGTTTAGATATTAGGTTTTAGGGGCTAGTTGTAAAAAAAATAATTCTTACAGATATTTACTTATTATGTAACTCTTCTAAAAATTTATTAAAATCAAATTCAGGCTCTTTTGCAATAACAAGTGGTACAAATTTCATGTGCAAATACATATAAATTATCGAAACGGTAATAAGAAAAACATATGCTAAATTAGATTCTAAAATTAAAAACATAAATAAAATTGGTGTAAATATACCAAAATGAAGAATATAATGGTGTTTATTTGAAAAAGTGAGTTTTATATGACAGTTTTTACAGGTCTCAGAGTCGCTAATAAAAAATTTACCCCATGCTGTCATTGCTTTTTGTTTGCAATTTGGACAAGTTAGCATATTTACATATTACATTAAAAACTGCAATATTAAACAAATAATCTAACAGCTTCTTTTTTTCCCAACCTCATACAAAAAAATACCGGTGGCAACAGAGGCATTAAGTGATTCTACTTTTCCTGATTTTGGAATAGACAAAAGAAAATCACATTTTTCTTTAATTTTCTTACTAAGTCCCCTACCCTCATTACCTATAACAACAGCAATATTCATGTTTTTAAAATCCTGCTGGGCTAAACTCTGATTTGATTCTCCATCAGCTCCTACAATCCATATATTTTTTTTCTTTAGATTATCAATTAGTTGACTTAAATTGGTTTCTTTTGCTATTTTTATATTTCTGGCTGCTCCTGATGAAACTTTGATTACTGTTGGTGTTACATCACAAGCCCTGTCTTTCGGTATTACAATTCCATCAACACCCAGAAAATCGGCTGTTCTTATTATTGCTCCAAGATTATGAGGATCTTCAAGATGGTCAAGAATTAAAATAAAGCCATTTTGGTTAGTTAGAGCCGAAACTTCAAAAATTGCTTTAAGTGTCGAATACTGAAAGTCTTTAACTTTTGCAGCAATGCCCTGATGGTTTTGGTTATCGCAAATACGGTCTAAATAGTTTTTTTCGACTATAGAAACTTTAACTTTACTTTGTCGGGATATATTTCTTATTTCAGGGTCTTTTGTAAGACCTGAGCTTTCACTTAAAATAAGCTCATTAATCTCATTTGGGCTACTCTTCAAGAATTCAAAAACAGGGTTTTTACCATAAATAATCATGGCTCATGAACCATAGGCTGATTTGGCAGCAGAAATTCTGTCAAGCACCTTTTCATTAATCCATTTTGGGTCCCACCACTCAATGGGCCTGACTGCCACTCCATGAATATACATCCCAAAATGAAGATGATCTCCCCCTGCAAGTCCGGTTACACCAGTTTTCCCTAAAATATCATTCTTATTAACTTCCTGTTTTTCCTTAACACTTATAGAACTCAAATGAGAATAAAGAGACATCACTCCCATTCCGTGATCAAGAATTACTGTGTTGCCATAAATTCCGAGATTATCTGCAAAAACAACAATACCATTATTTGCAGCTTCCACCGGATAATTCTTTGTCACTGAAAGGTCGTAACCCAGATGATACTGTTTGTCGACAGGTTTATCGTTAAAAAGATATGTTCTGTGATCTGCAAAGTTGGCTTCAACTTTAGAGTTTGATAACTGACTAAACCTGCCTTTCCATAACATCACATCCACAGATTTATTTGTAACCTTAGATATCTTGGAGTTATTGTCTTTTCGCATCACTGCATTTACCTTCAAAAATATTTCTTCACTGCTTGAGTCTGAAACATCTTCATTTAGTAGTAAAGGGAGCATCTTGCTTTTCACAAACTTCTCACTCACATTTATATTTCTTTCCCTATAGTTAATATTTTTAAGGTTGTAATCAAACTGTTGCAGACTTGAATTCCCGGCTATATCCTCAGAATACAAATACATATCTTCTCCATATTCAATATCGTATGGATAAGCAAAAAAACAGATATTAATATCAGGGTTTTTAAAGTTGCCACCGTATCCTTCAAAGAAGTAATCACCTATCTTTACACCACTCTTTATAGTATCGGCAGAAACTTTATAAACTATAAAACCGGAGCCACCATGATTAAGGTACTGGGTGGAGGAAAGCTCTGCGGCAATTGGTGCCACAAGATCAAGATTAACCTTGCTCATAAACTCAGTTTTATTACCGGAAAACACTTTTGCCTTTGAATAATCCTCAACTTTAACATGAAGCTCAGCGGGCCCGTTTTTAATTCCAAGTTTTTTAAAGTCCATCTTTATTGGAATTTCATCCTCATTTACGCCTTCTTCATAAGTTTTTTCCAGAATAAGTGTTTCACCATTTTTTGTTTTTAAGTTTACAGATACATCCTTAAGACCTCGTCCTTCATCTTTGAGTATTAAATTAAATGGTGAAAGCCCTAAATTTGAAATATCTTTTGAAAAAGAGACCTGAGGGGGTTTTAACTCAAGATGTGGCATAAAAATTACGATTAAGGCGATGAGTGATGCGAGAAAAAGAAGAAAGATGAATTTTTTGAATGATTTTATCATTATAGTTATTGCTCCATTTAGTTATGTAAGATATATCCGTTTATTAATAAACAGGTAAAATTAAAATAAAAATTAACCTGAAATTTCTTTATTTGCTATAAAAAATGAACAAAAAACTTGTATTTGATCTTTTTATATTGGCTTCACTAATAATTTTAATCTACCTTTTTGTGAAGATTGCCAGCTCATTTCTGATGCCAATTTTCTGGGCAGCAGTACTCGCTTTATCAACATACCCAATATATATCAAACTCAGGAAACTTTTAAAAGAAAGGGCCAATTTATCTGCCCTTTTGATGACTCTGTTCACAAGCTGCCTTATCCTTGTGCCAGTACTTATTTTACTAATTAATCTTGGTATTGAAGCTTTTGATTTCTATGAATCTACAAAAGATAAAGGTGAGATTCAAAACCTCAGGCCAAACATAGAAAAATTTGTTTCGGAAAAAAGATGGGAAAAAATCATTCCAAACGAAGTGATTTCTCAACTCGAATCAAAATTTGATCTGGAAGAGATAAATATCTCTTCGATTACGAATAAAGCACTTATAAAAATAAGCAATAAAATGCTGAATATATTTCAGGATGCAGTCTCAAATATATATCTTTTCTTTTTAAGCTTTGGATTCACTATTTTTTCTCTGTTTTTCTTTTATAGGGATGGCCCTTCATTTTCAAAATATCTTGTGGGCATAGTCCCAATGAAGGGAAATGATAAGGAAAAGGTATTCAGTATATTTGCTGAGACAATTAAAGGCATAGTATTTGGAAGCCTGGCAATTGCAGCAGTGCAAGGTGTACTAATAGGCGTAATATTTTTAATACTATCAATGCCCTACCCACTTTTTGCTGGTGCAATAAGTTTTATCCTTTCAATACTGCCGTTAGTGGGTGCCACAATTGTGTGGCTTCCAGTCTCAATTTACCTTCTTATAATTGGTTCATACACAAAAGGAATAATTCTTCTTGTATTTGGTGCAGTAATAATCTCATCTGTCGACAACGTGCTTCGACCAATAATTATAGGTAGTAAATTAAGGCTCAATACACTATTCTTATTCATAAGTATTTTGGGGGGGCTTGAACTCTTTGGCTTTTCGGGACTTCTTATAGGCCCGCTAATTGTAGCCCTTCTTATAAGTTTTATTGAAATATATAAAATTGAGATAATCAAACAGCAAAACACATAACAAATGAGAAAAAAATTTCTTATCTTTTGCCTTCTGGTTCTTATTATAACTTTCCTTGGAATCTATCTATTCCTTCAAACAGACAGATCCAGGGAACTTGTGAGAAAAACAATTGAAAATGCTGCGAGCTTTACGCCCAATTTCAAAATGACGATTGGAGAGCTCAGCGGCAACCTCATAAACAGCATGGAAGCAAAAAATGTGGAGATAACTATTGGTGGGGAAACATTTGCAAGAGCTGATAGAATATCAACTTCATATTCCATACCACTAATTTTATCTGTTATTACCAGAGGCGATATTCCGCTATACAACACAGAGGTTGACGGACTACAAATAAATATAATCAAGGATAAAGATGGAATATGGAACTATAAGAAAGTAAGAGATGGGGAAGATAAAAGCGATATTGAAAAATCATCAGGGAAAAAAGAAAAAAAACGTTCTAGAATCTCACTTTTTCTTAAAAACAACAAAGCCAATAGCGGAAATGTAAAAATAGAAAACCAGCAAACCGGTAAGCTGCTTGAATTCAGGATTGCAGAACAGTCGTTATTCTCCATAAACCTCATTGGAATGAACAAAAGATTTGAAATAGAGGGTTATGACATAAATGTTGACTGGCTTCCAAAAGACATAAGGTTTAGAAATTTCAGCACAGATGCACTACTTTCAGGCCAAAACATTGTATTTAAAAACACAAAAGGCAGCGTCCAGGGAATTGAAGTGGCAGGCCAGGGAATAGTAAACGATTTTAAAAGGCCTGAGTTTAATTTTAGTGCATATTTTAACAACCTTACTCCTGGTGATTATGGCACATTTAATATCTACACAAAAGCGAGAGGAAAACTGGTATCAAAAAACAACCTTGATGCCACAGTGGATTTAAGCCTTATAAACTCCGAGATTAGAGGAAAAAGGATTTGGACAAACCTAGAACCAATAAAAATTGATGGCACAAATGCCAATATCAAAGGAAAGATTAATACAGAGTTTGGAAGAACCTATGTAGATGGCAACTATGATTTTGAAAGGTTTCTCGCAGGAGACGGGAAAAACTCTTTTGATTTTGAAGCTAAACTTGAGGATGTAGTAACCAATGAGTTCTTTGAGGTAGTTAAATTCAACCCAGATAGGTTTGTCGAGGGTAGTAACTCAAATTTTGAATCAGATCTAGTTGTTAAAGGTTATTGGAATAATAAACTTGATCATAATTTTGATGTTGACTATAAAAACTTTTTCGTAAGAGATGATAAATTTGGCAACCTGGCGCTCAGCGGAAACTCCAACGTTTTTCCAAACAGAGTGGAGCTTGACCTTTATTCAGATATAGAGAACTTAAATATTGAGTCGATCCTCGAGAAATTTGAATTTAATAACAGCTTAAATGGGAATATAGCCCTTAAAGGGAATCTCCCTTTAAAATCAAGCTTTCTTCAGAAAAGCAACCTCGATATTAAAAGCAACCTCAATACCAGCAGTGCCTATGGGCTAAACAATATAAGTTCAAGGTATATAGGTGGAATAAATGGAGGAAAAGTATTTATTAATGAGCTTGATATCACCTCCAACAATCTTACCCTTGAGGCAAATGATAAAGATGGTAACGGTGTCCTGGATTTTATTTTTGATTCAAACGATCTCAACTTTCTTTCAAAGATTGATGAAAGGTTTTCATTCTCAGGTCAGATACGATCAAGGGGAAGTTTAAAAGGAGACCTTTATAAACCTTCTATTAATCTGAAAGCAGATATAAATAATTTTCAGTATAAAGATAGTTACGCAGCAAAAAGCCTGAACCTCAATCTTGATACTAACTCTAATTTTGATTCACTAGAGCTCTCAATAAACTCTGATATAAGAGGGGCTAAACTTTTTGGCAAATATTTTGACAAAGCAAATATTGATGCCAAAACGCAAGGAAAAACAATTTTATCAAAAATCACATTTGTTAACGGGGAATCAGAGTTCATTAATTCGAGTTTTACAATAAGTGATTTATCCAAAAGACAAAAAGAAATTAATATTGATAGGCTTGAGTTACTTTTAAATGAAAACAACCTTATAAACAGGGAAAATATAGTTGTTACCCTTTCACCAGATAAAAAGAAGATTGAAAATCTTAATCTCTCTTACAGGGAAGGTTTTCTTGAGTTGGAAGGTGAAATAAACAAGAATGGAAGAATTAATTTCTCTACGCTTCTTACAAACCTTGATCAAAATTTGATCTCCACTTTATTTAAACTTAACTATGGCCTTGAGGGAAAACTCTCAGGTGATTTTAATATAAAAGGAACAGTTCAAAACCCCGAGATTAACCTTAACCTTATTTCAAAGGATATATCTTATGAACGCTTCAGCTCAAGAGGGATTAATATCAATCTTTTCGGGAAAAACAAAACTATTGATCTTGATATTAAATCAATCAGTGAGCAGGCCGATGAGATTAAACTTACAGGGAAAATCAATACCGACCTTAATCTAAATAAAATTGGGCAAAACCTTAAAAGCGCTAAACTTGATCTTAACCTTAATTCCAAAAACTTTGATATTTCATTTTTAAAAGCAGCCAACAATTCCATAAGGGAACTTGAAGGCACTTTTTCATCAGAGATAAAAATCAATGGAACTACTTCTGATCCTTTATTAAAAGGATCAGCTGACATTAAAGATACAGATATTCGTATCTCACAACTATTAAATAAACTTAAAATTGAAGATGCCCATCTTGAATTCAACAATAAGTTAGTTACCACAAGTGGTGCAAAAATAACAAGTGCAAATGGGAATGCCCTTTTCTCGGGAAAATTAAATTTAGAAAATATTTCTTATAGTGGAAAAGCCAGTTTAGATGAGTTTTTTTTGCATATCCCTTCAATAAAAGCAGACCTAACCGGTTATGCCGATCTTAAAGGAGAGAAAGGGAAAATTGATTTTAAAAGCAAGCTACAAGTCGCAAATAAAAGAATTTCCTTTCTTCAAAACGAAAGCAAAAGGGTAAAAGACATAAAGTTTATAGATGATGAGTATGAAGATCTTATTGTCTTCACTGAGAGAGAACCTGACTACTTTACAAAGAATTTTAAAGTGGATATGGAAATTAAAATACCGAGGAATACAAAAGTTAAAACAAAAGGAAGTGAAGTAGATGTTGTTGGTCAGCTTACAATCTTAAAAGACTATAATTCTGAAATTATATACAAAGGGAATATCGATACATTAGGTGGGCATTATATTGTGTTTGGTAAACTTTTTAACATTGATGACGGCTCACTTAACTTTCCTGGAATTACAGAACCTAACCCGCAAATATCAGTTACTGCTTCATATGAAGTATCCGATATAGAAGTATTTATTAATGTAATAGGCACTGCAAAAAATCCTATTGTTACTTTTTCAAGCAATCCACCGCTCGATAAAGATGATATTGTTTCTTACCTTGTCTATGGAACATCAAGGGAAGATAGAGGTAGTGAACGACAAAGTACGGTTGGCGGGGGGATTGCAGCAAATGTGGCTGCTGGGGAAATATCAAAGATAATTGGTTCCAACCTTGGCCTTGATGTAATTAATTTTCAGGGAGGAGATGAAGGCGGTTTTTCTGATCCACAAATACTGGTCGGATCATTTATTACAGATGATGTTTTTGTGAGTTATGAAAGATCAAGTGATCCAAATATTGTAGAACCAAGAGCAATAGATGCAGACAATAAAATCAAACTTGAGTGGAGGATTAACAGTAAGTTTTCTGTTGAGAGCCAAGTAGGTGATGAAAACTCAGGTGCAGATTTTATATATAAGTTTGATTTCTAAACAATATTATCATTACAGACAAATAATGTTCATTTGTCACTCTGAGTGAGATGAAGAGTCCAGATTCTTTTCCTGTGGCTTAGAATGACAGAATGTATTATTATCATCTAAAATAATTTCCCCTGATTAGTTAATCTATAGAGCATATTATGGAAAATGAAAACGTAGTAAATAAACCGATTGTTGCAATTGTTGGCAGACCAAATGTAGGTAAATCCACCCTTTTCAATAGAATAATAGAGTGGAGAAAGGCTATTGTGGAAGATATCCCTGGCGTTACGCGTGACAGGATATATGAAGACACTGAGTGGAAAAACCACAAATTTGTACTTGTTGACACTGGCGGCCTTGAACCAAAGCCAGATGATGATCATCAGCTTTTGATTAAAGAACAAGTTGAAGTTGCAATTGAAGAAGCCGATCTAATTTTGTTTCTTATGGATGGAAATGACGGGATTATGCCTCAGGATTTTGAGATTGCAGAATATCTGCGAAGAACAGAAAAGCCCATAATAAATGTTATTAACAAAATCGACCATGACAAACATGAAAACAAAACACTTGATTTTCATAGCCTCGGAATTGAGGAGCATTTTGGTATCTCTGCCCTTCACAATAGAAACATGTATGAGCTCCTTGAGAAGATTGTATCTTATTTTGAAAAGCAGGAAGAAGATAATAATGAAGAGGATGATTCTCTTTATACTAAAATTGCATTTGTTGGAAAACCAAATGTGGGAAAATCTACACTTGTAAATAAAATTTTGGGAGAAGACAGGCTTATTACAAGTCCCATCCCTGGAACTACCCGCGACTCAATTGATACACCTTTCATAAATGAAAAAGGTAAATACATTCTGGTTGATACAGCCGGGATAAGAAGAAAATCCAAAATAAGTCTTCTCCTTGAAAGACACAGCGTAATAAGGGCAATCAGAACTATAGAAAGATCGGATGTTGTACTGCTTATAGTTGATAGTGAACTTGGGCCCACTCATCACGACTCGCGGCTTGCAAGCCTTATAAAGAGCAGAAACAAAGGTTCAATTATCATTTTAAACAAATGGGACCTTGCCCCTAAAGAAATTACAGAGCTTGACCATATTGAAGAAGAAACAAAGGAAAGGCTCAAAGCAATTGATTATGCACCTGTAATCACAATTTCCGGCCTTACAGGCAAGCGCGTAAATAGAATTTTTGAAAAAATAGAAACTGTTTATAAAAACTACACAACTAAAATCCCCACAAGTCAATTAAACAACTTTCTTGTGGAAATGAAAAAAGACTATGCACCGCCAGTATATAAAGGAAAAGAAGTAAAGTTCTTCTACATATCACAACCTTTTATTAAACCACCTACATTTATAATTTTCACAAACTCAAGTAAAGGGATCCCTGAAAACTATAAAAGATATATAGAGAAAAAACTGAGAGATACCTACGGATTTGAGGGCGTTCCAATAAAAATAAGATTTAGGGATAGAGAGGGGCAGGAAGTATAGCAAAAATTAACTCTTGTTCATACCAAGCTGTAGAGCTAATACTCTTTCAAGTTCTTCTATTTCCTTATCAGTTATTTCACCAATTTTATTTGAAAGCCTTTCTTTAAAAACAGTCATTATCTGGTCTGCCATGAGTTTTACTGTTTTGTTTTTAATTTTTATATAACATTCAGAAGGATAAAGCTTATTTATTTTGCTTGTTGCAGGGATTACCTGAACTCGTTTGCTGAATCTGTTTGAAATATCATTACTAATAATTAAAGCAGGGCGTGTCTTTTTAATCTCAGTGCCAATAGAAGGGTCAAAACTCACCCACCAAATTTCACCACGTTTAACTGTCTAAATCACCAACGAGATTCTCAGACCACTTGTTTGCACTGTTTTCACGCTCAGTATCTTTTGACATTGCTTCATACCCCTTAATAATATCGTCATCAACCACATAAGAACGTGCAAGATTATTTATAAATCGGCTTATTTTCCCAGCACCAACTTTTTTATAAAGCCCTTCATAAACTTCTTCAGACACAGTAATAGTAAGTTTTTTCATAATACGTATATTATAAGTATTGAATACGTATAATTCAAGAATTTATCAATGCTTTAGAAGACAGGTCATCTCTAATTAGGCCATTTCCTCATTTTACGAAGATTACCTCCAGAGGAGCCTGCATCTAAATGCTCAATCATATTTCGTTTTATTTTCTGAGCAATGAGGGCATTTCAAAGCCTTATATAAAAGATCTTTTAATTTAAATGGTGAATAAAGTATAAAAAAAGAGGGCATAAAGCCCTCTTTATAATTTATTTAAAACAAATCTTTATTTTTTATCAGCAAGAAGTGCATCAATATCATTTTTAAATGTAGCAAATGGTACTGCACCTCTAATAGATTTAGCAGATTTTATATTTTTATTATCTTTAGTTGATAATCCCAAGTGAAAACCCGGCGTGCCTCTCACACCAGCTTTTTGTGCAAGAGCTTTTCCACTATCAACAAGTTCAGTATATTTTCCACTTTCCAGACACTTATTGAAAGCACCCATATCACTTACACCTGCAGTTTCAGCATATTTAGGCAGATTGTCAGGCTGAAGGGCTTTTGTATTATCAAATAACACATCGTGTAATTCCCAATACTTACCCTGTTCGCCAGCACAGTGAGTTGCCTCTGATGCTTTTGGTGCCAACTTATGAAAAGGAAGGGCATAATCTACAAATGCTATTTTAACTTTTCCTGTATCAACATATTCTTTTTTGATCTCGGGATATGTATTTTTGAAGTGCCTTGCACAAAATGGGCACTGATAGTCTGAAAATTCCACAAGTGTTACAGGCGCATTTGGATCACCTTTAATTTTTCTGTTATCAAGATCTAAAACAACATTTAATGGGGCTTGCTGCCCTGGTCTTGCAGGTTGTTTTTTAAGTGCCTCTTTAATTTCTTTAATATCAGCCATTATTGCCTTCTGATTTTCTTCTAATTTTCCAACTCTCTCTTCTGAAACACCTGAAGTATCGCAACCAACCAACCCAATAGTCACAAAACATATTACAAACACAAATGATACAAACTTAATCATGTAAAACCTCCAAAATATTTAAATTAATTTTCCATTATATTGTACACACAAATAAGATACTAAGAAGAAGTATGAATTAAAATATTAATCTTCCATTATCATGGATTCCAAATCAAGTTTGGAAGGACAATGCTATAAAAATAGATTTTTCGCCTAAGTTCTGAGCGATAAGAAATAGAGTTAGCTCAGCTCCAAAATAATATCCTGGATATCTTTTGACCTGTCTTCAGCTGCATAAAGTTTTAATACACGTGATCTGGCGTTTTTTCCCATTCTTTTTCTAAGCTTTTCATCATTAATAAGGGTTTTAATATGATCTTTCATCTCATTAAAACCATCTTTTTCGCATAGATAACCAGTCTTTCCATCTTCAATCGCTTCAGCAATACCACCAATTCTAAAACCTACCACTGGCAGGCTGAACGATTTTGCTTCTATTAACGATCTGGGAAATGGATCAGGATAGTTTGAAGGAATAACAAAAATATCAAATCCTTTAAGATAAGGCTTTACATCTTTTTTATATCCGGTGAAAACAAAATTTTCACTTACCCCAATCGCATCAGCATGTTCTTTTAGTTCTTTAAGGTGGTTAACAGGGAAAAAGTAAGGTGTATCACCCACAATCACAAATTTCACCTTTTCTTTATAATTTCCTTCATCTAAAACTTTTTTGGCAGTGTTAATAAAGTCAATATAACCCTTTCTTTTAACAACCCTGCCTGTACTTCCGACAACAACTGTGTCAGATGCAATATCAAACTCAGCCCTGAGAAGCTCTTTTACACCTCTTTTACTGAAATCGGATGGATCAAGCCCGTTGTAGACAACATGCACCTTATCTCTCACTTCATCAAACTGAGCGGCCGTGGCATTTGAAACACATATTATCTTTTTTACACATTTGAACCTGGAAAGGCTTTTTATAACAAAACTTAAAAACCATGTCTGCTGAATATTTCTTACATGCCATATCACATCAGTTTTGTTTTTCCTTCCCATAAATGCACCCGCAATTTTGGCAATTGTGCCATTACAGTAGATCACATCTATTTCATTTTTTCTGAAAATCTCGTGAGAGTCTTTTATAAGCGAAATGAGATCAACAACATTTATAAAAATCGAAATGATTTTAACGAGTTGTGCAACAAAGTTAAACTTGTTTTTTAAGTTATCAAAAGCCTTATTCTCTACTCTTGGCCTTTGAATATTCTCAGGAAATCTTTCATCCACAATGACATTTTGATACATTCCTTCTGCCTTGAGATCATCTGAGAAATAATCATCCTTTGGGATTAAGATAAAAGGTTCAATTTTGGAGCGGTCAAGATATTTAAGTATATAAAAGAGGCTTCTTCCAGGCCCGCCATCCCTTACAGAGTGATTTATAAAAAGTACTTTTAGTTTTTCTGAGTTCGACATTGAGTAGTTTTAAATTAAAAGGTTAAACATATTTCATTTTCTTTGTCTTGATACAAAGAAAACGAAACAAAAGAAAAATCAAGGCTGTGCAAAAACTTAGCTAAAAATAAATCACAATTGCTAAACGGATTTGATCCAACCCACAACCCCAAATCCTTATTTTAACGCAATCGCAATTAATTTTCTTAACGGCCGTTTTTGCAAGGCCAATAAATACCAAACAAATTTACAAGATATTCGTTTTTGAGGTGTTAATCTAACACGAATAAAAAAATAAGCTAATAATGATTTTATGGTTATACTTTATACCAATTTTATTTAGTTTCTGGAGGACTAAATGTACCAAACTACAAGACAAATCTCTAAAGCTGCATTTCTAGTATTCTTCATATTTATCTTTATTGGTGGGTGCGATGTCGATTTTGGTGGAGGTACAGATGATAACGACAATGATAATGGAGACTCTGGGGTAGAAATCGGAGAAATTGTTCAAGGAACTATAGTGGACACAATACCTACCAGGGCAACCGGTGTTGATAATATAGAGATAACTATCACTGACGAAGATACAAGTGATCAGACAAGTGAAACCACTGGAAGTTCAGGGTTTTTCTCAATATCAGGCAATTTTTCTGGTTCTCCCGATATTGAATTCTTTGATAACGAAGACGTAGGAAACTCTATTGGAATAGTGATTCTTAATGTTTTTCCCGGGGCTGAAGTGGATCTTGGAGATATAAGCCTTGAAAATGGTGTTGTGAATTTCCTTGAAGACACTGAAGTTTCCTTTGAAGCCGATATAATCGAAAATAACTGCAACGGAAATAGCGGAACAATTGAGGTGGAAATAGATCTTCCTGACACAGACAATGAATTTGAAATACTTGTGCAAATAAACTCTTCTACAGATATTGAAATCGATGGACTTGATGCAGACTGTGATGATTTTATTATCGGCCAGGAACTTGAGATTGATGGCACCCTTCTGATTGGCAACAGCGTTGATGCCACTGATATTGAGGTTGATTAATACCTCGATTTCAACAAAACAGCTAACTTGACAACCCGACTTTAAATAGGGGATAGTGTTTCCACTATAATTTCCCAAAAGGTTATTTCCCGGAGTAAAAAATGTCTGAAAACTCATCTAAAATCTGGTTTGATGGAGAGCTTGTTCCATGGGAAGATGCTAATATTCATGTATTAACCCATACTCTTCATTATGGCCTCGGAGTATTCGAAGGAATAAGGGCATACCACTGCGAAAATGGCAAAACTGCAATTTTTAAACTGGATAAACACATAAAAAGGCTTTTTGATTCTTGCCATATTGCTGAAATCAAAGTTCCATTTGATCACGAAACACTAAAAAATGCCACAATTAATCTTTTAAAAGTGAATGAGCTTAAAGAGGCTTACATTAGACCTATAATTTTCATAGGACATGGAACTATGGGTGTAAATCCACAGGAAAATCCCATAAGAGTGGCAATTGCAGCCTGGCCATGGGGCGCATACCTTGGTGATGATGGGCTTTCAAAGGGAATAAGGGTTAAGATATCTTCTTATACAAGAATGGATGTAAATTCTTTTATGACAAAAGCAAAGATTTGCGGCAACTATGTAAACTCTGTTTTCGCAAAAAAAGAGGCAATTTCTCTTGGTTTTGATGAAGCTATAATGCTTGATACAGATGGTTATATTGCTGAGGGAAGTGGTGAAAACGTTTTTATTGTTAGAAACGGAGTTGTAAAAACCCCGCCTTTAACATCTATTCTTGAAGGTATAACAAGAAACTTCATCTTTGATATTGCAGAGAATGAGAATATAAAAGTTGTAGAGCAAAGATTTACAAGGGATGAGTTTTACACTGCTGATGAAGTATTTCTCACCGGCACGGCTGCTGAGATCACACCAATAAGGGAAGCTGATGGAAGAAAAATTGGAAATGGAACTCCGGGGGAAATAACTAAAAGGCTTCAGGAAAGGTTTTTTAATACAATAAAAGGTAAAGATAAAAAGTTTGAGTCTTGTCTGACTTATATTTAGAGGTTAGGGATTAGGGGTTAGTTGTTAGGAGTTAGAAAAAGACACAAAACACCCTAAACCAAAATGTCTTATCGTCATCCTGAACTTGTTTCAGGATCTATTTCTTTAAACAATTCTTTATCATACCAAAGTTCAGATAAGTCATTTAGATTAGGATTGGTGGTTTTTATCAAGTTCCATTTCCAATCTCTATGCCATCGTTTAAGCTGTTTTTCTCTTTCAATAGCATCTTCAATTAGCTCTGCCTCTTCAAAATAAATAAGTTTTCTTAACTTATACTTTTCAGTAAATTTGGAACCTTTTCCAAGTTTATGTTCCAAAACTCTTCTTTCCAAATTATTTGTTACACCGGTGTATAGAGTAGAAAGTTTGTAGTTGCTCATTATATAAACATAATTAGATGACATAACTTCATTATATTTGAAAAATACTAGATCCTGAAACAAGTTCAGGATGACAGACTTACTAATTTTTTGTATCGGGAATCCACAAATTCTCAATAAATGGATATCCGATAGAACCATTCGGATATGACTAGTCTCTGCATGGAAGGCTCACTTCGATTACACTCATTACAGGAAAGCCTTCCGCTGCATAAAAATTTTCACTTTTCAATCTCACTTAAACCTTATAAAAAAAGGCATTAGAGCAAGCACTTTTTCTTTTGAAAAAAGGGAAGCAACTTCAAACAAAACTTCGTAATTAATAGCCAGGGATTTTCCAAGCATACTCAAATCAATTTTATTTCTGTAAAATTTATATACCGGTGCTTTTTCATCATCAATACCAATTTTATTTTTTATGTATTCAACAGCATTCTTTAAACTTCCTGTTTCATCAATAATTTGTAATTCTTTGGCTTTAGAGCCGGACCACACCCTGCCCTGTGCTGCTTTTTCAACTGATTTGATACCAAGATTTCTACACTGTGAAGTAAGTTCAACAAAATTTTCATACATTTTATCTATCTGAATATTAAAAGTTTCTTTTTCTTTCGTAGTGAAACTTTTTAAAGCAGAGTAAAGTGAAGCATTTTTGCCTCTGCCAATCGTCTCATGATTAATCTCAAGAAAATCCATTAGTTTTGAAACATTAAATTTCCCCGCCACAACACCAATAGACCCGGTGAGCGTAAACTCATCTGCAAATATTTTATCGGCTGAAAGAGAAAGCATATAACCACCTGATGCAGCCACATCAGACATCGAGATTACCACAGGTTTTTTTGCGCATATTCTTTCTATTTCACTTCTGATAAGATCCGAACCAAGTGCAGATCCACCGGGGCTTAAAACCCTCACTAGAATTGCAGCAACATTTTTATTTTCTTCAGCCTTTTTAAGGTTTTTTATCACTGAGGTAGCACCAGCTGTTTTCATATAACCTTTGCCGCTTTTACTTGTGCCATCCGTTATCATTCCATTAACTGTGACAACCCCAACAATCTTCTTTTTGTTAAAGAACTTGTAATATAATGAGATAAACCTGTTTTTCAGGTTTATTGATTTAAGAAGTTTTCTTTCATTTATAAAAGCAATTTTTTCACTAAATGCCTCACACATATTGGTTTTTATATCACTGTAGTAACATATCTCATCTATTAAGCCTTTATCTTTTGCATCATCTGCGAGATATGGTCCTTCATCAAAAATCTTTTGCACTAGTTTAAGATCAAAATTTTTGGAACCTGATATTTTTTCTTTTATAAGATCAAAGTTGTGGTCAAGGAGTGAATTTATCATCTCGCGGTTGTACTTAGACATGCCATTCCTTGTAAAAAGTTCGGCTGCTGATTTGTAGTTGCCCTTTCCTTCAATTTCTGGTTCCACATATATTTTTTCAAAAAAGTTTTTAAGAAAAAAAGTTTGCGAACTAAGGCCAATTAAGTTTAGTGTTGACCACTTTGGCATATATATTTTGTTTGCAGCAGATGCAATGAAATATTCGATGTTACCCGGATTTTCAAGATATATATGTGTCTCAATACCTTTTTGCGACAAGTTGAAAATATTTTCTCTTATTAAATTAGCCCTCGAAAGGCCAATATTAAGGCTACTTATATTAAACAGAACAGCTTTTACACTGGTAGCATCAATTGATTCAAATATGTTTTCAAGGTCAAAGACTGTAATTTTTTCTTTATTTTTTATAAAAGGAATAGAAATCTTTTCATTCTCTTCTGGAATATCACCTTTTAAAGAGATTTCGAGAATAAAATCTTTTTTTAGCTTGTTTTTAATTGTTGCAAGCAAATTCATATCCTTAACCACTAACTACTCATCAAATAATCAACAATAGTTTTAACCCCAAAACCAGTGCCACCGTACGGATACCAGTCATTTGGTTTCTCAATAAATGATGGCCCTGCAATATCAATATGAACCCACGGAGTATCCCCCACAAAATGTTGCAAAAAAAGAGCGGCTGTAATAGCTCCGCCCCACCTGCTTCCTGAATTTTTGATGTCGGCCACGTTGCTTTTTATCTCACTACTCAACTCTTCATCAAGGGGAAGCTGCCACATTTTCTCTCCAGTTCTCTCTGCAGAATCAAGAACAGACTTTATCAGCTTTTGGTTATTACCAAGCACTCCTGCCGTAAACATCCCGAGGCCCACTATACAGGCACCTGTTAATGTGGCAAGGTCCACTATTTCAGTCATTTTATTTTTCACTGCAAAACTAAGTGCATCGCTTAATGCCAATCTTCCTTCAGCATCTGTGTTGATAATTTCCACTGTCTTTCCATTAAGTACTTCTATTACATCATCAGGTTTGTATGCCAAGCCACCAGTCATATTCTCTGTCGTAGGTATTAAACCATGAACAGCAACTTTAGGTTTTAGCTCGGCCACAGACTTCATTACTCCCAAAACAACTGCGGAACCAGCCATATCCATTTTCATTGTTCTCATACTATCTGCTGGTTTAAGGCAAAGGCCACCAGAATCAAAAGTAATTCCTTTTCCAACAATGGCAATCTGCTTTTTTGTCTTGTTTTTAGGGGTATAAGACAAATGAATAAACCTTGGGGGATTATCGCTTCCAAGTGAAACTGCCCGAAGTGCACCCATTCCCATTTCGCTCAGTTCATTTTCATCGTATACCCGGCAGGAAAGCACATCGCTGTTCTTTGATATTCGAAGGGCATGGTCTGCCAGAATTTCAGGGGTAAGTTTATTAGGTGGATCATTCACCAAGTCTCTTGTAAGCGAAATTGAAGAAGAAATACTCTTTGCTTCATTTACTTTTGATTTAAAAAGAGATGAAGAAATTTTCTTTGAATAGAAGTCAACAACATTTATTTTGCATACACTTTGTTTCTTTGTTTTGAAACGATTGTATTCATAGCAGCCTACAACTATCCCCTCAATAATAATTCCAAAATATTCTTTTGGGAGGTTTGATAAATCAACTGCAACAGATTCTGATAAATTCTTTAGTTTACTTGCAATGATATTGCCTATTCTGTAAGCAGCAATTGAATCAAATTTATTCTTTTCACCAAGGCCAATAATACAGAGGTCGTTGAATTTATAGTTACTTATGGAATCAACTGAAACCCTTTTTCCAAATTCGCCATTAAAGTTTTGTGAACCTATTTTGTCGAACAAGAAGTTTTTTAGCTTCTCATTTGCTTTTTTAACTATATTGTCTTTTATCTTCTTTTCATATCTTAAAAGAACTACCGTGTTCGACGCACTTCTTAAGATATCACTTGTTTTTAAAGAAAACTTCATTTTTGCCTCCGAAAATTCATAAATAGAGAATTGATTTTATAGAAAAGTTTGAGTATAAATTAACCAATATAATTTCAAAGGAAAATCCTTATCATGACTAAACAAATATAGATAAAAGTAATTTATTTTCGCAGACTAAAAATAAAGTTAGAACTTATAAATTATTCAGTTACATTATTCAACAGTTTCAACAGGGAGGAAGTAAACTATGGGTTGTACATATAAAGCTATTGCTGACGAGACAAGACGGCAGATATTGGTAACCTTAAGTGAGGGAGAAAGCGCAGCAGGTGATATTGCAAGCAAGTTCAGCATATCAAAGCCAGCGATCTCTAATCATCTTAAGATTTTGAAAGAAGCTGATCTTGTAAGCGAGAAAAAGGTTAGGCAAAACAGAATTTATTCTTTGAATAAATCTGAGATTAGTAGCATGAAAACTTTTTTAAATTCACTAACCTGAACTCAAACTTCATTTTCAGATTTATCTGAAAAATTTTTCCCTTATTCCTGTAATTTTTTAATTCTAAATTATAGGGGTAAGGGATTTTTTATATTGGTTATTTACAAAAAGATATTAAAAGATACTGAGAAAAGTAAAACCATATTTATAGTATTTCACGTAAATAATTTCCAAGGGTTTATTAAGGCAAATTTTAAACATCAACAATTTTTTGAATCTTTTGCCAGACAAAATATACCTAAATACAATAACTAGAAATTTTTCAAACAGGAGAAGATAAATATGGGATGTCAATTTAAAGCTCTGGGAGACGACAGCAGAAGGAAAATTCTTGAAATCCTTGGAAATAAAGGGAGCAGCAGCTCAGGTGATATAGCAAAAAACTTTAGTATTTCCCAACCTACAATATCCAATCATCTTAGAATCTTAAAAGAAGCAGGGCTTGTAAAAGAAAAAAAAGTAAAACAAAGCAGAATATATTCTTTAAACAAAGATAAAGTAATTAACGTTATAGAAACCCTAAAGGGTATTGTTAATATAAACTAGGTATTAGCTGTTGGTAGTAAATACCTAAACTTGTTTTTTTATTCAATCTTTCTAAAGTCTATTTTTACAACCTTCTTTCCTTCTCTTTGCTTAAAAGTTGGAGACCCTTTAAATAATCACTTTTTTCAAATATCTTTATTACAAATATTAATAGGGATAAAGCAAATGATCTCAAAAGACAGAATGACACAGCATGTAATGGATATCATTAAGATTGATAGCCATTCTAAAAGAGAAAAGGATGTAGCCCTTAAGCTTCAAAAAGATATGGAAGAGCTCGGAGCTGAATGCTCTTATGACAATGTGGGTGAAAAAGTTGGCGGAAATGTAGGAAACCTCATTGTTAAACTAAAAGGAAACAAAAGCGAAGCACCACCATTTTTTCTATGCTCCCACATGGACACGGTGGCCCCGGGGGAAGGAATCAAGCCCCATATAGTCGATGGCGTAATGAGAAGCGATGGCACGACAATTCTCGGAAGCGACGACAAAAGTGGAGTTTCCATAATTGTTGAAGTTTTGCGTACCCTTAAAGAAAAAGAAATCCCTCATGGAGATATAGAAATTGCCTTTACAATTTGCGAAGAAATTGGCTTATTAGGCGCAAAATATATAGATATCGAAAAATTCAAAAGCAAGTATGGAATAGTTTTAGACAGCAGCACACCTAAGAGGCTTGTTCTCAGATGCCCTTCTTCAGATAAACTTCACATTAAGGTTCATGGTCTTGAAGCACATGCAGGGCTTTGTCCTGAAAATGGTATCAGCGCAGTAAAAGTTGCGAGTGAAGCAATTGCAAAAATGAATATCGGAAGAATTGACGAGGAAACAACCGCCAATATCGGACTCATTTCCGGTGGAGTGGCAACAAATATTGTTCCCAAACTTGTAAATATTGACGCTGAAGCAAGAAGCCATGACAAGGAAAAACTTGATAAGCAGGTTGAACATATGTGCAACTGTTTTTATGAGGCGTCTCGAAATCACAAAATAATATTTAATGGAGAAGAATACAGTTCGTCAGTAGAAATAGATATTGAACGAATATATGAAAACATGGATGTTCCCTCCTATGCACATGTGACCAAACTTGTAGATAAGGCTTGTGAAAACCTTAATCACGAAATTAAACACCACACCAGCGGTGGTGGATGCGATGCTAACTACTTAAATAACAGAGGCATTGAATGCGTAAATCTTGGCACGGGAATGTACGAACTCCACACTGTAAGCGAGCATCTCATACTTGATGAGTTTTACAGATCAGCTGAGATAGTCCTTGAAACTGTAAAGCTCAACTCTTACAATAACTAACTATGAAAGCCCTTATTCTAGTCGACCATGGAAGTAAGGTAGAAGAAGCAAATGATCTTCTAGAAAAAATAGCTGAAAAACTTAGAGATCATCCTGATTGCAAATTTGATATGGTTGAACACAGTCACATGGAGCTTGCCCTACCCTCAATAGAGGATGCTTTTTCAAAATGTTTTAATAATGGCGCAAAGAAGATTATAGTGCATCCTTACTTTCTTGTTCCCGGGAGACACTCTAAAAGCGATATTCCCAGAATGGCGGAAGAAGCTGCTTCAAAATTTCCAGGCATTCAGTACCAGGTTTCAGAACCACTTGGAATTCATGAAAAGATACTTGAAGTGGTGCTCGAGAGAGTAAGTGGGTAAAAAAGATATATCACTAAATGCCTCGTGTTTAGTTTTAACTTCTAAATGAAAAAACTAACAAGCCCAAAAAGAAAAGTTCCTTCAATCAGACAGAAAAAGAGCATATCAACCATTCAGGGAATGGTTGAACAAAGTTGCGAGGAATATAAAGATAGCCCTGCATTCTCAATACCAAGAGACGGGAATATTTATGAACTTACTTATAGTGAGGTATTTGGCCTAGTTAAAAAATTGGCAAATTATCTCCAGGATCATGGCCTCAAGAAAGGAGACCATATTGCAATTCTTGGAGAAAACTGCCCTGAGTGGGGAATATCATATTTTGCAATCAACTGGATTGGAGCAGTTGCTATCCCACTTGATGCAAGGGGAGAGGAAAAAAACCTTGAGTTTATTTTAAAATTTTCAGATTCCAAAGCAATAATTCTCTCAAACACATTCCTGGAAACTGCCAAAAAAATTCAAAGCTCTTACTCAGAACTAAAAACAGTTATAGAATTTCAGAATATCAAAAGCCTTGCTTCAAAATACGAGGAAGGTATTGAAAAAAACCACTCAAACACCAACGATCTATGTGAAATACTTTTTACTTCAGGCACTACAGGAAATCCAAAAGGCGTTATGCTTACCAACGGGAATTTAATGTCCAACGTGGAGAATATTTACAGTTTTCTTGACCTCAGAGAAGGAGATATAGCTTTTTCTATACTACCGATACACCATGCTTATGAAAAGACCTGTGGTCTTCTTGCAACATTTCATAGTGGGGTGCATGTATTTTATTCAAGAAGCATAAAACCAAAAGAGATGCTTGAAGACTTAAAAAAGGCAAAACCAACAGTATGGATAAATACTCCACTGGTTTTGGAAAAACTTATTCAAAGGATTCAAAGGGAACTCGCCAG
>JAJCZR010000004.1 GCA_029262295.1 Deltaproteobacteria bacterium | reverse complement strand
CAGGAAAAACATTAATAAACAGTGTCGAGCTTTTCAGCCATCTTGTAAACGTTGGGGATGCAAAATCTTTAATCGCTCATCCGGCTTCAACAACACACCGTCAACTAAACGAAGAAGAGCAAATGGCGGCAGGTGTAACTCCGGAGACGGTTCGTATCTCTGTAGGTCTTGAGACTCTTGATGATCTTATCTGGGATCTGGATCAGGCACTTGGAAAGTCTCAAAAGGGCTAAGTAATGAAAAAAAAGGAGTTAGGCGAATCTCCGGTTGTCGTTGCCCAGGAAGGCTCAGTAGGTTTGGTAGAAACCAAATATTTATCCTTCGCTGAACCGTTTCTTTTGGATAATGGCAAGCAACTTGGTCCAATAACAGTTGCTTATGAGACTTATGGAGAGTTAAACGAAGAAGGTGATAATGTAATTCTTATTGAGCATGCGCTTACCGCCAGTGCACATGCTGCAGGTAAAAACTCCCCGGATGATAAAAATCCCGGATGGTGGGATGTAATGATAGGTTCCGGGAAGTCGTTTGATACAGATAGATATTTCGTAATCTGCTCTAATATCCTTGGAAGCTGTTATGGCACTACCGGCCCTTCCTCTGTGAATCCTGAAACAGGGAAACCCTATGGTTCATCTTTCCCTGTGATCACTATTAGCGATATCGTTCGCGCGCAGTATGAGCTTATTAAACATTTAGGAGTAAAAAGTATTCGTAGTATAGCCGGCGGGTCGATGGGAGGAATGCAGGCTATTGAATGGGCATTGCTTTACCCTGGAATGGTTGATTCCCTGATATTGATTGCCACTGCTGCAAAATCATCACCCCAATCCATAGGGATACACAAAGTTGGAATACAGGCAATAATGGATGACCCTAATTGGGATGGTGGAAATTATTATGGTGAAGATCCGCCTGAAAAAGGACTCTCAATTGCAAGGATGCTGGGCCATATTACCTATCTTAGTGACGGATGGCTCTGGGAAAAGTTTGGAAGAAAACATGATGATTCAGATAAAATAAAATCAGACCTCAACAGTAAATTTGAGATTGAGAAATATCTTGAATACCAGGGATCAAAATTTGTTAAAAGATTTGATGCAAATAGCTACATTTATATACTGAGGGCTTTGGACATTTATGATGCAGGGGAAGGCTATGCGAATCTGGAAGAATCATTAAAAAGAATAAAATGTAAAAAGGTATTAGTTGCTTCTTATACTACTGATTGGCTGTATCCGTCATATCAGTCGAGTGAGCTTGTTGATGCCTTAAAAGCAAATAATATTGATGTTACATACAATGAAATAGACTCGCCTTACGGACATGATTCCTTCCTTATAGATTATGAGAAGCTAAACCCATTAATAAAAAGTTTTTTTAATTCTTTGTAAAGCAGCAATGTTTCAATGTCGTTACAATTTAAAAGGGTGCAAGTTTATACTTTATACCGTATCAATTTCCTCTCTATTTTTATCTAAAATGGAAAAGTTAAATCTATGATATTTTAGATATGAATCCTAGATTCATATTTTGATACTAATAAGTTATTATTTCCTGACAAGAACAAACTAAATAAACTAATAACAATAAAAAGGGTAAGAAAAATCGAATGAATAAAATAATATCCAATGAACAAAAGATAACTTTTGGTGGGGGATGTTTCTGGTGTACCGAGGCTTTATTTCAGCAGTTGAAAGGTGTTTTTAAAGTTGAGAGTGGATATAGTGGTGGAAGTGTGAAGAATCCATCTTACAACGAAGTTTGCAACGGCACAACCGGACATGCAGAAGTAATTGAAGTAACATACAATCCTGATGAAATCAGTTTTGAAGATTTGGCAAAAATCCACTTAACTACTCACGATCCCACCACTCCCAACAGGCAGGGAGCTGATAGGGGAACGCAATACCGAAGTATAATTTTTTATCGAGATGAAAAAGAAAAAGGCCTTGCTATGAAAAGTATTGAAGAAGTACAAAATGCCTATGAAAATACAATTGTGACAGAACTGAAAATGTTTGAAGAATTTTATCCTGCAGAAGCATATCATCAGGATTATTATGCTACCGATCCGGATCGTCCATATTGCCAGGTGGTGATAGATCCGAAATTGGAAAAGTTCAAAAAACTGTATAAAGAAAAAATTAAAGTTTAAAGCATAATAATACTCTATAAATAAAATCACATTGATCTGAGACTGTGTTCCTTCTCTATAAATTTTTTTTATGAAAACAGTATTAATCACAGGTTCAAATTCTGGAATTGGCAAAGCAACCTCACTCAATCTTGCAAGAAATAAATATAATGTTTATGCAACAATGAGGAATCTCGAAAAAGCGGATTCCTTACTAAAAATTGCTAAAGATGAAGATATAAATATTGAAGTTTTAGAACTTGATGTTAATAATCAAAAATCATGTGAGAATGCTGTTTCTCAAATATTGTCTAAAGAAAACCAGATTGATATTCTAATAAATAATGCTGCAATATCAGGTTCTGGTTCAGTTGAAGAAACACCAATTGATGTTTACAAAGATGTTTTTGAGACAAACTTTTTTGGAGCTTTAAGATTAATAAAGCTTGTACTTCCCGGGATGCGTAAAAGAAATTCGGGAAGGATTATTAATATTTCTTCTGTAGGTGGAAGGATAGCAATTGCACCTCATTCTCCTTACAATTCTTCGAAACATGCTCTTGAATGTCTGACTGAGACTCTGGCTCAGGAAGTAAGACGATTTAATATTAAAGTTTCATTAATTGAACCCGGAGTTGTTTTAACACCTATTCATAAAAATGTAATAGAAAGCAGTGATGAGAATTCTCCTTACCATGAATTTCGAAGGAGAATAATCATGATGTTTAAAAAAGAGTTTGAAACTGCTCTTAGACCTCAGGATGTGGCTGAACTAATTCTAAAAGTTTTAGAGACTGATGAGCCAAAACTGCGTTATCTAATTGGTGAAGACGCTATAAAATGGTCAGAAATTCGAAATAAAATAACTGATGAACAGTGGCTTACTTACGGTGATTCAATGACAGACGAAGAATTTAGTCAACTATATCAGAAGTGGATTGGAAAACTTTTGTAAATTATTGCAATTATCTAAATATTTTTATAGTATGTTGTTAGTGTTCTTTATGCTTTATGTCAGGAGAAGTTGATGGCAGATAGTAAACCTACTAAAAAATTAATAGTTGATTGGAACGCCACTATAATTTCAGGGCTTATTTCAGGGGCTATTTTCTACCTTTTAAATCTTTTCTTGATTCCTTTTATATACGGCGGCAACTATAATTCTGTAATCCGTTATTTTTCTTCGGTTTTTTTAGGAGAGAAAATTCTTCCTCCGCCTGCCAGTTTTGATATTACTGCATTAATTGTTTCCCTTCTATTCATCGTGATATTTGCACTTATATTTACTTTTATTGTTTCCTTTGTACTTCATAGAGGGGGCTTGATAACAGGAATAATTGGCGGGGCAATTTTTGGCCTTGCTCTATATTTTATCTTTTTTAACTCTCTTACTTTATTCTTTCCGTGGCTTTATGTATTAAAAAATGAAATGACTTTAATAAATTTTGTTATCCTCGGTGTACTTTCAGGTGGTCTATATGAAACATTTGAAATTGAAGAGTCTGAATTGGTGGGCAATTAATGAATAGAAGTCGGCGTTCACCCATGCGCTATGGATCATCCGGGCTTCGTGGCAGAAGAGGTGGAAAAGGAAGACTATTAATAGGCTTGGCTTTTGCAGCTTTTGCCTTTTTCTCTTATTGTTCATCCAAAGAGTTCAATCCAGTAACTGGTGAGGAGCAGTATGTAAGCCTTACACCAAAGCAAGAGATTGCTATTGGCCTTCAATCAACTCCAAAAATGATTGAGCAACATGGGGGTTTATACCCGGATCAAAGGGCACAGGATTTTCTTGATAACGTAGGAAATAAACTCTTAGCCAATTCACAGGAAATACAAGAACTTCCATGGGAATTTGAATTTCACCTTCTTAAAGATCCACAATCAATTAATGCCTTTGCACTTCCAGGCGGGCAGTGTTTTATTACATACGCACTTTTTTCAAAGCTTGAAACTGAGGGTCAATTGGCAGGTGTGCTCGGGCATGAAATTGGTCATGTGGTTGCAAGGCATGGAGCACAAAGGATTGCTAAATCAACATTAACACAAGGACTTACTGGAGCAGTTATGACTGCATCTGGCAATTCCGGCTCAGCCCAAATGGCTGCAATGATCGGTCAGATGATAAATATGAAGTATGGCAGAGAAGATGAACTACAATCCGACGAGCTTGGAATAATTCTTATGTCAAAAGCTGGCTATGATCCTACATCCATGGTTGGAGTTATGAAAATTCTTGCTGAAGCATCAAGTGGCAATAGGCAGCCAGAGTTTTTTAGTACCCACCCAAATCCAGATAACAGAATTGGCAGAATAAAAGATACAATTCAAAAACTTTTTCCGAATGGCGTTCCTCAAGGTTTAAAACCATAGTCTCATTTTATGATATTCCCTATTTATTAACACTGAGAAAAATTTGTTGACTTACATTTAACCATATGGTTAAATGTAATTAACAACAATTTCAGGAGGCACTAAATGTTAAAGATTTATGGAATGCCAGTATCAAATAATGTAAATAAGGTTAGGTACACAGCTAATGCTGTTGGCCTCGATTATGAGTTAATTCCCGTTAATCTCATGGAAGGGGAGCAAAGATCAGAGGAGTTTCTAAAGTTAAATCCTGTTGGGAAGGTTCCTGTGATTCAGGATGAAGATATAACAATCTTTGAGAGCATGGCGATAGCAAGATATCTTGTAAATAAAACCAACTCTGATTTGTATCCTCAAGACTTAAAACAAAGGGCTGTTGTGGATCAGTGGATTGATTTTAGCAATATTCATGTCCAGGGAATGCTTACAAGAGTGCTTTTTAATAGGCTGATAGCTCCAATGGTTGGAGCAGAGGTTGATGAGGATTCGTTAAATTTTGGCCTTGAAATGCTTGAGCAGTATTTTCCTGTCCTTGATAATCAACTTGGAGTTTCAACTTATCTGGCAGGAGATAATTTAACCTTAGCGGATATAAATCTTGTTGCAATTCTTGATCCGGCACAGGCTGCGGGAGTTGATATATCTGGTTATCAAAATCTGAATAAATGGTTTAATAGTATTAAGCAGCAGGAGTTTTATCAAAAATGCCATACTGATTACAATGAAGTGTTGGCTCAGATGCAACAATAACTTGGAGTAAAAATATGAGCGACTTAATTCATAATAAAAAATTTCCAAATGAAAGTGAAGAATATCGAGAAGTTAGAAATAAACTTCTCAAGGCCGAGATTGAGTTAAGGGAAAATATAGAGAAAGTTGCCAAACTTCGCCGCGAACTTCCCATGGGTGGAAAAGTAAAAGAAGATTATGTTTTTGATGAACTTGTTAACGGTGAGGTAACGCGAGTAAAACTCACAGAGCTCTTTGAGTTTGGTAAAGACACTCTTATTATTTACAGCTTCATGTATGGACCAAATATGGAAAAACCGTGTCCGGCATGTACTTCAATCACTGATGGATATAATGGATACGTTCATCATCTGAAACAGAGAGTTAACTTTGCAGTTGTTGCAAAATCTCCTATTAACAGAATTATGAAGTTTGCCAAAACAAGAGGCTGGAATAAAGTTCATTTTCTTTCTTCTGAGAAAAGCACATATAACTCTGATTACTTTGCTGAGACAGACGAAGGTTCACAGATGCCAATGTGTAACGTATTTGTAAAAAAAGAAGATGGAATTTACCATTTTTGGGGTTCTGAGCTTTTATATTCTCCAAGTGAGGGACATCCACGACATATGGATCTAATGTGGCCGATCTGGAACTTTCTTGATCTGACTCCAGAAGGCAGAGGAACTGACTGGCATCCTAAGCTTTCTTATGATTGACGTTAAAGCGTTATAACGTTATTATTTTAAGTAATATTAAATACAAAAAAAAGGTTCTAGACATGTCTAATCTTTCAAAACGTTCAACTGTTTACCTTGAAACTGATATTTACAAAGCTTTGAAGATTAAATCGGTTGAGACATCGAGATCTATGTCAGAGCTCGTAAATGAAGCAGTAAAATTTGCTCTTGCAGAAGATTCAGAAGATTTACAAGCCTTTGAAGATCGAAAGAATGAACCACTAATTTCCTACGAACAGATGCTAAAAGAGCTTAAAAGTGAAGGAAAAATATAAAGTTCTTTTTAGAAATTCCGTTAAAAAAGATTTTGATAAAATTCCCAAAAAAGACCTCAGAAAAGTATTAAAACTAATTAGTTCTCTTTCTGATAATCCAAGACCATCTGGAGTAAGAAAATTATCTGGGGAAGATAAATATAGATTAAGAAAAGGTAATCACAGGATAATTTATTCAATTCAGGATAGTGAGCTAACCGTTTGGGTAGTTAAAGTAGGGCATAGAAAAAATATTTACAGATAAAATTTGAAAAAGAGTTAACTTTAGATGGCATATAATGAAAAACTGGCAGAAAGAATAAGAAAAACTCTTGAAAAAGAATCTGGATTATCTGAAAAGAGAATGTTCGGCGGGCTCAGCTTTCTTATAAATCGAAATATGTGTGCTGGGGTTTTAGAAGATAATCTTGTTGTTAGGGTAGGGTACGAAAAATATGAAGAAGCTTTAAGTTTGCCTAATGCTAGTCCCATGGATTTTACCGGAAGACCTATGAAAGGATTTATCTATGTTGGTTCTGATGGATATAAAACAGAAAAATCATTATCAAAGTGGATTCAACTAGGTTTAGATTTTGCTAAATCTTTACCTCCAAAGAATAAAAGTTAAATCAAGCATACAAATTCTGTTATTGACATAGATGAGGTATGATGTATTGTCATACCTATGTCAAAGGCAAAGATTGCAATTACTTTAGAAGAAAAAACTCTTCATAGTTTAGATCAGCTGGTTAAAGAAAAAGTTTATTCAAATCGCAGTAGAGCCATTGAGGATGCTGTAGAAGAAAAGTTAGATAGACTTCTTAAATTAAGACTTGAGAAAGAATCCTCTAAACTTGACCCAGATTATGAAAAAAGATTTGCTGATGAAGGTATAACTTTGGAGTTAGATGATTGGCCAGAATATTAAGGGGTGAAGTTAGATGGGCTGATCTCAATCCTGTCAGAGGAAGTGAGCAAGCTGGCTTAAGACCTGTAGTAATTCTAAGCCATAATATATTTAATGAAAGATCAGGGACTGTAATAGCAATTGCTTTGACAAGCCAATCACAACGAGCAGGATTTCCACTGACATTGCCAATAGAAAGCACAAAACTTCCCAAGAAGTCGTGGGCAAAGATTAGTCAGATAAGAACTCTTTCAACTGAACGCATCGGAAAAAGTCTTGGCAGAATTTCCAAAGAAGAACTTCTGAAAATTATTGATGGCTTAAATGAAATTATATCCTGATTGATTCTATGAACAGAATTCCTGAGCCTGAATTAATGGTTCAACCAGAACAGATAGAAGCTTATGCAAAAGCTGATTTTGAAGAACCTCATTCAAATTTTATCAAAATTTTTAAAGAAAAATTTTCTGATCAAAATATCCAAGGCATGGTTTTAGATTTAGGATGTGGACCAGGTGATATTACTTTTCGTTTTGCTGAAGCATTTCCCAATACCAAAATACATGCAATTGATGGCTCATCAGAAATGATTAATTATGCAAATATATTCCTTTCAGAAAAACCGAACTATCAAAAAAGAATTCAGTTTGTAAGTTCAAGAATTGAGGAATATGAAACAGATAAAAATCATGATTTTATTATCAGTAATAGCCTACTTCACCATCTTCCTGACCCTATGGTACTTTGGGACTCAGTAAATAATCTTGGATTTGAAACAACTAAAGTTTTCATCATGGATTTATTAAGACCTGAGAGTCTTGATGAAGTTAGAATGCTAGTTGAAATTTATGCTAAAGATGAACCGGATATTTTAAAAAGAGATTTCCATCGATCTTTACTGTCTGCATTTAGTCTTAGTGAAGTTGAAAAACAAATAGAAATAGCAAAATTGGATCTTAAAGTAAAACAGGTAAGTGATAGGCATCTAATAGTTTATGGCTCCATATAATGATTAAAGTTGTTGAATTAACTTCCGACTATAAAAGAAATATTCCCCTCATCTCAGGGAACACAGTAAATTACAAAAATTAACACATCCTAAATAAAAAAGTATTATCATTTAATATAATAAACACATAGGAGTTTTATAATGATGAGCTGGATCATAATAGCTGTGGTAGCAATTGCAATAATCTCGTTTATGTTCAAAGAAACAAAAAGAATTACTGAAGATTTTGAAGCTAAACTTGCTCCCACAAACGCTAATGAATTTGCCAGAGCTGGAAGGGGAGAAGTGGAAAGAGAATTATACTCAGATGGTAATGCAGAGTTAAAACTTGCATTCTCTCGCACAAATATTCCTGATGGTTCTATGGTCAAGCTACTTATCAATGGCGATTTTGTTAAAGATTATCAGGTTAATGACGGAAGGGTTTACGAAAAGATTAATACTAAATCTGGTATGAATGTTCCGTCTGTAAAAGTGGGTGATAAGGCAGAGGTAATTTATAATGATACTCCTGTTCTATATGGAGAGTTTTATCTAGACTGATATTATTTATATCATCTGACTATTCGTATATACTTAAGACTGCTTTGCAAAGTCTAATATTAGTTCAACAAAATAGCCCATATTTATTTCCTATTCTTTTCCTTATCTTTCTTGGGATAATTGTTCTGTTGTTATCTTTGCTATATAAAAGAAGTAACCTTGCACAAAAATTAAAAGAAGAACTGTTTGCGAAAAATGAAGAAATATCTAATAACAGATACAGCTTAGAGGCAAAAGATAAAGAGCTACTTCAACTTGGTAAACGTGTGGAAGATGTTGAAATAAACCTTAGTAATTTAAGGCAAATCAATACAAACCTCACTGCTGAAAAAAGTTCCCTTGAATCCCGGCTTGATGAAAAAGAAAAAACCATAACCTATTCTTCAGAACAACTTTCTGAAACAAAAAAAGAACTTTCGGGCTTAAACCAGAAAAGAATTAGTGATGAAGGCCTTATTTCTGAGCTAAAAACCACTATTGAAAAAGATAGGGAATCTTCTCTTGAAAAACTGGCTTTGCTAAATGAAGCTAAAGAAAAACTCACTCTAGAGTTTCAGAATCTGGGAAACAAAATATTTGAAGATAAAAGTAAGAAGTTTGTTGATCAAAACAAAACTAATTTAGAGACACTTCTAAATCCTCTTCGTGAGCAAATAAAAGACTTCGATAAAAAAGTTTCTGACACTTATGAAAAAGATACTAAAGACAGGGTTTCACTTTCAGCGCAGATAAACCAGCTAAAAAACCTCAACGAGAGAATAGGGCAGGATGCAATTAACCTTACAAAAGCACTTAAAGGACAATCTCAAACCCAGGGTGCATGGGGTGAGGTGATTCTCGAAAAAGTGCTGGAGATGTCTGGTCTTCGAAAAGGAGAAGAGTATGAAACTCAAAGTTCTTTTCGCTCTGCAGAAGGAAGACAGCTCCGGCCAGATGTGATAGTGCACCTTCCTGATGATAAGGATGTAATAATTGATTCAAAAGTTTCTCTTAATGCTTATGAAAAATTCAGTTCTGCAGAAGATGATATTGAACGGCAGGGTGCTTTAAAGGAACACATTCAATCAATAAATAATCATATTAAGGAGCTGGGTGTTAAAAATTACGAAGATATAAATGAGATTAGAAGCCTTAATTATGTATTGATGTTTATTCCCATAGAGTCTGCTTTTATGCTTGCAATTGAAAATGATAAATCAATTTTTAAAAATGCTTTTGATAAAGACATTATCCTTGTCTGCCCTTCAACCCTTCTCGCCACCCTTAGAACAATTCAAAGTATATGGCAATATGAAAAACAGAGCAGGAATGCAATTGATATTTCAGACAGGGCTGGAAAACTCTATGATAGGTTTACTGATTTTATTCGTCATTTAGAGAATATAGGTTCGAAACTGGATGATGCAAGTAATTCATACCAAAGTGCATTTAAAGCATTATCAACAGGTCAGGGAAATTTAGTCGGTCAGGTTGAAAAGCTGAAAAAATTAGGAGCAAAGGCAAAAAAGTCGATCTACAAGGCCCTGCTTGAAGATGGACTTGAAGAAACAGACTTGATGGATGAAAATACACTACCTTTGGAAATTAAAGAAAAGTAAAAAACTGTTTGTATAAAACAGATAATAATCCTCCGACTAAAAGCGCTCCATCCATAATAAATAAGTTGTATCTCTCATCTGGTTTGTAATAAATTAGTGCAATTAGAGTTAATGCCGGAATAAATGCAAGGGGCCTCATCTCAGTTGATAATAGTAAAGCTATAACTAACGCAATTACTACTATTATTTTTGAACTAATCACTGCCCTGCCTACAGTTTTTGATCCATGTTCACTAGCAACAAACACTGAAGCATTAGCCATAAATACCAGTCCAAATATAGTTGTTAAAAGAACAAGATCCTTTCTTGAATAAAACTCGCCCATTAAAGGGAAAATTGTAACTACGACTGTCCAACTTAAAGTTATATATAAAATGCTAAAAACTTTATTCTTTTTTAATTTCCAGTGAAAAATGCCAATAAAAAAGGCAGGTATTAATATTAAGGTCTTGTAAATGCCGATTTGAAAAAGGAGATATGTGGAGGCTAATAGTGAAACTACTACAATCGCTTTGAGTAAGGATTTATTTTTTTCGATGAAATCCGTTCTTTCCGGATTTGTTACTTTATCTGACTTAATGTCCTTTAGGTGATCGATATTGTAAATTAAAAGTGTTCCAAAAAATACCAGTAAAACTTTATTGATTGGGATTATCTTATCAAAAGTAAAAAGAGTAACAGCAAAAAGAAATGATGAAACTATCGACACAAAGATGCTTGAATAAATAAGGTGGTTGATGATTTTATTTGTCATTTCTTAAAAATATTTTAGGCTATTTTCGTTGTTTGCTATAATATAAAGATAAAATTCTTTATGATGAAATTCAGAAAATGTATTAGGTTTATATTGTAACTGTTTGAATTTATTCAATATTTATAATAAAAGTTATTACTAAAGGGGATTCAAATGTTTGGAAATAGAAAAGATTTAGGATTATTGGTTTTGAGAATTGGGATAGGACTCTCCATGATGATATTTCATGGGCTCGGAAAAATAAAGGGTGGCCCGGAGGCATGGGAAAAGATTGGGGGCAACATGGCCAATCTTGGAATTGACTTTTTTCCTGTATTTTGGGGTTTTATGGCATCGTTTTCTGAGTTTTTTGGCTCTTTCTTTATTTTAGTTGGGTTTTTCTTTAGACCTGCAACAGCAATCCTGGCATTCACTATGATAGTGGCTGCAATAGTGCATCTTTCACTTCCTGCAGGTGCTGAAAATGCCGGACTAAAGGGAGCGTCTCATGCTTTAGAATTATTAACCGTATATGTTGCTTTATTCTTAACAGGGCCAGGGAAATACAAGATTTTTAAATAGTTTGTGATGAACAACTTGCAGCTAGTAAGACAATTTTACGACTCAGAATCAAGAAAATCGTCATCTTCATCTGGTATATATGAAGAATTGCTTGAGGGAATTACAAATTCCAAAAAATCAGAGCAATATAATTTGGTTCTTCTTGACGATAATGATCACACTTATGAATATGTAGTTGAAATGCTTATGGATATTTTCGGATACGGGAGAAAAGAATCATTTGAGATGACTTGTGAAGTTGATTTCAGGGGCAGGGTAATAGTATTTACTGGCTCAAAAGAAATTGCTGAAGAAAAATCAAATGAGATTATGCTTTACGGGGCAGACTGGAGGCTTAAAAGAAGCAAGGGTCCGATGTTGAGTGTGATTGAGCCTGTTGAGTAAGCCAAAATTTATAACTAATGAATATTTTTCTTTTAGTTCTAAGAATTATTGTTGGGGCCTTGTTACCTTTGTTTGCAAGTTTTTACTCAGGTTTTTCCGTATGGAATCAAATGAATGAGAATCTAAAGTTCCTTGGGATTGAGTATGCGAGTGAGTGGATCCTTCTGGCATCATTTTCTCAATTCGTTGTTTCAATATTAATAGTTTTAGGTATTTATTTTAAGTTTGCTGTTTCTTATATGATAGTTTCAGTACTTTTTACGATATTCAGTAACCTTGTATTAGTTTCTCAAGATTCAGACCCAACATACAAGATAATAGTCAGTTTGTTATTTCAACTACTTATCTTTGTTTTATTCTTATTTATGGGGCCAGGTAAGTACAGGTTTTTATTAAAAAACTTAAAACGAAAAACTCTTTAAAATAATAGCAATTTAGCTTCTATATACTTTCTGGTGATGACTGCGTGCAAAATTCATCTGTGTTATTTTTTTCAATTTGTATAGTTGGGTGATCTATCCCAAATTTTTCATGAAGATCGCTGCAAACCTTTTGCAAAAAAATATCATTAGTATCTTTATCAGGAATTGTCAGATGAGCTGTAAGGGCTATTTCGGTAGTGCTCATTGCCCAGATATGAAGATCATGCACTTCATTAACTTGCGGTAGACCCTCAAAATATTTCTTTACTTCAACTGGATCAATATTTTTTGGCACATAGTCTAAAACAAGATTTAATGAGTCTTTTAATAAACCCCAGGTTCCAATTAAAATTATCACTACAATTAAAATACTGATTGCTGGATCAAGCCAGAGCCAGCCTGTGGCTATTATTGCTATTCCTGCCAATACTACACCAAATGAAACCCCGGCATCAGCAAGCATGTGTAAAAATGCACCTTTTATATTAAGATCATTTTCCTGGTTTTTGATGAACATAAATGCAGTGATTAAATTAATTATGATCCCAATTCCAGCTACAATAATTATTGTTTTGCCCTGTAATGGTTGAGGCTCATTAAATCTCTTTATAGCCTCTAATAAGATTGCCCCGATAGCTATCAAAAGAAGGATTGCACTTGCAAGTGAAGCAAGAATTGTAAGGCGGCGAAACCCATAAGTTCTTCTGGGTGTAGGTTTTTTTGCTGCCAGATAAATTGCTCCCCAGGCTATAACCAGGCTAATTACATCACTAAAGTTGTGCCCCGCATCCGCTATAAGTGCAATTGAGTTGGATAGGAATCCATAAATTGCCTCAATAAGTGAAAACGCAACATTTAATATAATCCCAATTGCAAATGCTTTGTTGTAGCTCGGTACTTCATGATTATGGTTATGTGGCATGTATCTAGTTTAAATTATTTTCAATAACCCTGAGAAAATTTTTCCCCATTATTTTTGAAACAAGTTCTTCGCTATAACCTTTGCTCAGAAAATATTCTGCTACTAAAGGTAGTTTAGAAATTTGTCTTACTTCTTTTGGAAAATCTTTAATTCTTGCCCCATCAAGGTCTGTGCCGATGCCAACATGATCTTCACCACAGAGGTTTAAAATATAATCGGTATGTTCGTAAATATTTTCAAGGCTTGTTGGTTTTTCATTTCTTTTTAAAAACTCATTATAAAAAACAATTCCAATTACTCCATTTCTCTTGGAGATCGCTTTTAATTGTTCATCTTTAAGATTTCTTGGATGATCCGTTAGTGCCCTTGCATTAGAGTGGGTTGCCACAGGTATGAGTTTGGTAAGTTCAATTGAGTCCCAAAATGACTTTTCATTAAGATGAGATAAATCCAGTGTTACATTAAGTTCATTCATTTTTTTTATTAGTTGAATGCCTTTATCTGATAGACCATCTTGAGTGTCAGGGCCTGAAGCAAAAATATTTTTATTATTCCATGTGGGTCCCACTACCCTTACTCCCCTTTGATAATACTCGCCAAGGTCTTCAGGGCTTCTTAGCGGATCAGCACCTTCCATTAATGTTAAAAATCCAATCCTGTTTTCATCTGCAAGGTTATTTAGATCATCTTTAGATTTGATCTGGAAAACATCGTTTTTATGTTCTTTATAAATTTTGTCGTACGTGTCTAGCTGTTTCATTGCATTTTCAACTGTTTTGGTAGGTTTGTGTTTTGGATGAATAAATACAGTATTAAAAATAATTCTGATTCCCGCTTCTTTTATCCAGGGAAGGGTGATCATGCAAGGTGTGTCTGGATTAACAAAATCCCTTTTAAAATAGTTTAGATGAAAAGCGATGTCTTCATGTGCATCGACTATAAAAAATTTACTCATATTAATAAACCTGTTTGCAGATATTTTAGTGAAGGGGTTAGTTTACCAGCGGATTTGTTAATTTAAAAAAGTATGAAAATCTATGAAAGTGGTTTTCCCCAGCCTCCACCGCCAGGGGTTTCAATTCTGATAATATTGTTTTTTTTGACATTCAGGGAACATTTTGCCGGAAGTTCTTTTTCTTTACCATCTATTACCAGGGTATTCTTTCCTTCGCTGCCATTCTCGCCACCATTTATTCCCCAGGGCAAGTGGGTTCTTCTTTCAGTTATAAGATTTACTTCTGCATCCTCAAGGAATTTATATTCCCTTATAATTCCATTCCCTCCCCGGTATTTTCCACTGCCTCCTGAGCTTTGTTTGATCGAATAGGATTCTATCATTATTGGAAGTTCCCTTTCGATTGATTCTATTGGTGTGTTAAGCGTGTTTGTCATATGGGTTTGTACTGCATTTACACCATTAAAACCTGATCTTCCACCCATGCCGCCACCTATTGTTTCATAATATGTAAATTCGTTACCAGTTGCTGGATTAATTCCACCAAATGTAATATTGTTCATAGTTCCGGCACTGGCAGCCTGCACTTTTTCAGGAATAGCTTTTGAAAGTGCACCAAAAACCGTATCCACAACCCTTTGAGATGTTTCTACATTTCCGCCTACAACTGCACTTGGGTATTTGGCATTTAGAATTGAATCACCGTCAACAATAATTTTAATTGCCCGCAAAGGACCTGAATTAAGTGGTAGTTCGGGTGGGGCAAGGCATTGAAAACAGTAAACTACAGCAGCTGTTGTTACACTCAACGGAGCGTTTAGGCAGCCTTTTACTTTTTTTGAACTGCCTCTAAAATCTACAGTTACATTGCTGCCATTAACTTCAATTTTGGTTTTAATTGAAATATCTTTTGTGCCTGCCCCGTCATCGTCCAGAAAGTCTGTAAAATCATAAAATCCATCTGGAATGTTGCTTATGACATTCCTCATAATCTTTTCGCTATAATCCATAAGACCATCAGATGCAATATTGATTTTTGAGAGTGAATGTTTTTTAATGGTTTTTAGTAATCTTTGTTTTCCAATTTCGAGTGAAGATATTTGAGCCCTGAAATCTCCTTCTCTTTCTTGCGGATCTCTTGTCTTTTCAATTATTTCTTTGAAAAGTTTACTATCTAACTTCCCCTTTTTATAAATTTTTGTCGGTGGAATAATAATGCCTTCGTCATGAATGGAAGTTGAAAGGGGCATTGAGCCAGGAGATTTCCCCCCCACATCAGCATGATGAGCTCTCGAGGCAACCAAATATTCAAGTTTTTCATTAATAAAAACAGGAGCTATGCAAGTTATATCAGGGAGATGTGTGCCGCCTTTAAATGGATCATTCAGGATAAATATATCACCTTTTTCAATTGACTTTTCATCCAATACAGACTTTGTTGAAAATGACATTGATCCAAGGTGCACAGGTATATGTGCTGCCTGGGCTATCATCTCTCCTTTTGAGTTAAATAAAGCACAGGAAATATCCCTTCTTTCTTTTATATTTGGGGAAAATGCCGAGCGGATCAATACAGTTCCCATTTCCTCAGCAATGGTACTAAGCTGGTTTTTGAATATTTCCAGTTCAAATGGATTTAGTTGCATTAAGAAAAGATAATACTGAAAAGAAAACTAAAAAGTAATTTTAGCCCATTACTTCTTTTAGGGTTTCGCCCATGGCTGCAGGGCTTTTACAGGTTGCAACACCTGCTCTTTCAAGTGCAGCAAATTTGTCTTCTGCACTACCTGAGCTTCCCGAAACAATAGCCCCTGCATGTCCCATTCTTTTTCCTTTAGGAGCAGTGGAACCGGCAATAAATGCAGCAATTGGTTTTTTGAAATTATCTTTTATATATTCGGCAGCTTCTTCTTCATCAGAGCCACCAATCTCACCAATCATTATTACAGCTTCCGTATCAGGGTCGTTTTGAAATAGTTCGAGGGCATCGATAAATGTAGTGCCAATAACAGGGTCGCCGCCGATCCCGAGGCATGTGGATTGTCCGATATCAATATTAGTTGTCTGCCAGACAGCTTCATAAGTGAGTGTTCCGCTTCTTGATATGATCCCGACTTTTCCAGGTTTATGAATATAACCCGGCATAATTCCTACTTTCGCTTCTCCCGGGGTTATAACACCAGGGCAGTTAGGGCCAACAAGCCTTGATTGGGAACCATTCATAAATTCTTTCACTCTCACAATATCAAGTGTTGGAACGCCTTCAGTTATACAAATTATTGTCTCAATTTCTGCATCCACAGCTTCAAGGATTGAGTCCATTGCAAAAGGTGCAGGAACAAAAATTAAGGAAACATTCGCACTTGTTTCCTTCGTAGCTTCACTAACGCTGTTGTAGACCGTAAATCCATCCACTTCACTCCCACCTTTGCCGGGAGTTACGCCTCCAACTACCTGAGTGCCATAATCCCTGCATTGCTGTGCATGAAAAAGACCAGCGCTTCCTGTAATGCCTTGCACAATTACTTTAGAATCTTTATTAACCAGAATGCTCATAACCTTTTATATTAACTCCTTGTGAACTGAATATACCGAAAGTGAAAGTCTGGAAATGATAACACAGTAAAAAATTAGTTTCAAACTTTGGGCTAATTATTCAATGTTTTGAATTTGTTCTCTTATTTTTTCAAGTTCAGAGCGAAGTTCAATTGTTAGATGAGAAATTTCTGCATCTTTACACTTGGCAGAAATAGTGCCAGATTCCCTATTCATTTCCTGGATCAAAAAGTCGAGTTCCTTCCCAATTGAATGAATTTTATTAGTGTTTTGTTGAAACTTGGAAATGTGTGCATCTAACCTGACAAGCTCCTCAGTAATCTCTGTTCTTTCCGTAAGAAAAGATATTTCCTGAATAAGCCTTGATTCATCGATCTCCTTGTCTTTTAAGATTGAACCGACCCTCTCTTTTAGTTTTTTTCTTGATTCTTTAGAAAAGTTTTTTCTTTTGCTTTTTATATTCCTGATAATGGATTTCAAATTTTTCAAACGGCCTAAAATGTCTTTTCTAAGTTTTTTCCCTTCCGAAGACCTTGATTTATCAAACTTGTCTAATGCGTTATTAACTGCCTGGGTAATTTTCTTGATGGTTGCACCTGAAAGTTCAAAAGAAATATTTTCATCAAATATTTCTTTTAACATAAGAAGATGTTCAATTTTTACTTCATCTTTAATATTGAGTTCTTTTCTTACTTTTTTTAAATTTTCAAAAGTTCCCTTGAGGTTTTTAGTTAAAATCTGTTCTTTTTCTTTTTGATTTTCTTCGACAGATATTTTAATTCTGAGTTTTCCTCTTTTAATATTTTTTTTAACTTCATTTGCTACAAGGTTTTCAACTCCATTAAAGTATTCGGGCGATTGTACTTTAATATCCAAAAATCTATGATTTTCAGATTTTATCTCAATCATTACCTTCCCAATTGTTGTTTCAATATATGATTCTCCAAACCCGGTCATGCTTTTCATATTAAATTTCCTTCTCTAAGTTGTTGTAAGTAGTTATTTCTTATACCTAAAAACATATCCTGAATATTTTTAAATTTATAGTCGGGATATGTCCAATCTAAAGTTCTAATTACATTTCTCTCGAAAATAAGTGTTAGTTCAGCATACACGCCTTTGCCAAGATATGATCTGTGGGCATAACCTTTTCCTGTGGCAAGAATAAGATGCTCAGGGGCTATATACCCGGGGTCAATGTTTATTGTCCTTTGCCCATTAAGTGAAAAATCATTTTCAATTTCATTAGAAATTATTTTTTTCTCAATTATCCCGGTTCTTTCTATCAGATTGCTAAAAGCTATAAACTTTCTTTTAAGGCTCTTTCCCATTTCATTCTCATAATAGTTTGTCTCGCTAAAATCAAATGAACCGCTTTCGAATATTATTTCACCGAATTGCTTTTTCAGTCTATCTATACACTTTTTTAGATTAGCATCAGGGTTAAATATCAGCCCAATAAAAAATCTTGCCGGAGGTGGTTCTTTTAGTTTACTCATAGCATGCGTAACATTGTCTTGAAATTTGTTTGTTAAGTCCTTATTCTATTTGAAAATCCAAAGTTTGTTAATTAGTTGTTCCAACCACCTTATTATATGAGACCATACATTGTAATAAATATTTTAATACTGATTTTGCTTGTTTCCTGTGCCCCGAGGCAGAGGCAAAAAAAGATTGTAGAAAGACCTAAGCCAAAAGTTTCTGCAACAGTTGTAGTAGAGCAGTTTCTAAGTGCACTTAAGCAAAGAGATATTTCGTCAGCTTATGAAAGGGTGCATGTTATCAGTTCTGATCGGGAAGGTTACATAAACCGTCTTGAATCTATTTACACTGATTATGATATACGAATTATTAACTATAAGCTTTTGGCCACCCAGTTGTATAAAGTTGCGGCCATAGTTGTTGCCGAGATTGAAGTTGACTATAAATCTCCTCAAAGCACTGAAAGAGTGAAGAAAACATATAGAAATAAGTATGATCTCTCTATAATTGGTAGTGAGTGGAGAATTACGAAAGATGAGTGCATAGAAAACTGCACCGATTCATTTTAGGAAATTAATATGATAAAAACTGCGATCATTGGTGCCTCAGGGAGAATGGGGCGTAGCATTGCTTCAATCCTTGCGAGTGATACAGCAATTGAAATCACTGGTGCACTTGAGATCCCCGGACATACTTTCATTGGTAAGAAACTTGGTGAAATCATTGGAAATGAAAATATTCATGTTGAGATAAAAGGAGACTTGGAAGAAGCATGTAGTAATGCAGATATTCTGATAGATTTCACTTCGCCAGAGTCTACTCTAAGAAATTTAAAGTTTGCCAAAGATAACGGTAAGTCCATGGTTATTGGCACAACTGGGTTTGATGAGAATGAACAAGCCAGGCTTGAAAAGCTTGCATCAAACATCCCTTGTGTAATCTCTCCAAATATGAGTGTAGGAGTTAATATTCTTTTTGAGATTTCTAAAAAAGTGGCTTCCTTAATCGGTGATTCGTATGATATTGAAATTGTTGAGGCACACCATAAAAACAAAGTGGATGCCCCAAGTGGCACTGCCCTTGGTTTAGCCAGATCTGTTGCGGAAGGTCTAAAAGTCAATCTCGAAGATGTGGCCAGATATGAGCGTTATGGAAAGATAGGAGAGAGAAAAAAAGGTGAGATAGGTATACAGACAATCAGGGGAGGGGATGTGGTTGGAGATCACACGGTTATGTTTCTTGGTGATGGTGAAAGAGTTGAGCTTACTCATAAAGCTTCAAGCAGGGACAACTTCTCTAAAGGAGTGCTTTTGGCAGTGAAGTGGCTTCCTCAAAAAAATCCTGGCATTTATTCAATGAAAGATGTATTAGGTCTATAAGATATTTCTTCCAATTAAATTCTAAATGTATAAATTTGAAATTATTCAAAAAGATAAAGAAAGTTCTGCACGTTTTGGAAAAATTAATACTGCACACGGAACTGTGGAAACACCGGCATTTATGCCTGTTGCAACGCAGGCAACTGTAAAAGGCTTAACACCTTCTGATCTAAATGAACTTGGTTTCCAGATGGTAATTTCCAATGCATACCACCTTTATTTAAGACCAGGCACTGAAACGATTAGAAAGTTAGGCGGGCTTCAGCAGTATATGGCGTGGAATAAACCTGTTGCGACTGACAGCGGTGGTTTTCAGGTGTTTAGCCTTTCAAAAAAAAGAAAAATAAAGGATGACGGAGTTATCTTTCAGTCGCATCTTGATGGCAGTGAACATTTTCTTTCTCCTGAAAAATCGATACAAATACAAACTGACCTTAATTCTGATATAATGATGTGTTTAGATGAATGCCCTCCCCATGATTCCTCATACGACTATGCTGAAAAGTCTGTTGCACTCACAACAAAGTGGGCAAAGCTTTGTAAAGAGGCAAAAGCTAGTAAAAATAATGCCCTTTTTGGAATAATACAGGGTGGGGCTTTTTCTGATTTACGGAAAAGATCTGCCGAGGAGCTTATTGAACTTGATTTTGATGGCTACTCAATAGGTGGATTAGGTATCGGTGAGAAAAGTGAATTAACTTATGAACTTGCCTCAGTCTGTGTCGGTGAAATCCCTGTAGGAAAAGTAAGATATATGATGGGAATTGGCAAACCAATTGATATTCTTGAAAGTGTTAAAAGAGGTGTTGATTTATTTGATTGTGTTATCCCAACACGTAATGCAAGAAATGGCACTCTCTTTACATCCAGGGGAAAAGTAGTTATAAAAAATGCCCAATATGCCAATGATGAAAATCCTCTCGATGATAGTTGTGAATGCTATTGTTGCAGAAATTTTTCAAGGGCATATATAAGGCATATATTCATGGCAGGGGAAATTCTTGCTCTAAGGCTTCTTACACTACATAATCTAAACTACTACTCAAAACTTATGAAAAGAATAAGAACTTCAATCAATGCAGAAGATTTTAACGCTTTTTATCTGGAGATGATCGGTTCGGAGGAAATACTAAATTGAAAACTATATTAATAGCAGTGATTTCACTTCTTTTTATATCTTCCTGTGCACCTCCAGGCAGCGGTGGTGAGTCTACAGGATCTGCCATAACTTCATTTGCACCATTCATATTAATCTTTGTGCTTTTTTACCTGTTAATTTTAAGGCCACAACAAAAACAAAATCGCAATCGCCAGGATATGCTTAAGAATGTGAAAAGAGGGGATAAAGTCCTCACATCCGGTGGAATTTATGGAAAGGTTATAAATGTGAGTGATAATGATATTACTGTGGAAATAGCCAAGGGAATTAATGTGCAGATGACAAGATCCGGGATCTCTGCAGTTGTAAACACCGAAAAAGAAGTTTCAAAACCAAAGGGGAGTAGTTGACTTAGATGAACAGAGTTTCAAGAGGCTGGATAGCATTTATTATCTTTATGACAATTATGTGCGGGTTACTTCTCGTACCTACATTTGCGGGTGATAAACTTCCTTCGTGGTGGGGGAAAATATTCCCGAGCCAGGGAATAAGGCTTGGCCTTGACCTTAAAGGGGGAATATTTCTTTTACTCGGGGTGCAAACCGATAAAGCACTTGATCAGGAACTAAGCTCAATGAAAGTGGTGGTTGAAAAGGAGCTTAAAGATGAAAGGGTTTTAACTAAGAGCGCCAGAGTGGAATCCGGCGAGCTCATAATGAATTTCTTCTCAAAAGAAGACCTTGATAAAGCAGTTAGCTATGTAGAAGAAAATTTTGATACTATTGCAGATGTAAGTTCAGAAAACCTCTCACTTAAAGCAAATGTGAAAAGTTCCTATATTGCAGAGCTCGAAGAAAACTCAGTTACCCAGGTAAGGCAGGTTATTGAAAACAGGGTTAAGGATTTTGGACTTGTTGAACCATCAATACAACAATCCGGTAAAGACAGAATCCTGGTACAGATACCCGGGGCTTCCAACAAGGACAGGGAAAGAATTGTGGGGCTTATAAAAAAAGCTGCAGTTCTTGAATTTAAAATTGTTGAAGCGACCGGATTGGCAAAAGAAAATTTAATAGCGGCTTATGAAGTGAATAGTGAAGAAGAACTAACTGAGAAAGGTTTTACCATTCATGAAGGTGATACAGGAAATGAGAATGAAGCATTTTTTGTTACAGAAAATATAGCCCAGGTAACCGGTGAGTTTATTGCAGATGCTAGGATTGCTTTTGATGAATTCAGCAGGCCTGCAGTTGGCTTTAGGTTTCGAGGGGAAGGTGCAAGCAAATTTGGTGATCTTACAAGTGCAAATATAGGAAAAAGGCTTGCAATTGTACTTGATGGAAGAATAAAATCAGCACCAACAATAAACGACAAAATCACTTATGAAGGAACAATTACCGGCACTTTTACTCCTGAAGAAGCTAAAGACCTTGCCTTGATTTTAAGATCAGGTGCGCTTCCAGTTCCGGTTATGGTTGAGCAGGAAAGGACAGTTGGCCCGTCACTTGGTAAAGACTCTATTGCAAAAGGAAGGCTTTCAATGATTGTTGGCGGCATACTTGTGATTATTTTTATGGCCGTTTTCTATAAGTTGCAGGGTGTTGTTGCAAACCTCGCGCTTTTGTTAAACATGCTTTTTATTATGGGATTTTTATCTGCCTTTGGTGTTACCCTCACCCTTCCCGGTATTGCGGGGCTTGTGCTGACGCTTGGTATGGCGGTAGATGGAAACATCATTATTTTTGAGAGAATTAAAGAAGAGCTTCGTCTTGGGAAGTCTCCCTTTAACTCTGTGAATGCAGGTTATGCAAGATCGCTTTGGACAATACTTGATGCCAACATTACAACACTTGTAACGGCACTGATACTTTTTTGGTTTGGCACAGGGCCGATTAAAGGTTTTGCTGCAACGCTTTCGATCGGAATTATATCTACAGTGTTCTCAAACGTTATAGTTGCAAGGGCATTTACATCACTATTATATAGAAATAAGGAAGTGGAAGCTGTTAGTATTTAAGCTCATCTTCGGAGGATATTTACTTTGGATCTAATTAAACCCAACTCAAATTATGATTTTATTTCAAAAAGAGGAATAACTTTCAAGATTTCCGTTGCCCTTGTGGTAATCACACTTGTTTCGCTATTAATCCATGGTGGACCAAACTGGGGCGTTGAGTTTACAGGTGGGACAGAGATGCACTTAAAACTACCAAAACATGTGGATATAGATGTTTTAAAAGATGAATTTAGTTCAAGTGGTTTCCCGGCTGAAACAGTCCAGCAATTTGGTCTTTCCGTTGATAATGAGTACCTGATAAGTTTTGCCCCTGAACTTGCGGATTTTGAAAAAGTTCAGGATTTTCAGAATCAACTTCAAAAAATTATTAAAGAAACACCTGATTTTGAAGGGGCATCTATTCTCAGAATTGATTATATCGGTCCAAAAGTGGGAAAGGAGCTTATCACAAAAGCTATCCTTGCAATACTCTTTGGTTGTGTAGGTATTCTTATTTATCTTATATTTCGCTTTCAATTTGCTTTTGCAATGGGAGCTGTAATAGCCCTTCTTCACGATTTTACAATTGCTCTCGGTGCGATTTCGCTTTTAGATAAAGAATTCACCCTTGCCCTTGTTGCGGCGCTTTTAACTGTTGTGGGTTACTCCGTTAATGACACAATTGTAATATTCGACAGGATAAGGGAAAACATGGGGAATAATCCCCAAAAGAGCTTTATCCAGATTGTAAATGAAGGTATTAACCAGACACTTTCAAGGACAATTCTTACAACTATCACAGTTTTTATTGTGCTTGTGCCACTGTTTTTACTGGGTGGGTCAATAATACATGATTTTGCATTTACTCTAATTATAGGTGTTATTCTGGGAACTTACTCTTCTATATTTGTTGCAAGTTCTTTTGTGATTTACTTTACAAACAGGAAAAAGGCAACAACCTCATAAATAGATGGAGTTTCTTTCGAATGATGTAGTTCCAATTCTGGTCTTAGTTTTATATATTTTATTTTCTTTTGCTGCACTGGCTTCCCACATTTTTAACCTTCCCGGTAATTTTATAATCTTAGGCCTATCACTTCTTTTGGCATGGTATGAAGGCTTTCAACAGATAAATATAAAAATTGTAATTATTCTTGTTGTTATTGCACTTCTTGCAGAGCTCGTTGATTTTTTGATAGGTATTATTGGTGCAAAAAGATATCAGTCGAGCAACAAAGCAATACTTGTATCAATAATATTTGGAATTATTGGTGGTATATGGCTGGCACCACTTTTTTTTGGTTTTGGAGCTTTAATAGGAGCTTTTACCGGTGCTTATATAGGTGCTCTTTTTTTTGAGTTAATTAATGGCAGGAATATGAAGGAGTCGCTTAGATCTGCATGGGGAGTATTCTTGGGGAAACTTGGCGGAGTGTTCTCAAAAGTTGCAATGGGATTGATAATGGTGTTTATCACGGTAAAATCTTTTTTCTAATTACAAAAATCAAATCGGGAATTTGTTATGAATGATAAGATAAAAGAAGCAAAAGATAAGATTGCTGAAGATCTCAAAAATATTATGGACGAGAATACACTTCAGCAGGTAAAGGCCAAATATGTTGGGAAAAAAGGCTTGATTACCGATCTTTTGAAATCAATGAGAGATGTGGCCGCAGAAGAACGGCGTGAGCTTGGGAAAAAAATAAATGAAGCCAAAAACCATATTGAAATACTCCTTGATCAAAAATCAGATGAGATAAAGAAGGTATTAAGAGAAAAAACACTTCTTGAAGAAGCAACAGACTTTACCCTCCCGGGAAGGGGTATGCCCATCGGTGCTAAACATCCAATAACTCAGGTAATGGAAGAGATTGTTTATAATTTTGAGAGAATGGGTTTTGAAGTGGCAGAAGGGCCTGAAATTGAAATGGATTATTACAATTTTGAAGCGCTTAATATTCCTAAAGATCATCCTGCCCGTGATATGCAAGACACTTTTTATATTTCTGATGATATAGTTCTGCGTACTCACACCTCACCAGTGCAGGTACGTGTAATGCAAAACCAGCTTCCCCCGGTAAAGATAATTGCACCTGGAAAAGTATACAGATGTGATAGTGATGTCTCACATACCCCAATGTTTCATCAGATAGAAGGGCTTTTGGTGGACAAGAATATTACTTTTGGAAATCTTAAATCAATTATAACTCAGTTCATAAACCTTACCTTTGGAGAAAATACCAATATCAGGTTCAGGCCCAGTTTCTTTCCGTTCACTGAGCCAAGCGCGGAAGTGGATATTGAATGTGAAATATGTTCTGGAAAAGGCTGCCGTGTTTGTAAAGATACAGGTTGGCTTGAAGTTTTAGGTTGTGGCATGGTTGATCCCGAAGTCTTTAAAAGTGTGGGGTACGATACTGAAGTTTATTCGGGTTTTGCATTTGGTATGGGTGTGGAGCGAATAACTATGTTAAAATATGGTGTTAATGATATAAGGTTATTTTTTGAAAACGATATCAGGTTTCTAAGACAGTTTGTCTAAAAGTATGGTCTTTTACATAGTAAAACTTTTTATCTCGGCTCTTTTAATCGTATTAATCTCAGAAATATCCAAGAGAAGTTCACTTTTTGGGGCTATTTTGGCATCAGTGCCGTTGGTGTCGGTTTTAGCAATTACATGGATATATATTGACACAAAAGATATTGAACAAATATCATCGTTATCAAAGAGTATCTTTTGGCTTGTTATTCCTTCACTTGTCTTTTTTATTGCCCTTCCATTATTTTTGAAATATCAGGTGAATTTTTATCTGAGCCTTCTTTTCTCACTTGCAATTATGGTTTTTTGCTACTTTGTGATGGTAAAATTGCTTTCACTTCTAAATATTAATTATTAGTTGAAACCACAAAATAGACTATTTTTTTGTTTACAGGCTCAATATATGGTATTATGCATTCCAATTTGAATTTAATAACGGGAGCTTAAAATGGGAATTAAACCAGATCACTGGATAAGAAAAATGGCGCTTGAACACAATATGATCGAACCATTTGTGGAAGGACAGATTAGCAAAGGTGTAATCTCCTATGGCCTTTCCTCTTATGGTTATGACATAAGGGTTACCGATGAGTTTAAAGTGTTTACAAATGTCCACAACAGCTTGGTCGACCCCAAAAATTTTGATGATAAATCCTTTGTGGAAATAAAGGCAGATGAGTGTATTATCCCTCCCAATTCTTTTGCACTTGCAAGAACAATGGAATATTTTAAAATCCCGCGAAGTACCCTCACAATTTGTCTTGGAAAATCCACTTATGCAAGATGCGGTATTATAGTGAACGTAACACCGTTTGAACCGGAATGGGAAGGTTACGTGACGCTTGAAATATCAAACACCACTCCAATTCCTGCTAAAATATATGCTAACGAGGGAATAGCCCAGGTGCTTTTCTTTGAAGGCGATGAAGAATGTGAAACTTCTTATGAAGACAAAAAAGGTAAGTATCAAAGACAGGTTGGAATTACCACGCCCAGAATTTCCAAATAAGATAAATTTCAATATGAATTTAGCAAAGATATTTTTTGCCTCTTTTGTTCTTTCATTATTTCTCACAGTCAGTTCTTTCTCTGAAAAGAATGAGTATGTAATTCAGCAAAGTGATGTTTCTACCAAACTTATTTCAGGCGATATAGATATACCCGAAAGTAATTTTCCCAAATATCTTAAAGAGGCTATAAAAAACGGGGCTCAATATCTTCAAAGATATAATTTTGAAAGTGGAAAGTTCGTCTACAATAACTACCTGAATGACAACCATAGAAATAAAGACTCATATAATGAGTTAAGACATTCCGGCACAGTCTACTCTCTTTGGCTTTCTTATAATTTTAATAAAGACCCAGAAACGCTCAAGACAATAAAAAAAGCTTCTTCTTATCTTCAAGGTTGCTGCATTGCTAGTGTTCCTCGTCAGCAAGATATGCTTGCCGTGTGGTCCGATCCTTATACTTTGAGTTCTCCATATTTCAGGCAAGCAAAACTTGGAGGTGCTGGTCTTGCACTTGTTGCCCTTTCAGGGTTAAAAAGCATTGATAGTGATTCTGTTGATATTGAGACATTGAGAAAACTGGCAAAATTTATTCAGTTTATGCTCAAAGAGGATGGCAATTACTACTCAAAATATAACTTTCTTAAAGGTGGAAGGCTTGATGACTGGACCTCTTTATATTATCCAGGTGAGGCCGCTCTTGGCCTTGCGATGCTTTATGAGGTTGATCCTGATCCGAAGTGGATTAACACTTCTGTGAAGATATTAAACTACCTTGCTGAATCTAGAAAAGGGAAGAGTAAGGTGCCAGACGATCACTGGGCACTTCTTGCTACAAACAAGATATTTAAACTGTCAGAAAAAAATAAATTTGATTTTCCAAAACAGCTTTTTATAGATCATGCCCTGCAAATTTGTGAAAATATAATAAGATCGAAGTCAAAATTAAATAAGAAGACGGGTGTGTACCAGATAAAAGATATAAAATCAGACCGAATCGCCCCAATCTCAACCACGCTTGAAGGGCTACTTGCAGCTTATGAAATCCTTCCGGATGAAAACCAGGCACTAAAAGTGAAGATAATGCAATATGCTGAGCAAGGAACGAAGTTTCTTTTACGTTCCCAGATTATCTCAGGTGAATTTAAGGGGGGTTTTCCGGGAAGGGTTTCTTATCTAAGTTCACAAAAAAACTATAAAATTAACCATGATATAAGAATAGATTATGTGCAGCATGCAATAAGTGCCATGATTCAGTATTACAATCTTAAATATAAAAGTTGATAGCCAAAATTTGTTTATTTTCTTGTTAAAATAATTGGATTAAATCAGTTGAAAATAGTCGTCTGAAAATAGCTAAAATGGGCAAATAAAATTATTTCCAAATGTTTTAAAAGTGCCTGAAATTATTTACTTTTATCAATTTTTTGGGTATCTTATTTAATCTTTTCTTACCTACCCTGGAGGGACTAACTTTGGAAAGCGATCCAACCAATATTAATTCTGAAGAATTACATCAAAATGTAGCCGGCGACGGTACTTACACTGCTGAACAAATTAAGGTTTTACCTGGTCTTGAAGCTGTAAGAAAAAGGCCAGATATGTACATTGGAGATACAAGCTCCAGAGGGTTTCACCACCTTGTGTTTGAGGTTCTTGATAACAGTGTCGATGAAGCCCTTGCTGATTATTGCACTGAGATCAATGTTACGATCCACGTAGATGGAAGTATAACACTTGAAGATGATGGAAGGGGTATTCCTGTTGATGAGCACGAGGATTCAGGTAAATCAGCTGCTGAGGTAGTAATGACAATGCTTCATGCAGGGGGAAAGTTTGAAGGGAAAGTCTATCAGGTTTCAGGTGGACTTCATGGAGTGGGGGTTACAGTTGTAAATGCACTTTCAGAGTCTTTGAAACTTGAAATAAGAAGGGATGGTCATGTTTGGTATCAGGAATATGAAAAGGGAGTTGCTGTTACTGAACTTAAAGATACTGGCACGACTAATAGAAGCGGGACTAAAATCAGTTTTAAACCAGATAGTTCAATATTTGAAATTGACGAATTTAATTATGACACACTTGCCCACAGGATCCGTGAGCTTGCGTTTCTAAATAAAGGTCTGATTATTAATCTCACTGATGAGAGAAACGAAAAAAATCAGAAGTTTCTTTATGAAGGTGGGATTATTGCATTCATTGAAGAGCTTAATAAAAACAAGAAAGCCCTTCATCCAGAGGTTATTTATGTGGAAGGCAAAAAGGATGACACTGTTGTTGAGGTTGCGCTTCAGTATAACGATACTTATAAAGAAACTATCTTTTGTTATGCAAACAACATTAATAATATTGAGGGGGGCACCCATCTCTCCGGACTTAAAGCTGCTCTGACCAGAACTATTAATAAATATGCAGAAGATAAAAATCTTTTGAAAAACCTTAAAATATCTTTAAGCGGAGATGATGCAAGAGAAGGTCTTACTGCGGTAATAAGTGTTAAATTAAAAGATCCAAAATTTGAAGGTCAAACTAAAACAAAACTTGGCAATACCTATGTTAAGGGGATTGTTGAGACTCTTTTAAATGAAAAACTTGGAGTTTTCTTTGAAGAAAATCCATCAGTTGCCAGAAGAATAATTGAGAAGACAGTAGAAGCTGCAAGGGCAAGGGATGCTGCAAGAAAGGCAAGAGAGCTAACAAGAAGAAAAAGTGCACTCGAATCAGGTTCACTGCCTGGAAAACTTGCCGATTGTCAGGAACGTGATCCCGAAAAATGTGAGCTTTATATTGTAGAGGGGGAATCTGCCGGAGGTTCTGCAAAACAGGCTAGGGCAAGATACAATCAAGCCGTGCTTCCACTTAGGGGAAAGATCCTCAATGTTGAGAAAGCAAGATTTGATAAAATGCTCAGCAATGAAGAGATAAGGACTACTATTACAGTTCTAGGGACCGGAATAGGAGTGGACGATTTTGATCTTTCGAAACTTCGCTATCATAAAGTAATTCTTATGACTGATGCTGATGTTGATGGTTCTCATATAAGAACCCTTCTTTTAACTTTCTTTTTCAGGCATTTCCCTGAGTTGGTTGAAAGAGGTTATCTCTATGTAGCGCAACCCCCGCTTTACCTTGTAAGAAAAGGAAAAAGGGAGACTTATCTCAAAGATGAGCCAGAGTTTGAGGCTTTTCTTCTTGAAACCGGGGTTGATGGAATTGCTGCACTCCCTGAAAACGATGAAAAGAATGAAATTAAAGGCAACAGGCTTTTAGAGCTTGTAAAGAAAGTTATAAAGTTTGAGAAGTTTCTTGATCGAGTTGGTAGATGGGGAAGGGACAGAAAAATTGTAGATGCTTTTTCAAGAAAGCTTGATTTCAAAAAAGGAGATCTAAAACTTGATAATGAAACTGAGCTTGATATTAAGCTGAAAGATATTAAAACCTGGCTTGAAAATCAGTATCCAGAGATTGTAGATCTCGATTGGATTCTCGAAGAAGATTCTGAACATCAGTCAAATATAGTTGCCTATACATTCAGGGAAAGCGGGCGAAGCAGAACAACAAAAATTGATTTTGATTTTCTGAATTCACCTGACTTTAAAGAATTAAGAAACCTTGCAGATTCTATCAGCATAATTGGCAACAGCCCACACATTATTAAAGATGATGAGAATGAAAACAAACTTGCTTCTCTACAAGAATTCGCTGATTTTGTTCTCGATAGAGGTAAGAAAGGTCAGTTTATTCAAAGATATAAAGGTCTTGGTGAGATGAATCCTGAACAACTTTGGGAAACCACAATGAACCCAGAAAATCGTATCCTAAAGCAGGTAATGGTCGAAGATGCAGTGGAAGCTGATAATATATTTACAGTTCTCATGGGCGATCAGGTTGAACCCAGAAAACTATTTATAGAAACTAATGCACTGAATGTAAGCAACTTGGATGTTTAATAATACATTTATTGTCATGCCGCACTCGATGCGGCATCCAGGATGATGGAATGTTGCTGTAAGTAGTTACCTTTTTGTTTATGAGTAATTGCTGAACATTGCTTAAAAAATAGAATCAAAATACTCACTCGGAAGGTGAAATATGAAAAAACTTATTTTTTCTCAACTAATTTTATTCTTGTTTGTTTCTTTTGCCTGGAGTGGTTCAGTTACAAAAGACAATTTAGTTGGTAAATGGGAGTTTACACACTGGATGGAAGAAGGTGATGAAAACAGTAAACGTTCTATTAATATGATCATGGAATTTAAAGATAATGGTGAAGTTATAAGCAGTAAGGGTGGAAGCAGTGCAAAAGCAAACTATAAAGTAAATGACGCAAGTACTATTATTTATTTCGATCAACGAGGTCAACAAATCTGGGAAGTCGTTTCATTTGAACCAAATAAAACTCTCAAAGTAAATCACAAAGGCGCTGTAATGTTTTTTGAAAGGCGTTAATTCTTATCACAAACCAGATGTAAGTATGAGCATGAAAAATGAGTATAAGGTAATAGCAACAGTAACACTGTCTAAAAACAATCAATTAAAATTCAAAGAGGAAATTGAATACAAATCTTCAGTCTTAAATGTTTTTTTAAATTCTAATTCAAGTGATTCTTTGGAAATTATAATTGAGGCTAAATCTGACGATAAATTACCCTTTGAGCATTTGGCAAAAAACGAAGTATCCAGAATATTAAATATACTGTCTTGGGAATACAGTTTATATATATCTAAATACAACTTCTCTGACATTCATGTTAAAGAAATAGGTAGTGATACTCAGATATCTGCTACTGAAAATATCTGTATCTCTGAGGCGATAAATATATTAAAAGAAGTTGAGGGTGGAGAGATAAAAAGAAAACTTAATAATAATTATGATGATGAAATAAATGAAATTCTCTTAATGTGGCGTGAAGCCACAAGTCAAGAGTCTGATGGACTAAAACATTTCTTGTTATTCAGAATTTTGGAGAAATTAAATGGAGAGAACAGAGCAAATGCAGATGAGTGGATAAAAGATAAATATCCTCATGTAGAAAAAGAGACTGGTTATCACGGGGAAGAAATATCAATATATACTTTTTTAAGAGATAATGTTCATGCTAAAACTGCCGATTTTCCTTTTGCAAAAATTGATGAAAACATTTCTCAATTTCAGGGCATAGTTTATAGAGCAATCAAAGACCATATAGATAGTAATTAGCATTTACATAAAAACTATACTTTAAGTTCTTCATTGATTTCAGCTCTATAAGGTTCTATCTTATTCAAGACTTCAGATAATTCAGTTTCTTTTACATCTTGCTCATACTGTTTTTGTATATTCATCCAAAAATTAAAATTGAGCCCCCATTCTTCAAATACCCTTGCTAATCTTAAAGCCATTTCAGTTGAAAGATTTTTCTTTTCATTACAAAGATCATTTAACGTTGGATATGTAACTCCAATCTGTAATGCCAGTGAACTTTGCGAGATTTCGTAATCGTCTAACAATTCTTTTAATACAGAACCAACATGGACCGCATCTAATTTTTTTCCCGTTAATTCATATTCAGACATAGTTAAACCTCCTACTTATGATAGTCATGAAATAAAACATTATGTGCATTATTTTCATGCCAAGTAAAAATAATTCTGTTTGCCCCATCAACCCAAATTGAAAACCATTTGTTTGGGTAACCTTTCATGCCACGAATTTTCCCTTCTTTCTTTTCAAGTCTATTGCTTCTAAAAACTTTGATTGCTAATAAATTTTCTGCACTATTCAGTAATATTAGTTTTCTTCTCGCTTTATTTTGCAGATTATTATTTAAATTTTTTATCTCATTCCCGTCAAAAATGTCTTTTGTTCTTTTATCCCAGAAACTTTTAATCACATAATTCAATATAAATCTTAGCTTTATAAAGTCAAGCTTTATTCTTTAAGGCCATGATTTTTAGTGATTATATAATTTTTCATTTTAATATAGCTGTTTAACAGTAAAATATTTGCAACCAATGGGCTTTTCATTCATATCATTCGATCTTATTTCCATTTTCTATGTTCTTATTAGCATAAAAGTCGGGATAGATCTATATAAAAGTAGAGAATCTTTGCTTGATGATAATGTATCAAGGCAGGATAGGGCGCTTATAACGCAGGCTGCCTTTTTCTTTTTGATCCCTATAGGTGTACTTCTTCATGAACTTGGTCATGCAATTCCAGTCTGGCACTTTGGAGGCGAAGTTGAAGAATTTCAATGGAGAATATTTTGGGGATATGTACTTCCAAGTGGCGAATTTACTCAGCCAGAAAGATGGTGGATTTCATTTTGTGGAAATCTTGTTTCAATAGTTATCGGACTCATTCCAATACCTTTTATAAGGTTTATTAAAAAGCCTATATTTAAAGAGCTGGCAATTAGTTTTGTGAAAATTGAACTTATTTATTCTTTGATTGTCTATCCAATGTTTTCAATAGTTTCTTTTGGCGACTGGACAAGGATTTATGATTTCTCTATTAAACCTTATGCTCAAATAACTCTTGTCTTACATATTCTTCTTTTAGTTTCACTTTTTAAAGCAGGGGTATTTAAAGAAAGGGCCAACTATTAAAAAGAAATGCGGAAAAGTTTTTTAAGACTTTCCCGCAAATCTAAAGGAGGATGGAGGATGATTGCAAATTAAGTGATTAACTTAAGTTGCAAGTATAAGATAAAGCGGCCTACTTAACATGTCAAGCATTATTTTTATATTCTTTTTTCAATTTATCCGATAATCATATTTGTTACGTAACTACTATTAGTTATCTTAAATAAATATAAAAACTTTTCATAATAAAGGAGGAATAATATGCACATTTTTAAAAAAATTAAATTTGCAGCTTTTATAGTAGCAATGTTTTTTGCAATATCCTGGAGTTCCAATGCATTTGCCAATCACCCAGTATTGGTTGAAGGTAACTGTAATGTACCACCTGCTGGTTCAGACTCTGCACCGGTAGCCGGCACTTGCGGTGACTACGACGGCGATGGAGTTATCGGTACTGCTGAAGATACAGATGGCGACAGGGTCTTCGGCACAATCAACGGAGCTAACAGCTCGGATGGTGTTAACAACAATGGTCGTATAACTATTGTTACTTCCGGCACTTTTCCTGAAGTTGTAACACTTGCAGGCAATGTGGTTTTAGAAGCTGCACCTGGGGTTTCAGCAAGTATAGATGCTGTGCTGCAGGGTGATGATGGAAGCGGTGCCAGGCAGGGAGCCCCCGGAATAATTGTGGATGCACCTGAAAACAGAAGGGTAACAATCAAAAATATAGTTACAAGAAACTGGACTAATGGAATTGATGTGCGTGGAGACTCACATGTAACAATTTCAGGTTGCAGTGTAGAAAATAATATTAATTATGGAATCTTGGTATCAGACAGTGCAGTAGTAACAATAAAAGATAGTCATGTTACTGCCACTGGTTACAGATTAAATCCCGGCACAGGTGATTTTCCATCTGATGACTTCACGCCAGATCCTGGTATTGGTATCTCTTTTGAAGACAGTTCCACAGGGGCTGTTGTAAATACTGCTATTACAGGAAGTTTTGCAACTGGTATTTCAAACGAAGGTAGTGGTTCTGTTTTAACACGTTCACTTATACTTTTTGATAATAACCCAAATTCTGATGGTGATATCGACTCATTCTGATCTTGTTGGTAGTGGTTAATGTAAACACTAAATCTAATTGGGAGAACGTATAAATGAAAAACATTAAAACAGTTCCTAAAATAAAATTTTTAAATTCAACGCTATTCTTTTTGATCGGACTGGCTTTATTTACTGGAATTGTTCTGGTCAATGTGACTGATGCGTTTGCGAATCATCCAGTATTGGTTGAAGGCAATTGCAACGTACCACCTACAGGTTCAAACTCTGCGCAGGCAATTGGAACTTGTGGTGATTATGATGGTGATTCTATTATTGGTGATGATGAAGATAATGACGGTGATAGAGTTTTTGGCACAATAAATGGAGCAAATAGCGGGCTCGGGGTTAATAACAATGGACGAATTACTATAGTGACTTCTGGTACTTTTCCTGAAGTTGTTACACTAGCAGGAAATGTAGTATTGGAAGCAGCACCGGGAGTAACTGCAAATATTGATGCAGTGCTTCAGGGAGATGCAGGAAGTGGTGCCCGGCAGGGAGCCCCTGGAATAATTGTGGATGCACCTGCAAACAGAAGGGTAATAATAAAGAATATAGTTACTAGAAACTGGACAAATGGGATTGATATACGTAATGCTTCGCATGTTACTATCTCAAATTCCCGTATAGAAAATAATATTAATTTTGGAATTCTAGTATCGGATAATGCAGTTGTATCGATAAAAGATAGTCACATAACTGCTACTGGTTACAGGCTTAATCCTGCAACTGGTGATTTTCCATCTGATGACTTTATTCCGAATCCTGGAATAGGGATTTCATTTGATGGTAGTTCATCAGGTGTGGTTGCAAATTCAAAAGTTAGTGGCAGTTTTGGACCAGGAGTATCAGGTAATTCAGATAATCCTGTTGACCTAATTAATGTTACACTGTTTGATAATAATAATGGTGAAGCAGTTGTAGATGCCGACGATGATGATGGTGGCGGATGTTCATTAGTCAATGGGAATGTTAACAGCGGGTCTGCATTTGCAAATATTCTGGTTTTAATAGTCCCACTTATAACGGTTTTATTTTTTGGGATCAGAAGAAAAAAATTAGTTTCCTGAATTTAAACTTACTTTAAATCGTTTTAAGGGCAGCCAGTAATTTCTATTCGGCTGCCCTTTTTTGTTATCTATTAATATTTTTTCTGTTTGTCTCCTAAGTCTTTTGATGGAAAGAAACAAGTTGATTGTAGACTTGGAAATTATTTAATTGTAACAATAGTTTAAAATGAAATTTTCATGTTTTACTTTAAATTATCACTTGAGAAAATAAAAATCCTGTATAATCTCAAAGACCATTATATTAAGATTCTGGATTTACAATTAATGTCTGATCAAAACGTGAAAATTTCTGGGAGATGTAAGCAGCTACAACAGCATCGCTGTATTAGTCCTGCGATTAAAGCTTCCATCGTTGTGTGGAAACACACGGGTTCAAATCCCACATGCCCTATCCTGAGGGAACAGCAGAAATGCAGCAAGCTTTTAGCTTTGCAGGTTTAGACCTCCGTTAGGATCTTGTGTTTTCTTGGGTTAGGGTTTAATAAAGGAGATAAAAATGGAATTTATTTTACCTGTAACTGTTGTCGTAATTATTGTTCTAGCTCTAAGATACGGGGTGAAATATACAACAATACTTGAGTACCAACGAGGGCTTAAATATAACAAAGGTAAGTTTGAGTCAGTTCTGGAACCTGGTCAATACTGGCATATTCCGTTTCATACTATAATTCACAAAGTAGATATTCGTCCCATGTTTATTTCAATTACGGGACAGGAAGTTCTAAGTTCGGATGGCGTCACGTTGAGGGTAAGCATGGCAGCTAATTATGAAATTACCAATCCCGAAACTGCGATTAACAAAGTTCAAAGTTATTACAACACACTTTATCTTGAACTTCAGCTTGCACTAAGGGAAATAATCGGGGCCACTGATATTGATACTGTGCTTGATAGCCGTGATGAGTTGTCTAAAAAACTGATTGAGATGATTGAACCGAAAGCCAGTGATATTGGACTTAAACTAATATCTGTAAGCATTAAAGACATAATGTTCCCAGGAAAACTTAAAGAGATTTTCGCTCAAGTTGTAAATGCAAAAAAAGAAGGCCTTGCTGCACTTGAAAAAGCCAGGGGTGAGACAGCTGCTCTAAGAAATCTTACAAATGCTGCAAAACTGATCGAAGATAATCCGAACTTATTGCAACTCAGAATGCTTCAGACTCTTGGTGAATCCTCCGGAAATACTTTAGTTCTTGGAGTTTCAGGAGATTCCAAAGTTGTGCCAGTTTCAAAAGGTAAATCTAAAGATAAAGAATAACCCTTAGAAATTAAAGCTATTTCTGGAACTAATAATTGTCTCTCACTGATAAAGCTCATCAAATAATCTCTCAAAAATTCAACTCAATAAATCTGGGGATTGATGCCACTTGTGGTAATGGTTTTGATACACTTTTTCTTGCCAGACTATGTTCAGAATCCGGGAAAGTTTTGAGCTTTGATATTCAAGAAGAAGCATTGGAAATTGCAAAAAACAAAATAGATAAAACGGGTTTCTTAGAAAATGTTGAATTTATCCATGACGGACATGAAAATATGTCTGAATATATTAAAGATAAAGCTGATGTAGTAATGTTCAATCTTGGTTACCTTCCAAAATCAGATAAAAATATTAGTACAAAAACTGTGACAACAATTATTGCATTAGACTCTGCAATAATTCTTCTTTCCGATCGTGGGTTGATAACAATTATTTGCTATCCTGGACATAAAGAAGGAAAGGAAGAAACCAATGAAATAAAAAAGTATATTGGGGGTCTAGATAAAAAACAGTTCTCTACAACTGAATATCTCTCTGAATCTCCTGATGATACAACACTTGTTTTATATATTTTGGAAAAAATTTAAGAAATGAGTAACTATTGCCCACTTTGCCAGTCCCACAATATTTTTGACTTTCATAAAGATAATCAAAGGAAATATTTAAGATGTAATAATTGTTATCTAGTATTTGTTTCAAAAGAATTCCATCTTTCAAAAGAAGAAGAAAAAAAGAGGTACGATTTACACGAAAATTATCATAATGATCCTGGCTACAGGCAATTTCTTAGCCGTATTTTTGAACCCATGAATTCAAGAATCAAACCCAAAAGTTTTGGACTTGATTTTGGTTCAGGGCCAGGTCCAACTCTAAGTTTGATGTTTGAAGAAGCAGGGCATAAAATGAATCTTTATGATATTTATTACTCGGTGGATAAATCAGTTTTTGAAAAACAATATGACTTTATAACAGCAAGCGAAGTAGTAGAACATCTTAAAGAACCATTTGAAGTTTTGGAAAAGCTGTGGGTTTGTTTAAAACCTGAAGGGTTTTTGGGAATAATGACAAAGATGGTTTTAGATCAGCAAGCTTTTTCAAAATGGCACTATATAACTGATATGACTCACATAAGTTTTTTTTCAGTGGAAACCTTTGAATGGATTGGAGAACATATAAATAGTAAACTAGAATTTGTTGATAAAGATGTTGTAATATTCAAAAAATGAAAAAACTCATAATACTGATTTTAATAACAATTACTCTTTCTGGGTGTGTAAAGAAGGATAATGTTATAGTAAGTGCTCTCCCAGTTCCATCTGAAAGTGTTGGGCTTTATCTTGAGGCCGAACCAAGAAGAGGTAAGTTTGGTGCCTCTTACAAGACTTTGTGTAATGTTAAACTTTATAATCTAAATAACCTCTCAATTCCTATATGGAAGTTTCCAAGAGTAACATATTATGCAGAACAGAATGGTGAGTTCTATAAACTAAGAGAGATTGAAACTAGCGGTGGAGGGATATCAAGACCTTATTCAAAATCAGGTAGATCAATAACACTTCCAAGGCCACCTAACTCAGGTAAATGGAGAATTTTTGCAATTCAGGAACATTCTGAAATTGTTTATAAAAGACACATTGAATCACGATCGGAAAAGTTTCCAATTCTCTACATTAAAGATCAGGTTAAGCCTTATAAAGGAATGTGGATTAAACCTATTGTCTCGAACTCTATAATTGTGGAATTCAAAGAGTTGAATGAGGGTGAAGTTAAAAGAGTTGAAAAGTTAATCGAAGGTTTAATAAAAGTTAATCAGTACAGAACGGATTTTAAAAAGCCAATTGATGATCCAATTAATAGATTGAATTGATAACAGTAGTAGTATAAACTTTGTATATACATTGTTAGGAGATTAAATATGGTAACCAAAATTAAAAAATGGGGTAACAGTCAGGGTCTTCGTTTCTCAAAAGAACTTTTAGAAGAAGCAAAGATAAATGTTGGTGATGAAGTTAATGTTACAATTGAAAAAGGTTCGATAGTAATAAAACTTGTTAGAAAAGTTCGAGGAAAGTATAAGTTGAAAGACCTTGTATCTAAAATTCCAAAAGATTATGAACCAAAAGAAGTTGACTGGGGAAAACCTCAAGGAAAGGAAGTATGGTAGATGGCTCAATTTGTTCCACAAAAAGGCGACTTTATTGCATTAACCTTTGATCCACAATCAGGTCATGAGCAGAAAGGTCGCCGACCTGCAATTGTTGTCAGCAATACTTTATTCAACAAAAAAACAGGGCTTGCCATTGTTTGCCCAATAACCAATACTGAAAGAAAATTTCCGTTTCATATAAAAATCTTTGATTCAAAAAATATCTCAGGCTTTGTTATGGTAGATCAAGTTAAATCTCTTGATTTCAAGTATCGCAAAGCTAAATTTATTGAAAGAGCTTCCTCGGAATTCTTAGATGAAGTGTTGGCAGTTATTGATGCCTGTTTATACGAATAACTAAATTTTTAAAAGGAGAAAAGCTATGTCAGATAAAAAAGGAAGTTGTTTATGTGGTGCAGTCAAGGTTTCAGCTCCGAGTTTAAGTGATAGTTTAGGTGCATGTCATTGTAATATGTGTAGGAAATGGTCTGGTGGGCCATTTTTGGCAGTTGATGCTGGCACAGATGTCTCATTTGAAGGTGAAGAAAATGTTGAGATTTATGATTCATCTGATTGGGCGCAGCGGGGTTTTTGTAAAACATGTGGAAGTAATCTTTTTTATAAGTTGAAACAGACAGGACAATATATTATGTCGCCTACCTTATTTGATGAAAGTAATTTTGTATTTGATCACCAAGTATTTATTGAAGAAAAACCACCTTACTACGATTTTGCTAATGAAACAAAAAATATGACGGGCGAAGAAGTGTTTGCTATGTTTTCAGAAGAATAACTAAAGAGGATAATAATGCTTATAACACCAATTTATGCAGCAATTTTGGGATTGTTTTTTATATTTCTGAGTTTCAGAACAATTGGTATCAGAAGAAATGCCAAAGTGTTGATTGGAGACGGCGATAATCAATTACTTCAACGGGCAATTCGTGTACATGGAAATTTTGCTGAGTATGTTCCAATTGCACTTATCTTGATATTTTTTCTCGAAACACAAATCAGTTCAAAAATTGTCATTCATTTATTATTAATTGCACTTATCATTGGAAGAGTTATTCACTTCTATGGAGTGAGGCAGGTAAATGAAAACCTTAAATTCAGAGTTGCTGGAATGGTTATTACTTTTACTACAATAATTATTGCCTCAGTTAGTTTGATCATTAGCTATATTTTATAGGTCTTATTTTTTTCTTAGAATTTCTTCCCAGGCTTTTTTAGTAAGAAGCCCTCTGTGATGAAAAAATATAAGTTGTGCACTTTTTTTAAATAAACTATTTCCAATTAAAAAGTTGTAAAGAAAATCTGGTGGGCTTAATATATCAAAGATATTCCTGAGTTGGTTTTTGATAGTGAAAGAGGGTAGGTGTTTTTTGATATATAGTCCCGGATTAATTCCACCGTCTTGAATGTAATCACTCACTGCGATTCCTAAAAGTCTTCCAATTTCAATTGCAGGATGAATTCCGCCTGCTGTTAGAGGAGAGACCATTCCACCGGCATCACCCACAAGACAAACATTATCTTTGTAGTATGGTTTGACTACTCCACCACATGGAATAAAGCCTCCTCTGCTGCCAGTGATTTTCATTCCACTTGTATCAAAAATTCCACTTACTTTTTCAATTAGTTCTTTCACTTTAGGTTTTTTCGGATATTTAACTGCAATACCTATCTGAAAATGTGAGACTCCCGGTACGATCCAACCTATATAGCCGGGCGCAAGTTTTGAGTCTAAAAAAACATGAAGAAAGTCGCTCTCAATTCCTTTGATTCCACTCACTTCAAATTCAGCACCAAGTAGAAAGGATTTGTTTACTCCAAGGTTTAGTTCTTTAGCAGTTCTTGACCTAGCACCATCTGCTGCCACAAGATATTTACTGCTTATATCCTGATCTGGGAAATAGATATCTGATTCTCTGGTTTCAATATTATTTATATTCTCGTTGTAAACCAGCTTCGTACCTTTATTCTCTGCTTCTTTTGAAAACCATTCCAATACTCTGCATGTGTCAGTTGCAAGGAAATAGTATCCTGGTGAGATAAGGTCAACATACTCCAAGTTAGGGGAGTATAGCCTTACACCATGAATTTTGTTTGTAAGATGAGATGGTAGGTCTATTTGATCAGCAATTTCTTTTACAAATATACCGGTGCTCTGGGTGTATGAACCAGGTCTTTTTTTCTTATCGAATACAACTGTTTTTAGACCCCTTGCTGCAGCAGCTCCTGCGCAGCTAAGTCCTGCAAAGCTTCCACCGATTATAGCAAGTTCGTATTTTGTCATAATGATATAAGAAATCCCCTCTCCACCAATGAAATTGGACAGAGGAGTTTTATAGATTGAAGACATATGTTACATATTCTATTCTTTCTGTCATTCCAAACTTGATTTGGAATCCAGAATTACGGAATAAAGTAAAAGAAACACCCCTGTATTTATATTATGGAGAGTAAAAAATGATAATTTACTCATAAAGATTGCTGATAATTTATTTAGAAAAGCTTTTAAAACTTGGAAAAGAAATTTGGAGATTGACCCATTTTGGAATAAAAATAGTTAGTGGAGATATTTGCTTGAAAAACTTCTCTAAAACCTGGATTCCAAATCAAGTTTGGAATGACAAATGTTTTTAAACAATACCAAGAATTATTAAAACACTTACAACCAGTATGTTGAGTATAGCAAGCGGAAAAAGTTTTTTCCAGCCAAGGTGCATAACCTGATCAAACCTGAATCTTGGTAAAGTCCATCTTACCCATATGAAGAAAAAGAGTAGAAATACAACTTTACTGATAAACACCATTGGTGGTAAGTACCAATGAGTATCTATATCAATTCCAAACCATCCACCAATCGGTAGTGGATACCACCCACCCAAAAACAAGCTGGTTATCAAGCATGATGCCAGTATCATGTGAGTGTATTCTGCCATGAAAAACATTGCAAATTTCATACTGCTATATTCAGTGTGATAACCTGCAACAATTTCTGGTTCGGCCTCAGGAGTGTCAAAAGGAAGCCTGTTTGTTTCAGCAAATGAGGATATTACAAATACAACAAACCCAATGAAAGAAGGTATCATAAACCAAACTCTTTCCTGGGCCTCAATAATGTCACCAAGTCTTAATGAACCGGTAATAGCTATTACTCCAATGAGTGAAAGCCCCAGCGATAGTTCATAGCTTATCATTTGAGCAGCTCCACGGAGTCCTCCGAGAAGTGAGTATTTGCTGTTGGATGACCATCCTCCCAATACTATTCCGTAAACGCTAAGAGAACTTATAGCCATTATGTATAAAATTCCGATATTTAGATCAGCTATCTGAAGTTTTATGAAAATTGATTCATTTAAGAGTCCAAATAGATCTGTATTAAATCCTCTTCCAATCGGTACAACTGCGAGAGCAGACAAAGCCGTAACAAGAGCAAAAGCAGGGGCTAATATATACATGGCTTTATTAGCCTTGTTTGGAATAATATCTTCTTTGAAAATAAACTTTATCCCGTCTGCCAGGGGTTGGAGTAAACCAAATGGGCCAACTCTATTTGGGCCATAACGGTCCTGTATAAAGGCACTAATACGCCTTTCTGCAAAAGTGAGATATGCAACTGCAGTAAGCACTACAAACAAAACAAGTGAAATTTGAACTATTGCTATTCCGATTATTAGAGATGTGGACATTTTAGTTTAGTTTTGCTCTTCCCAGAGTACCAATTCTATCGTAGTTTATTTGTTCAAAACTTTCATAGTTCTCGCTAATATCATCCATAATTTCAGATGGGGATGAGTAATCAAAAAGCGCATTTTCGAATTTTTTCCCAAGCATAGTCAGCACTTGCCAGTCGGGCTTGGCGTTACCTGGAGGATTTATCGCTTTTTTAATCTTTTGAATTCTTCCCTGATCGTTTGTGAAAGTCCCATCTTTTTCATAGGGTGTTGCACCTGCAAGAATAAGGTCTGCAAGTCTTCCTGTCTCAGTGAGTTTTGAATCAAGCACAACAAGGTACCTTTGGTTCTCAAGGGCACTTTTAAGTTTCTGTGCCTTACTTTCATCAACTATTTGAAAAAGATCTTCATTTACAACAAATAACATATTGATCTTTCCATCGATTATTGAATCTATAGTTTCTTCAATGTCACTTGGATTTTCTGCAATCTCAAAATTTCTTATCCCCTCACTATTTGGATAAGGGTCGTTGCTTAGAATATTGAATTTCTTCTCTATATGTTTAGTTCCAACTGTTGAAACTAATCTTGCGCTTTTAATTTTGGAAGTGAGTTTGGTTAAAAGAAAGATTTCTTCATTTGTTAGTTTTGCTGAACCGATTATTGCCACATTAGCTGAAAATTCATTACTGATTTCAGAAAATTTAGTATGAAACTCACTTACTGCATTTTCCCAGGTGGTGATTTCATATCCATTCCCGTTTTTATAAATTGGATCATTAAGTCTTTTATCTTCCTGAACTTCTTTAAAGTCGTATCTGCCTCTATCACATATCCAGAAATCATTTACTTCATCATTTGCCCTTGGCCTTATTCTCGATACTTTTCCTTTCCTGGGATCAACACCCACGGTGATATTACAGCCATTACTGCAAAGTGAGCAAACTGAATCCGTGAATTCCCAATACCAAACACGCTCTTCGTGAAGAGTGTCTTTATTTAATAAAGCTCCCACAGGGCATATATCAATTACATTTCCTGCGAGTTCGTTGTTAAGTTCTTTTCCGGGAAATACAGATATTTTCTTTCTAAATCCCCTACCACTTGTTCCCAGTTCAGAAGTTTTGGTAACTTCATCAGTAAAACGCACGCATCTTGTACACATAATGCACCTGTTGGGATCGTACATTATCTTGTCACTCAGATAATATTTTTGTCTGACTTTTTTATTTTCAGGGCCACCAAATCTACTTCCACCCGGGCCATGGTTAAATGTGGTTATTTGAAGAGGGCATTCCCCTCCTTTATCACAAATAGGGCAGTCGAGTGGATGATTTATAAGTGTAAACTCAAGTGTTGCTTCTCTGGCTTTTAGTGCTTTTTCTGTATTGGTTTTAACTTCAAGCCCATCTCTTACAAATGTGTTGCAGGCAGGTAAGACTTTCGGCACTCCTTCAACTTCGACCAAACATTGCCTGCACTGAGCTACAATACTAAGGGAAGGATGATAACAAAAATGAGGTATTTCAATGCCCAATTTTGAAGCGGCCTGTATGAGATTGAGCCCTTCTTCTACTTCAATTTCGTTTCCATCGATTATAACTTTAGGCATAAAGATTTATCCGGCTTTAAACAAGTTGTGTAAATAGTATCTGAGAGGTTAAATTAAGCAAATATTGCTTAAAATATTAAGTTTTAGCTTCATTTTCACTGCTTTTATTGTCGTCTTTTGCATCAATTACTTTATCTAAATCAATATCATCTTCATTAAACTCAATATTCTTTTTGAGATCATTTTTTGCACGCTCAAGTTCTCTCATCCCTCGTCCAAGAGTCCTTGCAACCTTTGGTATCTCCTTAGGCCCAAGCACAATAAGTGCAATAACGAGAATTATTATTAATTCAGATGCTCCGAGTCCAAACATTAGATGTTTAATATAACTGGATTAGGTTTTAGGTGTTAGTAAAAGGCAAGATGCAGGATACATGATGCAGGTGTTAGGTTTTAGGTATTAGTGGATAGTAGGTAGTGGTTAGGAAAAGATAGGTGTTAGGTTTTAGGGATTAGGTGTCAGGGAAAATAAGGGATGCATGATGCAGGATGCACCTCAATATCCCCTCTCCACTCCGTGGGAGAGGGTTAGGGTGAGGGGGATTAAACGAAAGATACCACATTGTCATACCGGACCCCGATCCGGTATCCAGAATAGAAGTAAAGAAAAACTATCAGTTGAATAATAGTATTGCAGCAATCTGGTGAAGCCTGAGATGTATTTATAATCCTGGTGAAAATCCTGGATGCTAAATCTAGTTTGAGATGACATATAAAACGTATATAAAATTTTTACTAAACTGATTTTGTTTTAACTTTCTCAGGCGGTTTTATTAAAAATGTTAAAAAAGCAGTAAGAAAGCAGAATGCTGCTGCAAGTGCAAACGGCAGAAAGTAGCTGTTTGTATGATCAAAAAGGCTTCCAGCCACAAGTGGGCCAGTTAAGGCAGCAACAGAAAACCCTGTTCCAAAAAGTCCAAATATTGTACCGAGTGACCCAAGCCCGTAAAAACTTCCAAGTATAGTTGGGAACATTGGTACCCATCCGCTATAGAAAAAACCAAAAAGAAAACCAAACAGATATAAAGTCCATACTTCTTTTAATACAAGCAGGAGCAGGATTGAACACGCCTGAAAGAAGTAACAGACAAAAAGTATTTTTGTATTTTCAAGGTATCTGGTGACAATTCCAGAAAAGAAAGTCCTTCCGATTATACTTCCAAGTCCTATTGCTGCGGGGGCTCCTGCAGCTGTAATTGCCGAGATGCCAGAGTCTATGCAAAAATTGTAAAGGTTGATGATAATTATCAAAAAAGCGTTAAAGCCTGTAAAGAATATAAAGTATAAGAGCCAGAAAGATTTTCCTGAAAACGCTTCTTTTGCAGTCCACTCTTCACTCATTGGTTTCGTCTTATCTTTTGTATCGCTTTTTTTATCGCCGTAAGCTTCAAGGCTCATTTCCTTGGGGCTAGATCTGATTACAAAAGATGCGCAGAGAATAATCACAAATAGTAATGAGAGGTATATAAAAGCACTTTGGTATCCAAAAGATTCAATTAACCATGCAGAGAGAGGGTTTACAAAAAGGCCGCTTATTGGCACGCCTGTAGTAGCAATTCCAATTGCAAGGGCCCTTTTATTGCTAAACCATCTGCTTATTACCGTAACGGGCACAATATATAAAAACCCATCACCTATTCCTATCATTACACTATAAGTAATGTAAAGTTGCCAAAGTTCAGTAGCATAAGCGGAAAGAAATAATCCCAGAGCTGCAATCAATCCACCAATAAAAGTCACGTATCTTGGATTGTGTTTATCAATCATTCTTCCTGCAAATACTATTGAGAATGCAAGCACAAAACATCTAACGGAAAATAGGGACGCTCCTGTGGCAGTTGAGATGGAGAAGTTTTCCAGAATGTAGGGAAGAAATATGCCGAATGAATAAAGAAGAAGCCCATCCAGAATAATCAAAAAAAGCCCTGCAGCTACTATATACCAACCATAAAAGATTTTCATTTAAGCAAAGTCGAACGAAAACAGAAAGTTTTGAAGTTTCCAGAGATTTTAAAGTTTAATGATACTGAAAATTCACTCAATATTACAACTTATTCAGTAAATTAATGTTTATTCAAAATCCAGAACGGTTAGATTACTATTAACTTTATATTAATAATAATTAAAAGGAGTCGAATATGGATCCATACAATGATGATATTCTTTCAAAGATAAAATCGGGGCTTAATAAAGGGTTAAGAGTCGTAAATATAAGGTCGAAAGAGGCTTATGATACTGTGAAGCTTAAAAATAAATTACAAGCCCATAAGCGTAAGAAAGGTAAAGAGATAAAAGAGGTAGGTGAGTTTGTTTTTAAACAGTTTAAGACTAAAGACGAATTTGATTCTGAGAGCATAAAAGCAAGGTGCATAGAAGTGGCAAAGGTTGAACAGGAGGTATCTGATCTTGAAGAAGAGCTCCGTTTAGTTCATGAAAATGCAAGAAAGGAACTCGGTAAATTAAAGGCAATTACAAAACCAGATGAATAATTTTTAAAATGCTATATAATTGATTTGTTGCATAAAGTTTACCTTTAATAGATAAAGGCAAACTATTTGAAAGAATAGGGCGCAAAGTGTCAGGCCTAAGTTGGATTTTAATATGGCTGCTGAACCACCTTTAAAGGAGAAAGGTTATTTTAAGAACTTTTTATAAATCATCATTAGTTCTGATTAATCATCTTAATCCCTGCAAGGTCAACCCATTTTTTCAAAGATCAATTGTTGATTTAAAATTAAGCAATGGCTTTAAATTTCGATTCTAACAGTTTGAAATTAAAAGGTTTTTTTGCTAAAGTGATTTTGGGGAATTAAGATGTCTAAAAACAGAATTTATAAAATTGATCTCACAAAATCTCAATCAACAAGTTTATTTCTTGGTACACCGGTCCCCTGTAACCTTATCTATCCTTCTGTTTTTAATACTTTAAATAGCCCTGAAGCTATTAATAAGGTTAAGTCATATCTCAGTTCAAAATCCATAAGAATAAATACAATCAACGAAAAAGATGTAGATATTGATAACATTTCTAAAATAAATAAAAGCTCGGCACTTAATATTTTTATCCTGGATGGTTTTAGCCCAAAGACAGTGCTTGTTTATGGCCAACTACAAAAATCAAATACTCCATCAATTGCTTTACTAAGCTCCTCTAACAAAGCTTTTTTTGAAAAACTGACTAACCTTTCTGAAACACTCTCGGGGCATGAAGCAGATTTTATAAAAGATGATGAAGCTTTTTTCTCTAATATTAAATCCATTTCAGAAAATTTTCTTGATAACAACCTTAATCTTGTAGAACTTGATTTTTCCAATTTTGAGGAAAGTAAAGAGCAGTTTATTGAGCTTGTAAATTCAGGAATTAAAAACAACTCCCTGGATAATAAACTGCTTGAGCAAATACGAAACGAAATAAAATCATTATCAGAATCAAGTGCAATTTCTGAGTTTCTAAATAAAGCTGAAGATCATGAAAATCTGAGTATAAAAGATTTTGAAGCAGCAAGTGCTGAATACTCAAATCTTGATGATGAAAATAAAGCCCTTCTTTTAAATATTAATTATCTTGCCATTTCAATTTTGACCAAAAGAATTTGTGATGCAGATGAAAATGACAAGGCCCGGTTTAGTGAAGTTTTAAAAACCTTTACAGAAAATATTGTTAATGCTGATAGCGATATTGAAGTTAGTATTGAAAATTTAAAGAATCTTGCAGATGCATGTTTGCTCTCAGATGACAAAGATAACTCGCTTGCTACAAAGGCAAGCTTCTTTTATATCAAAGCTTTAGAACTTCTCTCCTCTGAGGACGAGTCGGCATTAATCCTGGATATTAAAAACAACCTTGCAGTTTCATGTATTAAGCTTGGTGAAAATCAAAAAGCGATAGGACTTTTTGAAGAGATAATTTCACTTCCGGCCAATAAAGAAAGCCTAATCAAAAATGCAAATATCAACTATAATCTTGGAATTTCTTATCTGAATAAAGCTAAAGAGAGCGCAGAACTTGATATCTACAATAAAGCAATTGAAAGCTTTTCGGCTTCAAAGGCTTCTTTTGAAGAAGTTGCGATAGAATACGATGATTTGGATATTGAGACTAAACTTTCCCATGCTTTGGGAAAAGCTGGTGATATTAGTGAAGATAATACAATAATTAAATCCTCAGTAGAAAGTTACGAAAGGGTTATTTTAATGCTTGAGGATAAAAAAGATGATGAAAGATATCCTGAGGCCCTTTTAGGGCTGAGTGAGGCTTATCTTCTATTATCAAAATCTGAAGACAAAATTGAAAACTGTATAAAAGCAACTGAACACCTTGAAGAAGCACTTAATTTTATTGATAGCGATACGCAAACTGAGCAGTATCTTGATATTAAAACAAAGATGGGCGACTCTCATCTAAAAATTTCTCATGAGGATGAACATAAAGATAGAATAAAAGAAGCGATTAAATGTTATGAAGATGCACTCAGACTTGTTGACCCCAAAGAACAGCCTGAATATTATGGAACATTAAACAGAAACCTTGGCACTTCTTACAGGCTTGAAGGTGAATTTGAAAGAAATGTTGAAAGTTGCCATAGGGCTATAGATTCATACGAACAAAGTTTGCAGTTTTTTAGTAGTGATCATAAACCTGAGGATTTTGCTGAAATTAAAAGAAATGCAGGGGCCACTTTCGAGATGCTCTCGCAGCTTGAGTTTGAAAGCGATTATTGCACAAAAGCAATTGATTCATATACACAGGCCCTTGAGATATACAATAAAGATGATTTTCCTGAAACATATTACTCCACGGTAAATAATCTTGGAAATGCCTATAGTGCCCTCTCTGAGTTTGAAAACAAGGAAGCGAACTGCAATAAGGCAATTGAGTGTTATAAAGTTTCTTCAGAATTTATAACTTATGAAAGATCCCCAATTGATTATGCAATGACACAAAATAATATCGGGGTTGCATACACTTCTCTTGCAGAGGAAACAGATAACAAAACCTATCTTGAAAATGCCATTAACTCGTTTAATGAATCGCTAAAGGTTTACTCCTTTGATGAGTATCCAGACAACTATGCAATGATCCAGAATAACCTTGGTGATTCCTATCTTGATGTAGCCTTTTTTGATGGAAGCCCTGATTTGATAAAGAAAGCCATTTCTTCATTTGAAGAATCTAAAAGAGTCTTCGAGGGAGAAAGTAACCCAAGTAAATATGGCTTTATCATGAGAAAAATAGCAAGATCTTATAAAGAGCTTTATGTCTATGAAAAAGATCCAGAAGTGCTTCAATCTTCAATAAGAGCAAATCTTGAATCACTGGGCTATTTTAAACATGAGTTTTTTCCTGAAGAATACAGCCTTATTCAAATTGAACTTGGAGGCCTGTTTTCAAATGACCTTAAAGATGGTCTTAATGTTAGCAATATCTATAAGGCTATTGAGGCATATAAAAATGCTTCAAGATATTTTAAATCTGATGTTTATCCAATACAATATGCAAAAATATCCAACAATCTCGGTAATTTACATAGAAAACTCGCATTTATTGAAAATAAAAAAGAAAATGCCCTTGAGTCTGTAAGGCAACTAAGTAGTTCAGCAGACTATATTGAATCACAGTCACATGAAATCGATCATGCCCTTGTATTAAACAACCTTGGTGCAAGTTACTGCGTGTTATCTGAGGTTATGGAGGCTGAGGCAAATCTAAGCAAAGCGTCTGAAATTTTTAATGAATCGATTGAGTTGATACCTGAAGATAACCTTGAGCTACTATTAACTGTAAAAAACAATCTTTCTAATTCCAAATGTACGCTTTATGAGATCAATAATGATAAAGGTTTACTAGATCCGGCGCTCACTGATTATTCAAGTGCAATTGAATATTTTGAAAGTATTGGCGCTAACACTGAACTATCTATTTGTAGAAACAACTATTCAAATGCCAAGCTTTTTTTGTCGGAATTTGATGGTTCACATTCAAATGAAGATATATCCACTATATTTGATAATTTTGAACTATCCTTGAAGGAAATAAATTCCGAAAGGAATCCAGGCGTTTATGCTGCAATAAAAAATAATAGTGCATGCTGTAATCTGTTTCTTTTCTCACACAGGGAAAAAGATTCTTATATTAATGCTGCGATCGTGGATATTGAATCTTCAAAGGAAATTCTAAACAGCTTTGGGACTGATTATCTTGAATCAGCACTTAAAAACAACCTCGGTGTTGCCCATATCTATAACTCGACTTGCTCAGCAGAAAATGACGAGTGTGAAAAGGCAATTGATATTTTGAGGTCAGTTGCCCAGATGTCGCAGGATGATACTGGACAGGTGGGGGAGGTGGTAAGACAAAGGGCAAGTATCAATCTTGCCAATGCCTACAGGCTTTTCCATAATAAGGTAAATACACCTGAGTCTTATGAAAACCTTATAAATACTTATAAGGAATCACTCGATGAATTTAACCTTGAAAATTATCCCCTCATATACGCAGCAACAAATTATCATATTGCAATGCTCAATAAAGAAAATGCATTGATAAACAATGAAATGGTACCATACAAGGAATGCCTTTCTTGTTTAGAGGAAAGTCAGCTTGGGTTTAAAGGTGAAAAACATATTTATGAAAATGGTGTTGTTGATTATGAGATTGGTTCTATGAGCTTATCTCTTTATCAGCAAGAAAAAGATGACAACCATTTAAATAAGTCGGCAGCTCATTTAGAAAGTTCACTTAATATTTTTGATAGTGAAGAGTTTCCAAATAAAAATGCCCATATAAATCTTCAATTAGCCACAGCCAAGTTTGAGTTGGGTAGCACTAAAAATGATTTGGGCTTAATGTTTGACTCAATTGAAAATTATGAAAACATTTCAGGGTTTTTTAACGAAAAAGATTATCCTAATGAGAATAGTGAGATAAGGAGCAAACTTAAAGCTGCACATGAGCTATTGTTGGCAGAAAATAAGAGTTTTGATAATACTCAGGATGGTGTTGAATATTACAATAAACTTCTAGGTATATTCGAGTCTAAAGATACGGGAATGAATACCTCAGGTATCGAGATTAATCTTGGGGAACTTTACCTTAAATCCTATGAAGTAAATGAAAATAACGAATTTTTAAACAAAGCTAACACTGCTTTTAAAAATGCACTTAAATCAATTGATAGGCAAGGTGAGCCTGAAAAATATTATAGCACCCTTTTATCCAGTGCTGATATTGATGGAAAACTGGGAGTAACCTCGAAAGATGCTGACCTGCTTAATAATAAAATATCCAAAATCGAAGAGGGTTTAAGCTTTTTTAATAAGGAAAAAGATCAAAATAGATATGTAGCTCTTAATAGTGATATTGCTGAAACTTATGCAACACTTTATTCAATAACTGGTGAAGAATCAAAGCTTTTTGATTCCAATCATTATTTTAAACAAGCGCTTAATTCTATTGAATCAGGATCGCAGCAGTATAGTGATATTTCTAAGATCTATCTTGCTAATAAGCAAACGCTTGTTGATAGTTTTTATGAAAATGAAGATTTTGGTAAAGTGATTGATCTTATTGAAAAAGATATTGATTTTATAGATTCAGAACCAAACACAGAGTATTCAGCTACTTCTTTTATTACCCTTGGGGATTCATACCAAAAACTAGCCCAAAAAGAATATAACAAAGATAGTCTAACAAGGTCTATTGAGAATTATTGCATGTCTTTGGAATACTTTAGTAAAGAAAATTTTTCAGACAAATATTTTTCAATACAAAAAAATATTTACCAAAGCTCAAAGCTCCTGTTCGAAAATGAAGCAGACACTAATTACCTCAATAATTCAATATCAACTGTTGATGATTTAATACATTTTTGCAACGATAATAATCTTTTAGATGAAGCCAAAGATTATAGTGCAGAAAAAGCGGGGCTTTTGTTTATTAATAGTGAGAATGAATTTAATAGTGGTAATTCAAAACAGGCAATCTTGTTATCTCAGCAAAGCCTTCAATATTATGATGCTGAAAATTATCCTGATAAATATGCTTCTATCCAAAAACTAATGGGCCGCTGCTATTTCGAAAACAGTGATTCTGAGAACCAAATAGAAGATTTGCATAATTCTATTACCTGTTTTAATGAAGCAAAGAATATCTTTTTAAATAGCGATTCTAGCTCTTCTGATGAAGTGGGTGATATCAACTCTTATCTTGAGAAAGTTTATGAAAAGTTAGTTGAGGAAGATGGACATTATGATAATGAAAAGAAAGTTGAGTATCTAGGCAGCCTTATTTCCCTTTATAAAGAAAATGAAAGATACGAAGCACTTCCTTCTGCTTATAAAGATATTGCGAAGACTTATTTTTCCCTTGGTGAAACGAAAAATGATATTGATCTTTATAAAACTTCAATAATCAATTTTAAAAATTATATGAGTTATCTTGACGAGGTAAATGATTTCACTGAGCTCGCTGCAATCCAGACTATGATGGGAAATATAAGTAATGAAATATATGGGTTGTCAGAAGAAAAGGAACCCCTGTCAGATGCTATTGAGCATTATGAAAAAGCAAGGGAACTCTACATGTTCAACAAAGAGGATGAAGAAGTTGCAGTTATTAGCTCTAAATTGTTCGATAATTATCGTCTTTATGGAAATATTTATGAAAACAAAGAGGAACTTGAAACTGCACTTTTCTTTTATGAAAAAGCAACCCAACTCATAGATGAAGAGAAAAGAGATCAATTGTTTTATGAACAAAAATTAAAAAATGCGGGGCTTTTTTCAACACTCGCTGATGCTAATAATGACTACGATACGTATACAAAAGCTGTTGAATGTTATCGTATTTCTTTCAGCAGCATCAGTGAAAATGAGAAAAAAGCAGATGTGGCAATCAAGCTCGGTGAGCTTTTTGAAAAGCTTTACTCAATAAATAACGATAACTCAAAACCTGGCAAAGCACTCGAGTTTTACAAAAATTCACTAAGTTATATCCCATCAGGTGATCAGAAGCTTTTAAATGAAGTAAATGATAAAATAGCAAGGCTAATGCATGAAAGTGCAGAAGCAGATTTTACCAAGAGCGGAAAGCTTTCTGAAGATAAATATATTGACTTACTAACACATTTTACACTTGAGAAAGAACCTGCGAAATATGCTGAGATAAATCTTAAACTCGCAAACCATTTCAAAGAAAAATTTCAGGAATCAGCAAACAAGGCTGATGCAGATAATACTATTAATTATTCAAATGCATCTTTACTTGTTTATAAAAAAGAAGATTCTCCTACTCAGTTTGAGAATGCTGAACTAAATATAAAATCTATCTATGAATCACTTCTTGAAAACGGCCCCTTTAGTTTTAAAGAAAGAGAAGGTTATATAACCAAGCTTAAAGAAATAGCTTCAAATGCTGGGAATAGTGGTGAGATTGCAAAATACAATCTTATTCTTGCTAAAAGTTATTTGGATGAACCAACTGAAGCTCTTGATAAAAATGATTTTGATGAGTTTATGTCTTCATTAAAACAAAGTGCGGGTTTTGCTGAAAATGAAGATCCAAAAAATGCAGGAGAGTTACAATACTTTATTGCACGGCTTTATAACCGAATTTCGGTAGAATCAGATAACACTGAATATGCTTCGAAAGCCCTTGAATATTTTGACAAATTTGTAAATAATTCAAATATTGATGCTGCTGATCCAAGGTTAAGTGAAGTAAAAGAAATTATAGATGAAGCTGGTTTACTTGAGGCTAAATCATATAGAGAAAATGGTGAACTCACTCTTGCAATTGAAAAATATAAAGAAGTTTTGCAGGGTTTCAGTGAAGAAAAATCACAAGAGAAGTATTTTGAAATCAATCTTAATCTTGCAGACATATGTTTTAGTTTATTTGAAGATAAAAAAGACGAATCCTTATTAATTGATAGTGAGAATCACTATAGAATTGCCGAAAGTTATTTCACTGAGAAAGAAAATTCATCTATTTATTCTCATATAAATGAAAGAATGAATGAAATATTTAATCTTAATTTTGAATTCTTAAAGTCAAAAGAGAATGTAAGGGAAAAGATATCTACAGTTGATGTCCTTCTCGCAAAATATCCGGAGCAAGATTATCCAGAAAGAAATTTTCAGCTTCAAAAATTAAAAGGTTTTAGCCTTGTCGAACTTTACGATTCGGATAGTAATGCAGAAGATATTTATAGTGCTGAAAAAATATTGAATGAAGTCTTACAATCAGTTGAAAAACTTGGTACTAAAGAGGATACGGCTGAAATAAACCTCAATTTTGCTTTTATTAACCATAGCCTTTTTGCAATTAATGAGGAAAGGGTAAAGCTCGACTATGCACTAGCCTTATATAATAGTGCAATGGATTTTTATGAAAATGAAAAAAACGGTGAGAAGATTACTGAAATCAAACCGAAAATTGATGAAGTAAAAGAAATACTTGCTTCTTTTGATACGGTTGAGCCTGTAGATGAAGAACCAGTTGAAACAGAAGTTTTACTGGCATCTGCTGAGGAAGAAAAAGTTGATGAGGAAAAAGAAATTGAAGTAGAGGCTGCAACTCACAGCACTAACCCTTCTGAACTACTGGAAGCAAAAGAAGATTCTGAGAGTGATGATGTGCTTGAACTTGTTGATGAAATGATAGAAGAAAGTTCTTCATTAAAAATGAGTGAAGATAGACAAATTGAAGGGGAACCATCTGAGATTTTAGCTGATAATACACTTAGTGAAGATGAAATAACTGAAGAAAGCCTGGAAGCAAAAGTAGAAGAAGAACAAAAAGAAGAGTTTGCCCCCGAACAGGAAGCCCCCGAAGTAGTTGCAAGTGAAGATGAGCAAAAAGCTCCCTCAATGACTAAGGAGTATAAAGCCAGGCTTGAAAATATAAATAAAAAAGATTCTCCTTCGGAATTTATAGAAGTATCCAGAAAACTTTCTGAGTCTTATGTGGCAGATGCAGAAAATGGTGTCAATCTTTTAGGTTACTCTGAAGCTATTAAAAATTATAAAAACGCAATTAATGAAATTGATGAAAAAGAACAACCTTCTTTTTATGCTGAAATAAGCCGGGATCTTATTGGAATTTATCCTGAAAATGTAAGAGAAATTGATTTAAGGGAATATAAAAATATGTTAACAATTGCAGAGAATGCACTTAACTATTTTAATTCAAAAGATTTTCCCGAAGATCATGCTGCAATAAATAAAAATATTGGGATTGTAAATACTTCACTTGCAGAAAGGGAAGGGCAACTCAAGTACTATAAAGATTCCATCCCTTTTTATGATAAAGCCCTTAAAATCATTACAAAACAAAGTAATCCCCAGGATTATGCAATAATTAATATGAACCTTGGAATTGCTTATGGAGTTATCTCTGAAATAGAGTTTGATAATAAAGCATTTATGAACTCAATTAAATCCTACGAGCATGCTTTGGAAAGTTTTGATAAGGAAAAGTCCCCAGGTGAATATGCATTAGTAAATAAATATCTTGGAATTGCATACGGTACTTATGGCGAGAGAAATAATGACAGCGGCTATCTTGAGAAATCAGTTGTCTGTTATGAAGATTCACTTAACTACTTTTCTATTGATGATAATACCAACGATTATGGTCTTATTAACAGAAATCTTGGAAATAATTACTTAAAGCTAATTGAGACAAATAATGATCCCGAGTTTTGCAAGAAGGGAATAAAAGCCTATGAAAGTGCGCTTGAATATTATAGTTTTAGCAAAACACCTTTTGTTTATGCAAGCATATATAACAACATAGGGTCAATTTACAGTGCATTGTCTGATCTTGAAGACAAAGTAGAAAACTGTGAAAAGGCAATCGATTCGTATTCTAAAGTGCTGAAAGTATATGATATTAATGACAATCCTATGGAGTTTGCTGCCGCTAATAATAATCTTGGTATTGTACACAGAAACCTTGCAGAGGTTAACAATAAAGCTGTGAACTCAACTAAAGCTATAAGTTTCTATGAGAAGTCGCTTAAGGCTTACTCGCTCAAGGATTTTCCTATTCAATACAGTAATACCCAGAACAATCTTGGCACTGCCTACAGGACCCTTGCTGAAGAAGAAAACAAAATTGATAACTGTAAAAAAGCCATATCAAGCTATAAACGTGCTCTGAAAGTAAGGACTATTGAAAATATGCCAATTCAGTTTGCTGCCACTCAAAATAATCTTGGTGTTGCTTACAGGACATTAAGCGAGGTTGAGTCTAAAAGTAATAATTGTAAAAATGCAATCTCCTCTTACGAATCTGCATTGATTGTTTACAGCTTTGAGAAGTTTCCAATACAGTATGCCACTACGAGGAATAATCTTGCAGGTGCATACTCAACTCTTGCTGAAAGTGAGGATAAAAAACAAAACTACTCAAACTCAATTAAGTCTTACAGGGAAGCTCAAAAAGTATTTAGCCAAAACCAGTTTCCCGATATCTATAATATGATTGAAGAGAATATCGTTTATCTTCAGAATAATGTGGATTAGGGGTTGGATTTTAGTAGTTAGGGGCTAGTGGTTAGTAGCTAGTAAAAACAATACTTATTGTTGAGCGTTTTCATCTAGTGTTATAATTATCCGGATGTTGAAAAACTTTTTAATTTCTTTCTTTGTTTCTATTTTCTTTTTGTCATATTTCACTTTGTCTGACTCTTTTGGTTATGGAAACCATTCGCTTAGAGGTATATCAGGGGTGGCGGTTTTTGTTGAAAATCACTCTAACCACTTAAGCGACAGGCAAATATATCTCGAGCAACTCCAGGAAACACTTCATGAAAAAATTGATGTCTCTGAAGTTGATGTCTATAAAAGATCTCAGTGGATGAACCGTGCAGGCGGAGGTTTTATTAAGATCAGAATAATCTCCTCAGAAAATGCTGACAGGGAAAGTTATACATTTTATCTTAACTTTGAATTTTACAGGCCTGTGACATTAATGGCCAATATCCTGGGCCAAAGTAAACTCTCAACAGCTGCAACCTGGTCGACCGGAAAACTTATGTCGTGCCCCAAAAAAAATATCCCAAGCTGTATTTACAAAAATTCATCTGAACTTGCAGATATTTTTATTGAAGAGTATTTGGCTGTAAATGAAATAAAATTCGATATTGACAAGAAAAAGAAGAAGAAAAAAGATAACTAAAAACTATTTTATATTTCCAGTTTTACATTTGTTTTTTATCTCACTCCACTTAACTACAGTTGATTCTTGGTGTAAATAGAGGTCATCTGTATAACTTCTGTGTTGATATTCAAAAAGAGTGGCACCTGTTTTATCCCTTTCTAAATCAAATCTTCCCAAAGCAATTTCTCCAGCAACTTCACATTCTAAGTATTTTTCTCCATTAAAATGCATTGCAATGTGCATTGTATAATTATCACTTCCCTGCATCCATTCACCCAAAACGCCAACTCCACCATCTCCATCAAGATCAACAAATTGCCATGATGCATAAGGCCAATATTTTTCATTTAGATATGAAAAGTCAAAAATGTTTTTTTGTTTTCCGCTTTCTGTGAACTGTATAACAATAAACTTTGTAATATTTAGGCATGACTCTTTATATTCAGGATGTTCTTCAGTACAAAAATAAATCCCTAAAAACAAATCTTTAGTCCTTTTGTGTCTTTTGGCTATTAATCTTGTGTTGTTTAGAACATCTTTAAAGCCATTTTTCTCCAAAAAGTGGTTACTTGTTGGAATAATAAGTTTCTGATCTATAAATATTTTGTTTTTATCTGAGACCCCATTAACCGTTTTAATCATTTCTACTGATGAGTAAGTGCTATAATAATATTTTTCTGCAATTGTAGATAAAGCTTCACCTTTTTTTACTGTGTGAGTTAAATGGTTCTTCGCAGTGTTGTTTTTTAGTATATCAGTAGGAGTGATAGTAAAGCTATGTGATTGGATAGTTAAAAGTAAATATATTATAGCAAAGTTGAAGATCGTTCTCATAATTTAGCTTATAAGATTTATAAAATTCTCAATCTCATCAAGTGAATACTCTTTCTCTTCACTGAGCTTCATATTCCTTAGCTTAAATACATTTCTGTCAAGTTCATCTTCACCAATAATAATAGTATATTTGGCATTTATCTTATTTGCCCTTTTAAGCTGGCTTTTAAAGCTCTTTTTATCAAATCCATACTCAACATTGAGGCCTTGTTTCCTTAAAATGTTTGAAATATAAATTCCTTCGTTAAGGGCTTTTTCTCCGAGGGAGGCGACATAAATATCCACATTTTGTCTGTATTCTTCAGGAAAAACCTGTTCATGTAAAAGAATTAATCTTTCAAGTCCGATGGCAAAACCCACTGCCGGAGTATCAGGCCCACCAAGTTGTTTAACCAACACATCGTATCTTCCACCTGCACCCACTGCATTTTGAGATCCAAGCTTGTCAGTTGTCAGTTCAAAAACGGTGTCTGTATAGTAGTCAAGGCCACGCACAATCTTTGGATTCACAGTAAAAGGTATATCAATCTTTTCTAATAAAAACTTGATTTTTTCAAAGTGATTTTTGCTATCAATTGATAAAAAATCAAGTATTGACGGAGCTTTACCGATAGTTGTTAAACAAGTTTCGACCTTGCAGTCAAGAATTCTTAATGGATTGGTATCAAGTTTTCTCTTACAGTCATCACAAAGGTTATCTTTTTGTGGTTCAAAATAATTAACCAGCTCCTCTCTGAATTTAGCCCTGTCTTCGCTTGTACCAATTGAGTTAATTTCGAGTTTTACATGATTATTAAGCTCAAGTTCAGAAAATATACTCCAGAGCATAGAGATAATATCGGCATCACAGTACGCACTTTCAGAGCCGAAGCACTCAGCTCCCATTTGGTTAAATCCTCTGTAACGTCCTTTTTGTGGACGCTCATGGCGAAACATCATCCCGGAATAATAAAGCTTATTAACTGGGGATTTTTTGCCCATGGAGTTTTCAATAAATGACCTTACCACTCCGGCTGTGCCTTCAGGTCTGAGAGTTATGGATGTCCCATCTCGGTCTTCGAAAGTGTACATCTCTTTTGACACAATATCAGATGTGTCGCCAAGGCCGCTTGTATAAATGTCTGTTTGCTCCAATATGGGTATTCTGATCTCGCTAAAACCATATTTTTCAAAGATTTTTCGGCACTTTTCTTCAATAAAGTGCCACCTTTTTATCTCTTCCGGCAGTATATCCCTGAAACCTCTTATCGATTTTACTTTCATGTTGGTCGTTTTTTGTATAGAATTAATTCCTTCAATTAGATTCAATATAATTAAGCCAAAAAACAATGCAAAACTATAAAGGTTTAAAAGTTCTTTATGTTGGTAGCCCTCCACTTTTTGGAAAAGGTGCCAGTTCTATTCACATGATGAAGATGTGCCAGGCAATGTCAAACCTTGGCATTCAAGTTGAATTAGTATTACCTGGTAATTTTCCAAAAGAAAGCTTGTTTACCTACTATGACGTTACGCCAAGTTTTGATGTAAAGACAATACGTTTCACATATAAATTTGCAAGGCAGATTGTGCATGGAATTGCAAGTGCTTTCTATGCCCGGTCAAATAGAAAAAAATATGATTTTGTTCTTACAAGAAACCTTATGTTTGCCTACATCTCCACAATTTATTTTGGAATCCCCACAATTTATGATGCACACCATCCGCCTATAAGCAAAAGGGCAGCAAATATGATAAGAGATTTCTCCGGCTCAAAACATTTTCTTGGAATGTCATTTAACTCGAACGGACTAAAAAAGATATATGCACGTAGTAGAATTGAACCAGAGAAATCAGTTGTTGCACATAATGGTGTGGAAGTGGATAAATTTGATACAAGCCTTGATAAAAATGAACTTCGAGAGAAGCTGATCCTTCCACGTAACTCTATAATTGTTACTTATAGTGGGAATACATATGAGGGAAGGGGAATTGAGTATTTAATTGATGTTGCAAATAATATGCGGGATATTGAGTTTTTAGTGGTTGGCGGCACAGAAGATGACAACAGTATATATAAGCAATTTGTGAGGCAAATAGGTATGAACAATATAAAATTTACGGGCTATGTGGAGCAAAAAAAAGTTTCTCAATATCTGCTCGCATCAGATATCCTGGTTATGCCTTACTCCAAAAAAGTGACTATTAAAGGCGGTAAGGATGCGGCGAAATTTACTTCTCCCATTAAACTTTTTGAATATATGGCAGCTGAGCGGCCAATAATTGCAACATCAATCCCGCCAGTGATGGAGATATTGCGTGATGGGATGACCGCAGTAATTATTAAACCAGATAGTGCCAGAGAACTGGAAAAGGCTATAAGAGCTATTATTAAAGACAAAAATGTATCTATGTTTATAGCTAAAAATGCACGAAGGCAGATAGTTGATTACACCTGGGAAAAAAGGGTGGAAAAGATTATTGAAGGTCTTAATGTTGTAGAAAAATTGGGTTAAAAAACTAAAAGTATTTGATATTATTTTATTCACCTTTAGTATTTAGGCACTAAAATAAAAACTCCTAAGTAAAATTAAATGCGCAATAAATTTTTTATTCTATTTTTTGCACTGTTATTGTTTCTTTCATTTGATAGCAGTGTTTATGCAAATGAAAGAATTCCTGACAAAGGTTCTTCTCCCAATGGTGTGAAGAGTGAAGATCTTGATCTTAATGATTATCTTGAAGATACAGCTGTAGCTTATGGCTCAATCTGGTTTACAAGGTTTTTCTATGTCAGAAATAAAAACAGCAGGATATTTGATACTTCTTTCTCAGATTGGATTGATAATATAACGCAATTGCCTGTTGCGAATGATGGAGACTCCATTTTTACTAATTATATAGTGCATCCTGCTATAGGTTCTTTTTACTATCTTTACTACAGGGAAAATGGTTACGATTTTTGGCAATCCGCTGCAGGTTCACTACTTTTAAGTACACTTTTTGAGTATACAGTTGAGGGGCTTGTTGAAACGCCTTCATTAATTGATCTTGTTGTAACCCCGGCTGTTGGTGTCCCAGTTGGTATAGTTGCTGAAAATGTTTCAGACTGGCTGGAGTCGAAGGATAGCCTCCCATTAAAAGTTGCATCAAGGATTGTTAATCCATTTAAAAATATTATAAAAGACGGGAAATTGGCAGTTTTTAATCCCGTTTCAGGTACGTTTCAATTCACAAGTAGTTTTCAAACAAACTTGCCCCCTGCAAAAAATATATCTTTAAACCTTGATTATCCATTATTCTTTGAACCCGCAATCCCAAGGGGTTTTGTTTCCGCTTTTATAGAAGTTGCAGATGTTGATCCTGATATTGGAGGACAATTCATTTTTTACCATATTAAAGCTGAGTTTCCTTCAAAATCGAATTTGTATAGCATTTATCTAAGAATCTCCCAGGCAGGGGTGAATGAAATATTTATTAACGGTGATGAAGTGAGTGATGGTTTTGAGTTTTCAAATGCTGTAATTGGCTCCAAGTTTGTTGTGAAAAAGTCTAAGAACTCTGTTCTAACAGCAGGTTTTGAAATGGTCATACCCACTGCATTTAAAGATAATATAGACAGGCTAGAAACTCTCCTGATGCATACAAGGGAGTTTCCTATCTATCTTCGTAACTCCTTTACAACATCTCCATACGTATCCTATGCCAGATGGAATGGAAATCTTAGTTTTCAGGGTAACCTCGGGACAGACATTGTTTTAAATGCAGACAGGTTTGAAGGTGATTTTGTCGAGTGGAGGATCAAATACTCGTTGGCTCTTGGATACAATCTTCCTGTGCAATACAAACCAACTTTTTTTCTGGAGTTTGACGGGATTACGCTTGCCACTGCCAACAGTGTGCAGGGAACTGATCTTTTTATTACCCCCGGGTTCAGGTTTGGTAACAGGGTTTCTCCTGGATTTGCTGTTTCTATCCCAATCAGCGGTGAGACTGCGAGTATATCTGATGCAAGTTATGTGTTTGATGTAAGGGTTAGGTTCTAGGTATTTAGAGATTAACTTTCGATCTCTTTAAACTGGTCCTGAAAACTTTCCATAGGTATAGCTATTAATGTTTCTATCTGAACTGTGCCTCTTGAACCTAGTTCTATTACAACCCGTGTGACAGTTTCATTATCAGGGGCTTCAATAATATTAACAAAATCATAAGGGCCAAGCACGGCATACTGGGCTTTAACCGTAACACCCATCTTTTCCATCTCTTTATTAACCTCTTTTATTCTCTCAGGCCTCATCTTTATAGTTTTTCGACCTTCATCTGTGAGGTTGCTTAGCATAATGTACTTGCCCAATATTTATCTCCTTAAATAAAAGAATGAAATAAGCCTGAAAAATTTAACTGCCTGTAAAGATTAATTAAAGTTGTAATGAAAGGAAAGGCTGCGGGTAAACTCGCAACCTTATTGATTTAGTATTTATAAAGCTTTATCTATAGCTTTTTTAATTTCGCTTTTTGGCACTGCACCAATTACCTGTTCTAAAACATCCCCATCTTTAAAGACAATCAAAGTTGGAATGCTTCTTATCCCAAATTTCATTGAGATTTCCGGATTTTCATCAACATTCACTTTGCCAACTTTTACTTTGCCTTCATAATCCTTGGATATTTCATCAATAACAGGGCCAAGGGCTTTACACGGGCCACACCATGGGGCCCAAAAGTCTACAAGCACAGGTTTGTCGCTGTTAATAACTTCAGATTCAAAAACTGAATCATTTAGTTCCAAAATTCCTTCGGCGGCCATAATTTTCTCCTCGATTAATTTATAAAATTTATTATATCCGAACCTTCCAAATTCTCACAATGAAAAAATCAGATGTTACCTGAGTAGATGCACTATTTTAAAAAAGAGATTCAAATTTAGTTTCATATATTATCTTTCATAGTTACAATTATTCAAATTATAAATTTGAGGGAAATAATCAAAAATATGTATAAATTTTTTTGCTCTGTATTAATTGTATTCACACTTATAAATTTTAATTATGCTAGCTCACAGCCACCCGCTGCGGCTCCCGTTGTGGTTGAAGAGGTAACTGAAACCAATCTTAGTACCCCACTTACTTTTGTAGGTGCAGTTGAGCCAGCAAAAAGAAGTTTAATAGCAAGCGAGATTGAAGGTCTTGTAAATGTTTATTCTGCAAAAGAAGGAAAGTATGTAAAAAAAGGCGAGCTGCTTGCAAAGTTTCAGACTAAAAATCTCGAAATTGATCTAACTGAAGCAAGAGCTGCAAAAAGAGAAGCAAAGGCAAGATTTGATCTTGCAAATGCAAATCTTAGACGTTTTCAGGAACTATATGAGAAAGGGATTGCTTCCTTGCAGGAGCTTCAGGATGCGGAGTCGGAAAGGGAAGCACAGCTTGCAAGAACAGTACAGCTCGACTCACAAATTGATAGCCATATATATGATTTATCAAGATCTAAAATAAAAGCCCCTTTTGATGGATTTATTACTAGTGAAAAATCTGAAGTAGGGCAGTGGATCACAGAAGGCGGGCCTGTGGCAGAAATTATTGACATAAGCATTGCAAAAGTAAAAGCGGAAATTCCTGAAAGACATATTACTAAAATAAATGTTGGAGATAAAGTTGAAATTAATATTGACTCTATCCCTGATCTCAAGATAAATGGTGAGGTTAGCTCTATTGTGCCTCAGGCTAATATGGAGACCAGAACTTTCCCTGTGGAAGTTAGGGTTGATAATGCCGATTTTAAACTAAAAAGTGGTATGGTTGCAAGAATCTCATTTTCAATTGGAGATGCAACTACAACCAAACTTGTTCCAAAAGATGCAATTGTAGATAGAAATAATGCCAGTTTATTGTTTGTTGTTACAGACGGAGTGGTTAACTTGGTGCCTGTTACAACAGGTAAAGCATATAAAAGTTTGATTGAAGTAATTGGACCTATTGAGAAAGGTCAGCTTGTTGTAACAAGGGGAAATGAAAGGCTTAGGCCCCAGCAGCCGGTAAGGATAGTGGAGAAATGATATTATAGGTGTTAGATGTTAGAACTTAGATGTTGGTTTTAAAGAATAATAAAAGAATATTCTGTCATACCGCACTTGATGCGGTATCCAGGATGATGAAAAGAAGTTGATAATGATTATTAGGTGCAGTTATTTGATAAGGTGAAATTAATTTTTTTTTCTCCTAAATAAGTAGTGAGAGTAAATGTATAAAAAGTTATAATGATGTTGTTAAAAAATCTTTTATCACCCTCACTTTAATTCTCTCCCATCAAGGGAGAGAAAATTAGTATTGGACTATCCTGCATCCTGTATCTTGAATTATGAAACTTGTAAACACAGCAATAAATAAACCAGTAAGTGTGGCAGTGGGAGTCTTGTTTGTTGTTCTCTTCGGAACAATTTCCCTTTTTAAAATACCTGTGCAGCTTACACCCGATGTAGAAAAGCCGAGAATTACTGTAAGAACAACCTGGCAGGGTGCGAGCCCCCAGGAAGTTGAAACTGAAATAATCAGGGAACAAGAAGATGAGCTGAAAACCGTTCAGGGTCTTGTGGAAATGACAAGTGAGAGTGCAGATGGAAGTGGCTCAATTGTGCTTGAATTTACAGTTGGCACAGATATTAACGCAGCACTTGTTGATGTTTCCAATAAGCTCAATCAGGTTAGGGAGTATCCGGATGATGCTGACAGGCCTGTTATTAGCAGCGTGGATGTAACTGGAAGTGCAATTGCCTGGTTTATCCTAAAGCCTCTTCCCGGAAATGAACGTGATATAAGCGAATACTTTGATTTTACAGATGATTTTATAAAACCCCGTTTTGAGAGGGTTTCTGGTGTAGGTTCGTCAAACATCTTTGGTGGCAGAGAACGGGAAATGCAGGTGATTTTTGATCCCGATGCACTTGCTGCAAGAAATGTTACTCTCATGCAGGTTGCAGATGCCATTAACTCAGAGAATGATAACTACAGTGCTGGAAGTTTTGATGAAGGCAAAAGGAGATACCTTGTCAGAACAATAGGTGAGTACAAATCACCTGATGATGTTGAAAGTGTAATTATTGCCCGGAGAAACGGGGCACCGATATATGTAAGAGATGTAGCTAATGTAAAACTTGGATATAAAGACCCTGATTTTGCTGTGAGGCAAAATGGCAGCCCTGCAATAGCTGTAAATGCAGTGAAGGAAAGCGGAGCAAATACCATTGAAGTTATGGATGGTTTGATGGAGGCTGCGGCTGAGCTTAATAATGGAATACTTAAGGAAAAGAATCTCACACTTTTTAATGTTTATGATGAGACGGTCTACATAAAAAGTGCAATAAGCCTAGTAAATCAAAATCTGATTGTGGGTGGTATTCTTGCTATCATTGTGCTGCTTCTTTTTTTACGAAGCGCAAGCAGTACTTTGATTGTCGCCACGGCAATTCCAGTAAGCATAATCGGCACGTTTGTAGTTATGTCGTTTCTTGGCAGAACTATAAATGTTATAAGCCTTGCTGGTATGGCATTTGCAGTGGGAATGGTAATAGATAACTCCATTGTTGTTCTTGAAAACATTTACAGGCACATGCAGATGGGAAAGTCACGCCTAAATGCTGCATATGATGGTGCTGTGGAAGTATGGGGAGCTGTTTTTGCAAGCACTTTAACAACAGCAGCTGTTTTTTTACCAATTATATTTGTTGAAGAACAGGCAGGTCAGCTTTTCAGGGATATTGCAATTGCGATAAGCGTTTCAGTGATACTGAGCCTTATAGTTTCCATAACCGTAATACCTACTGTATCAGCAAAAATTCTAAAAATAGCTAAAAAGAAAGAAGGCAATTCATCTTCAAACCTTTGGGGATTAAATACCTTAGGAAAAAAAGTAAATGATTTAATATCAGGCTTTGTTGGAAAAATAATTAAAAACACCGCACTTCAGTTGATTGTGATTTTAGCATTTACTCTTGGATCCGTATTTCTAAGCTGGGTAATGCTTCCTGAAACGGAATACCTACCATCCGGTAACCGCAACCTGATATTTGGAATTTTGATCCCTCCTCCCGGCTACAATATTGATGAGTTTACGACTATTGGTAAACAGATAGAGGCTGATCTCTCCCCATATTGGAATGCTGAACCAGGATCAGAAGCAGCGAAAAATCTTGAAGGGCCGCTTATTGAACATATGTTTTATGTTGCTAGGGGCCGTCAGGTATTTATGGGAATACGTTCAAGGGAAACCAGCGAAGTACGAGGTTTAATTCCTGTAATGCAAAAAACTCTTGGCAAGATTCCGGGAATGATCTCCATTGTGAATCAATCGAGTATTTTTGAGCGTGGCCTTGCAGAGGGTAGGTCTATAAATATTCAGATTACAGGGCCTGATCTTCCAAATTTAATTGGACTTGGACAAAAGGTTTTCTTCACTGCACTTGAAAAAATCCCTGGAGCTCAGGTGCGCCCAATCCCAAGCCTCGATCTTGGAAATCCTGAAGTGCAGGTTGTAACAGACAGGGCAAGGGCATCTGATGTGGGCATAACTAATCAGGAACTGGGCTTTATGGTGAACTCACTTGTGGATGGGGCAATAGTGAGTGAGTATCAGATTGAAGGTGATGAGGTAGATCTTGTGCTTCGTGGTGAAGATAAATATTCAAATCAGACTCATGAAATTGAAAACCTTATGGTTAATACCGGTAACGGTAATACGTTGACTGTTGGTTCGATTGCGGATGTGGTAGTTACAACTGGCCCTGAGCAGATAAACCATTTTGAACGTCAAAGAACAATTGCAATACAGATTGTGCCACCAGAGCAAATGGCTTTAGAGGCTGCAATTACTACTATACAAAACGAGATTTTATCCCCACTTCGTCAAAGCGGTGATCTTGGAGGTTCATATGATGCACTTTTAACTGGCACAGCAGATGACTTAACTGTTACAAGGCAGGCGCTTCAATGGAATTTTATACTTGCAGCTGTGATAGCATTTCTTTTAATGGCATCACTGTTTGAAAGTTTTTTGTATCCATTTGTAATTATGTTTAGTGTGCCACTTGCATCATTCGGTGGTTTTCTTGGGCTTTTTGTTCTAAACCGTTTTACCTTTCAGGCTCTCGATATCCTTACCATGCTTGGGTTCATTATCCTTATTGGAATTGTTGTAAACAATGCAATTCTTATTGTGCACCAGGCGCTTAATAATATGAGAGATGAAGGTATGGCATCAAAAGATGCAATAGTTGAATCTGTAAGTTCAAGGATCCGGCCGATCTTTATGAGCACCACTACAAGTATTTGCGGTATGCTTCCACTTGTTTTATTTCCTGGTTCAGGTTCCGAACTTTACAGAGGGCTTGGAAGCGTTGTCGTAGGGGGCCTTCTTGTTTCAACTATATTTACACTTATTTTAGTGCCATCCGTATTTAGTCTTGTTCTAGACATAAAAAGCAAAATATTAAATAGGGGTTTACAGCAGATAGAAAACGAATCATAAATCCTGTGTTTGGGAACCGAGAGTGTTGGCGTTTCGTCATCCTGAATTTATTTCAGGATCTAATTTATTAAAAAATGTGGATCCCCGATTTAAGCATTCGAGGATGACAGAAAAAAAGATGCTGAAACGAGCCAGCACTGAGCTTGTCGAATGTGTTCAGCATGACAATGTACGTCATAATTTTCCAAACAATCTATAAGTTTCACTTATCTTTAGATAAAATAAAACTTCAACAATAATTTCAAAGGAGTATTCAAAATGGCCAAGAAAGGTTTTAGAACAGAATCCGATTCAATGGGGAAAATGGAAGTTCCATCAAGTGCATATTACGGAGCTCAGACTGCAAGGGCAGTGGAAAACTTCCCAATCAGCGGTGAGACACTTCCAAGAGAATTTATTAAGGCGATGGGAATGATAAAACTCTCTGCTGCTGAAACAAATATGGAACTTGGAAATATTACAAAGAAGGTAGGCAATGCAATAGTTAAAGCTGCAAAAGAAGTGATTGATGGAAAACTGGATGAACATTTTGTCGTTGATATCTTTCAGACAGGTTCTGGAACTTCCACAAACATGAATACAAATGAAGTTGTTGCAAATAGGGCAAATGAGATACTTGGCGGCAAAATTGGTGATAAGTCGCTTGTGCATCCAAATGACCATGTGAATTATGGACAATCAAGTAATGACACAATTCCCACAGCTATGCATGTCTCCACACTTGTATCTATTCATGAAGAGCTTATTCCTTCGTTAAAACATCTGGAAAAAGCACTTTCAAAGAAAGCCAGGCTATTCGATAACATTGTTAAAATTGGAAGAACACACCTGATGGATGCAACTCCAATCCGGCTGGGTCAGGAATTTAGTGGTTATGCGAGTATGGTCTTGCATGGAATCAAAAGGCTTGAGAATGCAAAGGAAAGTCTCTCAGAACTTGCAATTGGTGGCACCGCAGTTGGAACAGGAATAAACACACACAGAAAATTTGGAATGAATGTTGCAAAAAAGATAAGCAAGCTTACAAAAGTAAAATTTAAAGAAGCGGAAAACCATTTTGAAGCCCAGGCTTCAAAAGATGCAATTGTGGAAACAAGTGGAGTGCTAAAAACTATCGCGGTAAGCCTTATGAAAATTGCAAATGATATTCGTTGGCTTGGAAGTGGCCCCAGATGCGGCATAGGTGAAATAATCCTTCCAGCAATTCAGCCAGGATCTTCAATTATGCCAGGAAAGGTAAACCCGGTAATAGGTGAATCTGTTACCCAGGTTTCTGCCCAAGTAATTGGTAATGATGCTGCAATTACAATTGGCGGGCAAGCCGGTAACTTTGAGCTAAATGTAATGATGCCAATGATGGCAAATAATATTCTTGAATCTATCAGGCTTTTATCAAAAGTGTCAGTTGTTTTTGTTGATAAGTGTATTAATGGCATAAAAGCTGATAAACAACGCTGCGGGGAAATGATCGAAAAGAGTCTTGCGATGTGCACAAGCCTTGCCCCGATTATAGGTTATGATGAAGCAGCAGCAATTGCGAAAGAGGCCCATAAAACAGGAAAGACTGTAAGAGAAATTGCACTTGAGAAAAAAGTTCTTCCGGAAGATGAACTTTCAAAGGCTCTTGATCCGTGGAGTATGACAGAGCCCAGTTCATGATAAATTATTGAGGAGTTTTAATTGTGAAAAATAATAAAAAGGATTACGTTAAAAAAATTGAATATATTGATGACCACGAGATGGAAGAAATCTTAAATAATGATGAGCTATTGGAAAGTCTAGAAAATGGTCTTGAAGATGTCAGAAAGAATAGAGGGAAAATTGTAGCATGATTTTTTTAAATTTTAACCCCCTAACCGCATCAAGTTTTTTTAATTTGTAAAATTTCTATTTGTTGATTATAAATTAACAAATGTAATCTGCATTTTTAACAGAACAGCTCTTACTAAAGATTATTACTTTTGGTTTTGTTGTTTTCCTAATTTTAGCTTTTTTAGTAAAAAAATCTTATCTTCCGAAAAGCTCACTTTCAGGATTTAAGTCGAAAGATGAGTTTATAAATTATTTTAAGACAAGCATCACTATATTAGATAAACATAGATGGTTGTTTTTTCTTCCATTCTTGTATTTGCTGTGTTTTATACTAATTAGTCTTCCGGCATTTTTATATCAAAAAATTAAATTTTCACATTTATCACAAGACTTAACTAATCCTAACTTTGATTTTCTTGAATTGGTTTTCAATAAAACTTTGTATCTCACATCAATCTCTGATCTTAATATTGGAAGTTTTTTACTAGCCAAAAATTTTTACTCAACAGTCATTATTTCTTTTTTAATTCTCCTTTTCTATAGAGTTTATATTAAAAAAATAAGCAAAATCTCTGATGAAAATAATTACAAAAATTTAGAGTTCTTTAGAGCTGTATTAAAAATTACTATTTATCTAATATTTGTTTCTTTGTTATTTGCTTTGATTGTAACAAGTAAAGGGGATAATTCAGATTATCTAATTACTCTTATTTTTGTATTTTTAAGTTATTCCTTTTTACCTTTAAACATATTAATAACTTCTTTTATCAAAGCTTCATTATTGCTTTTTGTACTATTCTTGTTTCACAAAAAAAGAGTTGGTTTTAACAAAGTATTTAATAATACGCTAAGAATTATAAACAAAATATTTGTCATTAATGTTATTATTTTGATTCCTTTATTTTACGATATTTTTTATCAGTATTTATTGCACTTTGGCTTTATTGGTACAAGTAGTATTGCAATTAAAGCACAAACCTATTTTTTATTTTATTTAAATATTTTGTTTACAATAACTTTTTGGCCCGCAATCTTTGTGCTATTGCTAAATGAAAGCTTCAGTATCAAAAAGTTGTTATCTGAAAACTTTAGGTTTATTTACAAGAATTTATTTAGAAATCTTATTTTTTTAATTATAGGTCTAACCTTGTTTGTTATACCAAATTTAGTAAATTCCAGTTTAATTTACAATACTGGTTATTTTGATTACTTAAGATTCATAATAAATAATCTTCATTTAATCATAGAGTTGTTTTTTGCAGTAATATTCTACATTGCTTATTTCAAATTTGTGATTGATTATAGTGAGTTAGAAAAATGATTCTGTGGTTTTTCGGTGCTTCTTAATACCATTTTGAAATACAAATAAGTCACCCAAGAGGCCTATCAAAATAGATCCAGATTTGTGAGATTTTTTGTCCAACAAATTCGTATATTGAAACCCCGTTTATAGTCATACTTTCATAAGTTGGTTTTACACCAAATACTTCTTGAGTATGGGTAAAATTGTTCTTCCATTGGCTTGCAACCCTATCTCCTTCGGCAATTTGGTTTATAACTTCCACATGCATATCGGGGAAATATTTATGGTTTGATTCAACAATTCTTTTATATTTATCTTTTTCAACATACTTCGACCTTACATGAATAAGGCACTCATCCACTAAAAGTTCATCAATAATATCAATGTTTTTAGCATTTTGAAGTTCATTTATAAAGTCTTTTGCTGTTTTTTTGTTTTCCACTAAACTCACGGTTTTCTCCTAATATGATTTACAAAAATTTTCTACCTGTTGGTAAAACAATGTCAATTATAGTTTATTTTGAAACAAAAAGCCCTATAATTTGTTTAATTAATGTGAAATAAGTCGAATCTTTGTTTAAAAAAAGGGCATCACAATCTGTGTTTATTAAAGTATATATCTTGACAGTTTGGTAAAAAGACATATTTTATGATTATAGAAAGAGGGGTAGATTAAGAAATGTTTAATGTTTTCTTGAAATTAAGTTCAATATTTATAGTGACTCTAGTTTTTACTTTAACTAATTCCTTTGCCGGTGATAACGGATATAAAGACTATACTGACCTTGGAAAGTTGGCTAAATCTGATCTTACAATTGGAAAAATTGTTTCAGAGCCTAATAAGTTTGACCGGGATATAATCACCATCGATGGTGTTATTTCTAAAGTGCAGTATAGAAAACTTCCCAATGGCAAAGAGTTTACTCTATTTAAACTTGAAGATTCTAATGATAATAATGTAAAGGTTTATGCAAGAGGGCATATTAAAGAGATTAATGAAGGCTCTTTAATAAGGATTCATGGAAGATACAGTAAAGAGAAAAGGTTTTTTCTAAAAAAGCATAAACATGTAATGAAAGCCAGAAAGATTCAAATTATGGATTCAGAACTTGTAGATGCCTACTAAATTTTTGGCTCTAACAAGTTTTCGGATCTATCCGCACTAATTCTATATGTTTTGAGTATTGAGCTGTTGTAAGATTTTGCGTTCTCTTTATTTAAAACCATTTCCTTTCCATCCTGATTTTCAAAAGTTACAAATTTGCTATTGTCTGAAGAATTCTCAACTATGTCAATCAGATCCTGAAGATTGTTTATTTCATTGCCGTTAACCTTTTTTATCTCCCAGTTTTGGTAACCATGATATCCCTGATTAACTTCAGATGCGAGCACCCTTATAAGCATTACAATTTCTTCGCCAGATTTAGTTTTATAATTGGCTTTTAACCTTGAAATAAGGTTGTTTGGCGCCCTTTGAAACCATTTGCTTCCCCATTCCTTAAGATAGTTGAGTGTAAGTGGAGAAAAAACTAGTCCGCCATAGATATAGTAACTTGGAAGCTTTCCATATTGAGTGGAAACTACTTGGTTGTACTGCAATGGAGTATTAAGTTTTACATCAACGTTTTTAATTTCCCCATCCCTCATCAGCTTTATTTTAATTTCCCCGCCTATTTGATGCTTCTGAACATAATAAGAAAAATGTGTTCTTTGTTTTTTTCTAAACTCCACAGTCCCATTTTCCGAAATGTTATTTCCATCCACTGAAAGTAAAACATCTTTTTCCTTTACCTTTCCATCTGCTGATGATCCGGGAATTACATTTATAACCAAGACACCTTCATCATTTTGCTTCATCCTATATTTATTTTTCTGATCTTTATTTTCAATATTTTGTGTGATTATTCCAAGCCCCGGAAATCCGTCATATTTTCCATCTGAAACATCATCCAAAAAATGCTTGATAATTGGTGTTGGCACCATATATCCAATGTTTTCAGAAGCTCTCAGGCTCTGCATTACAACTCCAACAATTTCTTCATTGTTTATTGCAGGCCCGCCGCTATTGCCAGGGTTTATGGGTGCATCAATTTGTGATGCCAAAAAACTTAGAGTGCTCTGTGCATATCTTTCATGTTCAATTCTGGATATTACCCCTTTTGTAGTGCTAAGCGTGTCTCCACCTTTTGGAAAACCATAAACTGCCACTTCTTCCTGGGTCTTTGGCAGATCACCAATTTTGAGTGGTTTTGTGCCATCAAAAAAAGTGTCGTCTTCAACTTTTAGTATTGCTAGATCTACTTCGTTTGATATAAACTCAAGATTTGCCTTATATCTTTTTGCCTCACCATATTTTCTTAATAGGATCAATGTGTTATCACTTACCACATGGGCATTTGTAAGAATTCTTTTTCCTTCTATCACTGATCCCGATCCAGATTTGCTTTCAGGGCTATTCATAGTCCAGGGGTCGCTGTAGTATGGTCTTATACTCTGAGTGTATATTTTAACAATTGAGTTTTTTATATCTTCATCAGCAAAAGCGCTGTGATTTAAAGTACAAAAAAAGAGAATTGATAATAAAAATAAAAAAGCTTTTTTCAAAATATTTCTCCCAGGAAAATGAAAAAAATGGTAAATATGATTATATTAATGATCAGTCATTCAGGTTAATAAACCCTTTATATTCCAATTGAAAAATTCAAAATAAGTATATGAACATTAATAAAGAGAAGCAAGAAATAATAGAGGCTGAAGGCAATATTTTGGTTACTGCTAATCCTGGAACAGGAAAAACCCTTCTCCTTGCCCATAAGTATGTTGCGCTTGTAGATTCAGGAGTGGAACAACAAAAGATCCTCTGCCTTACATTTACGGAAAAAGCCAAGCGTGAGATGGAAGAACGAATATTAAAAATGAACGAGGAACAGGAGTGTGATATTGATCCATCAAAACTAAATGTTTTCACATTTCACTCTTTTGCACTTAATAACCTTGAATCAAGGGATATTGTTACGTCCAATCTTTTACGTTTTTCGATTTACCTTTATGTAAAAGAGAAAAAGTTTTTTAGCTATGGCAACTCATACATTCTTGATAAGATCGTACCCAAGATTGAAAACCTGATCAGATATTTGAAAAGTTTTGGAGTGAAACCTAATGATATTGATTTTGAGAAATCGGCAAAGTTTCTAAAAGAAGAAAATAATATTTCTCCAAAAGAACTACAACTTTTTTTAAAACATTTTATTGAGATATATAGATACTATGAGTCAGTAAAAAGCGGTAGGGGATATGATTATGCTGATTTGCTTATTGAATACCTCAAACTTAAAAATAAACCACAGTATGAGTTTGTTTTGGTAGATGAGCTTCAGGATGTAAACAAAATGGAAGCTGATATTGCACTTGAGTCCGCAAAAAACTTTGTGGCAGTTGGAGATAAAAAGCAGGCAATCTTTGGTTTTCAGGGCGGGTCAATCCTTAATTTTGAGGCTTTTAGTGGTTTTAATAAAGCAGTTCTTTCTGATAATTTTAGAAGTACAAATGAAATACTCAATTATTCAAAGGAGTATTTTATTTCTAAAACCAGTGATGATGAAATAATTGATGATCTTAAAGAACTAAAAAACGCTGATGACAAAACTGGTGATAATGTTGCAATCGTGGAGATTGATAAAAGTGTTCTTTTCTCAGTCGCTGAAAAATTTCTTTTAGAATTATCTAAAACAGATGGTAAAACTGCTGTAATACTCCGTACGAATACCCAAATATCACAACTCTCCAAAGAGCTTGAAGCCAGGGGAATAAATTTTTCTTCAACACACCTAAGTGGTTCTGATGAAGCAAAGGATGATATTATTTTGTTTATTAAAGGGGTTCTTTCAAATGATATCAGGCTTGTAAAAAACTCAATGTTTTCATCTTTTTTCCCTTTAACTATTCAAAAAGCATTTGATCTTGCAAAAGTAAAACATGAAAAGCCTGAAGATTTTCTTAAAGAGTGCCCTGAGTTTTCAGAATTAAGAAAAAGGGCAAATAACAGTAAAAAAGTGAAAGATCTTTTTAATGATTATATAATCCCTATTTCGCTAACATACGGGAAAGATTATTTCATTACAGCTAAAAAACTTGCAGATGCGTTTATTGAATGTTTTACAGTGCTTGAAGAAATTACTTTTAATAATGTTATTGATTATCTTGAATCAACTGATTTAAGCACCGAAGAAATTGAGGAAGAAGGCAGCGTTGTTTTAACTACTGTGCATAAATCAAAAGGAAGGGAGTATGAAAATGTGATTTATCTTCCCACTCAGCAAAGAGATCATACCAACTTTATTGATAATGCTGTAAAGGCAATTCTTTGTGCAAAGGGAATTAATGTGGATGAAGAACTGGAAGAGGAAACACTAAGGGTCAACTTTGTAGCTTTTACAAGGGCAAAAGAAAAACTGATTATAATTTCAGATAAAGCCTCTGACTACCAAAATGAATTTTCAGAAATAAAAAATGTTGAACAAATAGTTGAGGATTCCGATCCTGACCTGAATGAATCAGAGAAAAATGCTTTTACTTTCTTTGTTAATAAAAACTTTGAAAAAGCTAAAAGCCTGCTTCATAAAAAAGATGATTGGCTTGTAGATTATATTTCCAACCATTTTGAGCAGTTAATCTCAATTTCGTATACCTCTGTAAACTATGATCCATTTAAATACCTAAAGGAGAATATCCTGGGTATTCGTGAGTTTTCAGATCAAATGCTTACAGGAAGTGAAGTGCATAAGGCGGCTGAAAATCTTCTAAACGGTGAGATACCTCAAGTGTCAAAAGAGGCACTTCCCTTTGTTGAAAATATTAAAACTATTTTAGGAGAGATTAAAATTGAATACCCCGAAGTTTTTGAAGTTGAAAAGTTGTTTGATATAAATCTGAATGAAATTTGTGATGAACCAATTGATATAAGATTTAGAGGAAAAATTGATGCAATCTTTAAAAATGACGACAGTTATTTAATAGTAGACTGGAAGACTAATAGAGATACATCAAAATCCTCAGATTATAGAAGGCAACTTGAGTGTTATAGAAGGGCTTTTTGTGAACAAAACTTTTTAGACCCTGAAAATGTTGATATTGCAATTGCTTATACGGGGCTAAGATCACCTGTGAGCGCAGATGAATATAAACTTTCACTTGAAAGAAAAAAACCTGGCAAGAATGTATTTAATACATTCCTAAAACATGTAAATGTGATCCTTGGATGGAAGGCAAATCCGCAATCCTATCTCGATCAGCTCCTTCAGCAAAAAAAGTCTATTAACGAGAACCTTTGGAGAGCTGTGATTGAACAATATCTTTTGGAGAGAAACAATTCGCCTGAATCCTGAGTTTATATAAATGAATCTATAAAAAGTGAAAACTCGTAAACAAAAATAAACACAGGAGCATTCATGCGCAAGTTACTTTTAGTTGTAACAACAATTCTTTTCGGGCTTTTAACCATTAATTCGTATTCATCTGATTTTGACCACGATTATAAAGATCTTGGCGTCTATCTATCAAAAAATGTAAAAGATGGGAAAGTTGATTATAAAAGTATAAAGTCAGATCCCAAAGGTGTTGATACCTTTCTTGATATCTCAGGAAAAGTAACGGAGGCAGAATATAATTCCTGGAATAAAAAAGAACAGCTAACATTTCTAATCAATTTATATAATGTTGAGACAATCAAGCTCATAATTGATAATTACCCATTAAAAAGTATTAAAGATATTGGCAAGCCCTGGGATTTAAAAGTAGTTGAACTTTTTGGCAAAAAAATATCTTTAAATAGCCTTGAAAACGGTTTGATAAGAGAAGATTTTAATGAGCCAAGAATTCATTTTGCACTTGTTTGTGCTGCTAAAGGCTGTCCTGAATTAATTTCTGAATCTTATAAAGCATCAAATCTTGATAAGCAGCTTGAAAGTTCTACAAGGGCGTTTTTATCAAAAACTAAAATTAACAGACTCGAAATCTCAAATAATACAATTTTTCTCTCACCACTTTTCGATTGGTATGGAGTAGATTTTAAAAAGAAAAGCGGTTCTGTTAAAGCGTCTGTACTTCCATATCTGACTGACAAGAAGTTGTCTCAAAATGAAGTTGATGCTCTTGAAATTTCCTATACCAATTACGACTGGTCTTTGAACAATAATTCTTAATTTTTTGAGGGGTTTAAAAATTGATAAAGCTTGTAATGCTGATTTTAGTTTCCTTTGTTGGATTTACTAATTTTTCTTATGCAGATGAATTTGATCATGAATACAGCGGCTATCAAAAAAGCATATCAAGGTATATAAGCGTTAAGGATGGTCTTGTCGATTACAAACAGATAAAAGTTCATTCAAGCGGGATAACAAAATTTCTTAAGCAAACATCGTTGGTAGACAAAAAAGTTTATAGTTCATGGAGTGAAGACCAAAAACTTGCCTTTTTAATTAATCTTTATAACGTGAGTACAATAAAGCTAATAATAGATAATTATCCGCTTGAAAGTATTAAAGATATTGGTGCCCCGTGGGACATGAAATTTATTGATTATCTGGGTTCAAAGATATCACTTAACATACTTGAGCATGAAATAATCAGAAAACAAACTGATGATCCAAGGGTTCACTTTGCACTTGTTTGTGCTGCAAAAGGATGCGCCGTTTTAAGGACTGATCCATTTACTGCGTTGGAACTTGATGATCAACTTGAAGAAGCAACAAAGCTGTTTTTCAGCACCAGGTTCAAAAACTATCTGGATTCATATAATAGCAAACTTTACCTTTCACCTATCTTTAAATGGTATAGCGAGGATTTTGCAAAAAAAAGTGGCTCAGTAAAAAAATATGTCTTACCATATCTTACAAATGAAGGCCTTTCAGAGAGTAAGATAGAAAAACTAAAAATTTCCTACACAAATTACGACTGGTCTTTGAATGACAGGCGGCTTTTATATAGATAGAAAAGAGTTAAATATTATAGCTATTTAGCCCAGTTTTCTATCTTTAAATTGTTGATTCTTTTAAATTCTCTTTCGTTGTTTGTTACTAAAGTTAAACTGCGTGATATAGCTTGCGCTGCAATAAAAAGATCAATGGCTCCAATCATTTCACCCTTTTTTTCTAGCTCTGCCCTTATATGTCCATAAGTTTGTGAATCATTTTCATCGAAATATAAGATTTCAAATGGTTTTATAAAATTACTAAGTAAATTCTGGTTAAAAGATTTTCTTTTACTTTTTGATACTCCATACTGAAGTTCTGCAATGGTAATTGATGAGATGGCAACATCAAAAAAGGAAAGTTCTTTTAGCTTGTCAGTTACTGATTTTGATTTTTTATTTATTATGTAAATACAGATATTGGTGTCAATCAAATACTTCATTTAGACCTTTTCTTTTCTGACTTGTTTTAGGTTGTTTTCTTTTCTCTAAAATAGGTTCTTTAAATTTATGGAGATTTTTTTCCCAAGCATTCCATAGTGATTTGCTGTCGGGAATAAGTAAAACGCCTTCTTCTGTCTTTTTAATAAAAACTTCTTTCCCTTCAAACCTGTATTTTTTAGGAAGCCTTACAGCCTGACTTCTTCCGTTTTTAAATATTTTTGCTTTATCCATTTTTGGTCACCTAAAATAACAATAAATAGTATATACCAATATGTCTATACCACAAGTTTAAATTTACTGTATATTAGATTTATTCTTATTTTCCAACTACTATTTAGGCCGAAATGAAAAAAGTTGTTGTAATAATTCCTGTGTACAATGAAGAATCATCTATTGGGCATGTTCTCTCTGATATTCCGAAAGACCTCGTTGATGAAGTGGTTGTGGTAAACAACAACTCGCGGGATGCAACAAAGGAAGTGGCCTTAAAGCATGGAGCCACCGTAGTGGATGAAGACAAAAAGGGCTACGGTTATGCGTGCCTAAGGGGAATTGATTATATAAATGGTCTTCACCCAAAACCGGATATAGTGGTTTTTCTTGATGGAGATTATTCAGATTACCCAGAAGAGCTTTCGATGCTTGTCACCCCTATTATAGAAGAGGGCTACGATCTTGTGCTTGGTTCAAGGAAAATGGGAAAAAGGGAAGAAGGGGCTTTATTTGCACGCCAGGTGCTTGGCAACTTTATTGCCACATCACTTATAAAGCTTCTTTATAATGTTTCTTTTACTGATCTTGGCCCTTTTCGGGCGATAAAGTATGAAAAGCTGATGGAGCTTGATATGAAGGATAAAACATTTGGCTGGACAGTGGAGATGCAGATAAAAGCAGCGAAAAAAAAATTTAAATGCCTGGAAGTGCCGGTGAGTTACAGAAAACGTATTGGTGTCTCTAAAATCACAGGCACAATTTATGGATCGGTAATGGGATGCTACAAGATCTTTATCACAATTATTAAATACCTTTGATTTAAGCCTTTAATTTCTTTATCATTTTTAATTAGATATTTATGAAAAACAAAGCTGTTTTTTTTGACAGGGACAAAACCATAATTCTCCCAAATAACAACAACTATATATACAGAGTAGGGGATTTTTATATCCCGGATGAGTATATAGAAGCACTTAAGAATCTTAATGAGAGTGGCTATATGCTATTTGTTGTTACAAACCAGGGAAGGGTGGCAAAGGGATATCTCACTGAGCAGGATGTTCATGACGTTCATAATTACCTGGATCAGTTTTTTAAAGAAAATGGAATAGAATTTAAAGAGTTTGCATACTGCCCGCATAACCCTGATGGAAATGTGGAGCCATATAATATTGTTTGCTCTTGCAGGAAACCAAAATCAGAGATGATTGAACAACTGATAGATAAATACCAAATAGATGCTTACTGTTCATGGATGATTGGCGATTCAAAAAAGGATATAATTGCAGGGAACTCTTCGGGGCTTAAAACCATTTTAGTAGAAACAGGATATTTTAATTCGTTCGATGAAGCTGATTTTGTAGAAAAGGATATAAGTTTTGCGGCAAAAAGAATTTTAGGATTTAAAAGCTGAACTTCATTAGCTTATGAAAATAAAAAAAGAGACATTAGTCAGTTTGCTTGTTGCATTTCTTATTTTTATTATTGTATCCCTCACTCTTTGTTACATCTCATTTAATAATGATAATTCACTTGGAAGACTGCTTGGTGAGATTGATCTTCGCTATGGTGATGAAAGATTTGAGTATAGGGATCAAAAAGGAAAATCTCCTGCACCGCCTCCTGAAGTTGTTATCCTTGCTGTAGATGAAAAAAGTGTGAATGAGCTTGGAAGGTTTCCATGGTCGAGAAACGTATTTGCAGATTTTGTAAATAAACTTTCTGAATATAGTCCAAAGGTTGTTGCTTTTGATGTTGTTTTCTCTGAACCTACAAATGAAAAAGATGATTCGGCTCTTTCAGTTTCTCTAAAAAAACTAAAAAGAAATGTACTGGGTTATTATTTCAGAGATACAAAGTTAGTTGAAGATGATAAACAGGCATTCAAGCAGATAAAAAAGTCAAAAATAAATATTGTAAAGGTAATTGAAGAACCTGAAGACATCTACAAAAGAAACTACAATCTATATAAATCTGCTGAACTCAATATTCCTGAGATAGGAAAATCGGGAAAGGGGTTTGGCTTTTTTAATTTTCAACCTGATTCTGATGGTATATTTCGCCGTGCAATCCTCACCACTCAGTATGATGGTGGGTTTTATCCCTCTCTAAGCCTGGAAGCTTTCAGGAAATACGTCAGGGGACAGGTAATCCTGACTCTTGATAGATTTGGCTTAAAACATCTTTATGTAAACAAAAATGAAATACCAGTGAGTGAAAGGGGCCAGCTAATCCTTAACTTTTATGGTGATACAGGGTCTATTCCCACTTATCCCATTGTGGATGTCGTTAATGGCGAGCTTTCCGAAGATAAGCTTAAAGATAAAATCATATTGATAGGTGCCACGGAAATAGCCATTTATGATATCAGGCCTTCCCCTCTTGATAACATATTTCCTGGCATTGAACTTCAGGCAACCGCCGTTGCAAATATACTTTCTGAAGATTATCTGCTAAAAAATAGCTTTACTGCAACTGTGGACCTTGTTTTGATAATTGCATTTTCTTTTGTTCTTATACTTTTTCTCTTTATTGTAAAAAGAACTATTACAGGATTGTTAATATTAATAATATTAATGCTTGTTCATATCTATTCGAATTACTATGTTTTTGAAAACTATAACTTTCTTCTGAGCGGGATATTTCCAATCTTGTCGCTCGTGTTATCTTTCGTTTTTTATGAAGGCTATAGAAACCTGGTGGTTGAGAAAAAAAGCAGGTTCCTGAAAAGGGCTTTTAGCAGCTACGTGTCCCCTGATCTTGTAACCCAGATTATTTCTAATCCCGACAAACTTATACTTGGTGGCGAAAGCAGAAATATAACCCTTCTTTTTTCAGATATTAGAGGATTTACCGCTTTGTCTGAAAGAACCACCCCCAAACAACTTGTGGAAATTTTAAATGAGTATTTAAGTCCTATGACCACAATTGTTATGGAGAATAAAGGCACTCTCGACAAATTTATTGGTGATGCGGTTATGGCAATTTATGGGGCCCCTTTTGATCATCCCACTCATGGAAAGAGTGCATGTGATTCGGCAATAATGATGCTTGATAAACTCGAAGAGCTTAACAAATCCTTTAAGGAAAGAGAGCTTCCAAGAATTGAAATTGGCCTTGGAATTAATACAGGCGAGGCTGTTGTGGGCAATATGGGTGCAGATGTAAGGTTTGATTACACAGCTATTGGTGATTCGGTAAACCTTGCTGCAAGGCTTGAAGGGCAAACCAAAAATTATGGTGTAGGAATAATTATTAGTAAATCAACTTTAGATGAAATAGAACCTGAAATAATCAATAATCCTGATAACAGCGGTTCATTCTTTGTTAGGGAACTTGATTTTATACAAGTTAAAGGCAAGACTGAACCTATTCTTATTTATCAGCTTATTCATGAAAATTCAGACAGGGAAAGAGCCATGAAACTCATTAATAAGTTTAATGATGGCCTTGAGTATTATAGAATGAGGGAATTTCAGCTGGCAAAAGATAAATTTGAAGAAATCCTGGAGGAATATCCGGGAGATAACCCCTCAAAGTTATATGTTGAGAGATGTGAGGAGTATTTTGCCGCACCTCCTCCTGAAGATTGGGACCTTGTTTATACAGCCACATCCAAGTAGAACTTTTTTGACATAAATTTTATTCACCAATAGAAATTTATGTTATATTAACCTTGAATTAATTTGATCTTAATAAAGTTTAAATATTGTTAGCATATTTCTATGAAAAATTTATTTTGTGAGGGAATGATAGATGGCAATGGATACATTAAAACTTTTTCAACACTCTACCGATTTTGATTCTTTCTCAAAGGGGGATTTTATATTTCAGACTGGTGATGAAGCAGACAAAATGTATGTCGTTAAAGAGGGAGAGGTGGAGATAGTTGTAAATGATACTGTGGTGGAAGTGGCTGGGCCCGGAATAATCTTTGGTGAGATGGCCATTGTGGACAGTAATCCGAGAAGTGCTTCTGCCAGGGCTAAAACCGATTGCAACGTGGTTGGGGTTGATGAAAAGAGGTTTAACTTTTTAGTTCAAAACACTCCTTTTTTTGCTATACATGTGATGAGAGTGCTGGCAGATAGAATCAGAAAAATGAATAAACAATGACAACTTTTGTAATTGCTTTTTTGAGAGTGTATTATCTATTGACACTTTAGAAATATAGCAGTAATTTAAATATTTATAGTTTAATCTTAAAGGGGTGATGTCATTAGACTTTTACTATTAATATTCACAGTAGTGTTATTCAGTTCAACTTCTGTCTTTGCTTCAACAGAGCTCGGTTTCAATAAAGCGATAGCAGATTATTCAAGGGAAGATTATAATTCAGCTATAACTTTATTAGAGGAAATAGTTTCAAAAGACCCAAATGATGCAAAGGCAAACCATTTACTGGGTTTGTCATATTACAAAACCAAAGATTATGACCAATCCCTTAAGTTCCTTAAGATTGCCCAAAGCCTTGATCCGGGGATTAATAATATTCATCTTGATCTCGGTTCATCATATCTAAAGTCTGGCGACCGTGAAAGTGCACTCTCTCAATTTGAAGCAGCTGTTTCAGCAAATCCTGATAGCGGCATAGCCTACTATAATAAGGGATATGCAAATTTCCTTCTTGGAAATTACAATGAAGCGGTAGTCTCACTCAATAAAGCAAAGGTCCTTAATCCAAAGCTCTCAAACAAGGCTGATTACTATGCGGGCATAAGTAACTTTAGACTTAATCAATATAATTCTTCAAAAGAGAATTTTGAGTTTGTATTAAAAAGTAATCCTGATCGAAATATTACAAAGTCAGTTGAAGATTATCTTGACGTTATCAATTCTTATAATAAAAAGTTTTATGGAACATTAACTGCCGGTGTTCAGTATGATTCAAATGTTAGCCTTGAGCCTGAGGATGTAAATATATTCACAGATGAAAATGATTTTAGTGGAATATTTTTTGTTAACCTTGGATATAAACCATTATTAAGGGAAGATGCTGAATTTGGTTTTGACTATAAAGGTTTTTTATCCCTTCATTTTGATATAACAGATTTTAATATTCAGAATCATAGGTTTACGGTCTTCGGTGAAAAGAAATATGAAAATGGGTTTCAGATTTTTGCTGATTACTACTATGAACTTGTATTTATAGGTGATTCCACAGTGGATGAACTGTTTTCACAAACACATTCATTCAAGCCCGGAATTGCATATAACTGGAATGACTATACAAGCACCCAGTTTCTTTATAATCTAAAATATCGTGATTTTGATGATTTCCCTGAAAGGGATTCCTTTAACCACAGATGGGCACTTTCGCAGACTTTTCGTTTGTTCTCAGGCAGATTATTTTTAGTTCCTGGTGCTGCATTTTCACTAAACGCTGCTGCTGATGTGGCAGGTGTCCGTAATTATGATTATTATTCGCCTGAAGCTTTTTTTGATATGCTTGCACTCATGAATCATGGCATATCTGTATTTGCTAATGTTTATTACTACTACCAGGATTATTACAACGATGATTTTGGAAGAGAAGATAACCAGCTTGGTGCAAGGGCGATTCTCTCAAAGAAAATATACGATGGAGTTTCCCTTGATTTTGGATATCAGTATATTTTAAATAATTCAGATAGTTCTTTTCCTGGGTTTGAACCATTTGATTATAGACGACATATTTTTACAACGGCACTAAGTTATAGATTTTAGGGATATAATTATGAATATGATAAAAAAAATAGCTTTTACTTCGGTATTCGTTTTAGTTCTACTTCTTTCTACTCAGTTCAGTTATGCACAGGATGATGAAGGCATAGGAGTTGTTTCAGCCTATGAAGGTTCAGTGCAGGTAACAAGAGGTGTTAATACACTTAATGCTGCTCAGGGTATGGAAGTTCTTCTTGGTGATGTTTTTGATACTGCAGAAGAATCAGGTGTGAAAATTGTGTTTATTGATGACACGCTTGTTGCACTTGGCGAAGATACAAGCTTTGAGATAACTGAGTTTGTTTTTAATCCTGATGAAAGAAGAAGCGTTTCAAACCTTACCAAAGGTAAAATGCGGTCTTTGATAAACAAGTTTAAAGGGGCCACCTCAAGCGTTGAATACAAAACATCCAATGCAGTTGCCGGTGTTAAAGGAACACAGCTTTATATAGATGCTGATGATGAAATATTTGCCGTTAGAGAAGGCGAAGTGTTCGTAAGAGGCATAATTCCTGGTGCCAGGGAATACAGGCTTGATGCAAACCAGTTTACAAGGATAGTAAATGGAAACCCTCTTCCCCCGCAGCTATTAACTGATGATATCTGGGATGAGTTTCAGAGCAAAACTGATTTTCCAGAGCAGCTTTTGGATTTATTTTCTTTTTTTGAAAATTACTTTCCAGGATCAGATGTTCCTCCTTCCGTCCGTGGTTTTACATCTAACACCGATGATAATATTCCGGGTGGAGCTTTTCCAACAACTCCGCCTGTTGATCTGACTCCGGGTGCTGGTGTTGAGAATGTTGCACCAGAAGTGCCTGTAGTAATTGATATTCCAGGTTTAAATTAGAGTTAATAAATTGGGGGAAATGATGATAAAGAATATCTTAAGAAGCTTACTAATAATTGCTCCACTACTCTTTGTATTATCCTGCGGGGAAGAACAAGGTAATACTTCTACTCAATCAAATTCCAATGTTCCTCTTAGAATAACAATAAACACTCCTGAAAATAATAGCCAAACAAATCTAACAACAGCTCAATTAGAAGATTTTCTCGAATTTGTAACAACAATAAGCATTATTGTTCAAGGTAATGATTTTTCTACAATATCTGAAACATTTGCAAGAGGCGAGCAAATAGTAGTATTTGTCTTGCCTGGTGATGACAGGACATTCTTTGTTTCTCTTTTAAATTCTGAAGGACAACCAGTATGTAGTGGCCAGACAACTATTGATATTGTTCCAGATGAACCAAATGAAGTAAGTGTTGATTGTTTTGTAGCAGATGAAGTATGTGATGATGATTCTGATAATAATGGTAATGGTCTTGAAGACTGTGAAGAAGATGTTTGTACAGGAGCACAGTGTGATGGCACTAATATAAATATATGTATAGACGGAGTTTGTAGTGAACCACCT
>JAJCZR010000003.1 GCA_029262295.1 Deltaproteobacteria bacterium | reverse complement strand
ACAGATGATGATGCAGTGTTTGATAAATCTTTGGTTTTAAATGCCAATGATATGGCACCTCAGGTAAGCTGGGGAACAAATCCAGGCATGGTTACAGATGTAACCTCAAAAGTGCCTGATCCCAACTCGTTTGACGACGAAAACAAGAAAAAATCAACTGAACAGGCCCTAAAATACATGGGGCTTAAACCTAACACCCCAATAGAAGATATAAATATTGACAGGGTTTTTATTGGCTCTTGCACAAACTCAAGAATTGAAGACCTTACAGCAGTAGCCAAGCTTGTAAAAGGAAAAAAAGTTGCTGGCTCTGTTAGTGCAATGGTGGTTCCCGGTTCTCAACCTATAAAAAGAAAAGCTGAAGAACTGGGCCTGGACAAAATATTTAAGGAAGCTGGTTTTGAATGGAGAGAGTCCGGTTGCAGTATGTGTTTGGGCATGAACCCTGACATACTCGCTCCCGGTGAGAGATGTGCAAGCACATCGAACAGAAATTTTGAAGGCAGGCAAGGGAAAGGTGGGCGAACTCACCTTGTAAGCCCGATTATGGCTGCTGCTGCTGCAATTGAAGGTCATTTTGTAGATGTAAGGGATTGGAACCTGGAGGATAATAGTTAAATGGAGAAGTTTGAAAGAATTGAAGGGATTGTAGCCCCACTTGACAGAATGAACGTGGATACAGACCAGATTATTCCAAAACAGTTTTTAAAAAGGATTGAAAGAACGGGATTTGGTGAATTTCTTTTTTTCGATTGGAGATACAAAGATGATGGAACCGTAAACCCCGACTTCGTTCTTAATGAAAAAAGATATGAGGGCGCCAGTATTCTTTTAAGCAGAAACAATTTTGGAAGCGGAAGCTCAAGGGAACATGCCCCCTGGTCAATAAAGGAGTATGGTTTCAGGGTTATTATTGCACCTTCATTTGCAGATATTTTTTACAACAACTGTTTTAAAAACTCTATTCTTCCAATCACTCTTTCTGAAGCGCAGGTTGATGGACTTTTTGATATTGTTAACCAAAATGAAGGATACAAATTGCAAGTTGATCTTGAAGAGCAATCAATTATAGGTGATTTTGGAATAGATAATAAGTTTGAAATTGATAGCTTTAAGAAAAAAGTTTTACTTGAAGGATTGGATGACATTTCACAAACACTTCAAAATGAAAGTCATATTACCAAATATGAAAACTCTTTGGAAACAAAAAGAAAGTGGGTTTTTCCAGTGAATTAATTTTAGAACTCATTTCCTGAAAAAAAAGTTTAAAATAACTGTAAGAACCATGCTTAAAACAAGGCATGTTACGACTGGAAAATAAAAGCTGAAATTTTTCCCTTTGTATGAAAAATCCCCGGGCAATCTTCCAAAAAATTCAAGTTTAGATAAATATGGGAGTCCTATACCTATTACTATCAAGACTATTCCTAAAATTATCAGCAACTTGCTTATCTCACCCATAATACTTTAATTATAACAATTAAAAAGCCTCCACTAAAAGCTAATTTTCAACGATTAATAAAGTTTTTTAACTAAAATGGTATTATAATTGCATAGGGGCAAAATTTTTAGGGGGATTTGATTTAGTTTTCAAGTAATTTACTGTACTAAATCATTATAATTTTCAATTATGAGTGGTATAAGTCTAAAACAGTCACCAAAGCTTGTTCAACAGCAAAAGCTGATACTTACTCAGGAGCTTCAGCTATTTTTGAAACTCATCCAGATGAACACTCTTGAGCTTAAGGACTATCTGGAAGAGCAGCTTCTTGAAAACCCTACCCTTGAAGAAAGCCAGGAAAAGAGTGAAGACGATTCTGAAGACAACGACATGGAAGAGATTGATAACATGCTCGCTGATACGATGAAATCACAAAGTAAGAATGATGATCTTCCCCACTCCAAAGATGTGTTTGCGGATGCAGATGATAATAATCCGTGGGAAAACCTCCTTACAAAGGTCGACTCACTATTTGAACATTTGAATTGGCAGCTTAAAATGTCGGATTTTACTGAGAGAGAAAAGGAGATTGGCTCAAAAATTATAGGGAATATTAATGAAGATGGCTACCTTGAAACTGATATAGAAGATATTGCAGCAAAAATAGCAAATAGTAATGATCAGCTGCAACAAATTGAAACATTTACTAACAGTGAACTGAATGTGAAAATAATATTAGAAGTAAAAAATGTGCTAAAAAAGATACAGGCAAATTTTGACCCTGTTGGTATTGGGGCAAGATCACTTATAGAGTGTTTAAAGATGCAGGCTTATGATCTTGGGTACTCAGAGAACTGCTCAATTATAAAAGTAATAGAAAAACACCTCGAAGAGCTTGGAAGCGGTAATTACGAAACCATAGCAAAAAATCTTGAAATAGGTATTGAACAAGTGCGTGAAATAGAAAAGATTATCTCCTCTTTTGAACCAAAACCTGGAAGGCCTTTTTACATAAGAGATACTGATAAATACATCATTCCTGATTTTTTTATTTATAGTGTGGGAAATGAATATCAGATACAACCAAATAAAAGTTTTCCACGAATCAGGATAAGTATCTATTATAGAAATTTAATAAAAAAACATAAATCCCTTAATGATGAAACAAAAGTATATTTAAAAGAGAAGATAGAAGCCGCAAAACGAATCCTGAAATGCCTGGAAGAAAGGGAGACAACTGTAAGAAGGATAATGAATGAGATAGTAAGAGTGCAAAGAGATTTTTTTGAGTATGGAAAAGACTATATAAAACCGCTAAGATTAAAAGATGTGGCCGAAGTTGTGGGAGTGCACGAGTCGACAGTAAGCCGAATAACCAGTAAGAGATATGTACAATGCCCACAGGGTGTGATTGAGTTAAAATCACTTTTCTCAAGAGGGGTTGATACAAAAGGTGGTACTCAAATGTCTCTTGAAAGGGTAAAATCAATGATAAAGGAAATTGTTGGTAATGAATCTCAAAGCTGCCCTTTTTCAGATGAAGATATATCAAAAATACTTGGTCGAAAAAGTGTAAAAGTAGCAAGAAGAACTGTAGCTAAATACAGGAAACTTTTGGGAATACCCACTTCATCAAAAAGATTAATAAAGGAGTAATATTCTATGAAAGTTAATGTAACAACAAGACATATTGATAATAGAAGGGAAGCTAATTACATGAGGGAGTATGCCCTTAAAAAAACCCACAGGCTTGAAAGGTATATGGAGTCAAGAGAGCCCTCAGATGTAAAAATAGTACTATCATCTGAAAAACTCAGGAATAATGCAGAAATCATAGTTAATAGCGGTGATCTAAAGGCAACTGCTGCAGTTGAACTGGAAGATATGCACGCTGCCATTGACAAGGTGTTTGACGCCATTGTAAAGCAGCTTAGAAGAAGAACAGACAAAAAAGCTACAACGAGAAGAAGAGCTGGGGCAAAAGCTTCAAACCCTTCTAAGAACCTGCAAAAAAACAGCAATAATAATGTTGTGGAAAAAAGGCTTCCTGCAAAACCCATGAACCTTGATGAGGCAATTTTGCAGCTCAGCGTGTCGAATGACAACTATGTTGTTTTCAGAAATAGTGATACACTGGAGATGAATGTTATTTGTAGTGATAAAAACTCAAAAACCGTAAACCTGATCATACCGTAAAATCCATAATGAAAATTGTAGATGTACTGAAAAAAGAATTAATATTTCCACAACTTTCCTCAGAAAGCAAAGCTGATGTAATTGAAGAACTTTCAAAAAAAGTGACGGAACTCACACCCAACCTTAGTTTTGAAAAAGTCAGGGAAACTTTGATGGAAAGGGAAAAGCTTTGCAGCACTGCTGTAGATTCAGGTGTGGCAATACCACATGGAAAAATATCTGATACTTCAAAAACTATAGTTGCTATTGGCAGAAGCATAGAGGGTATAGATTTTGAATCGCTTGATGGAAACAAAACAAAACTCTTTATACTTATTATTGCCCCTGAGAACTCAGGAGGTTCCCACATACAACTTCTTGCGAGAATTTCAAAAATATTCAGAAATGAAGACGTTAGATCGAATCTGCTTAAAGCTGAATCAGCTGATAGTATTTATGAAACTATAGTGCAGGAAGATGAAAAATTCTAAAAATGTCAGCCTCTCAATTGAAGAACTAAATAATAATTGGGCAGACATGCTCGGTTTAAAGTTAATCCACAAAGGTAGGAGCCTTAAAAATAAAATAACCTCAAAACGTATACAAAAACCCGGATTACGAATAATTGAAGATAAGCTTAAACTCCAAAAAGACAAAATTCAGGTTATTGGAAAAACTGAAGTTGCGTATTTGAAAAAACTTTCAAAAGAAAATCAAAAAAAACTTATAAACAAACTCTCCAAAAGTGGTGTTCCGTGTCTAATATTTTCAAAAGGGTGCACTTTGAATAAATTTTTGGAAAAAGAGTTTAAAAAAATAGATGCCCCAATTTTTAAAGCCAGTCACTATACAGGAAAACTGATATCGGTATTAAATGATTTTCTGGCAGAAAATCTTGCCCCCAAGATCACAGTTCATGGGGTGTTGCTTGATGTAGACCGAGTGGGGGTACTCATTCTCGGGAAAAGCGGCATTGGAAAGAGTGAGTGCGCTATTGATCTTATAATTAAAGGATCAAAACTGATTGCTGATGATGTTGTTGAGATAAGAAAAGTGAGTGACAACAAATTGATAGGGACAGGACCTGAGAACATAAGGTTCCTTATAGAAGTGAGAGGAATAGGAATTGTAAATATAAGAGATTTATTTGGGACAACATCAGTAATGGACAAAAGAGATATAGAGATGGTTATTGAACTAGATGAGTGGAATTCAGATAAAGAATACGAGAGGCTAGGGATAGACAAAAAGACAACCTCAATTCTCGAAGTTGAACTACCATTCTCGGTTATTCCCGTAAGTCCTGGAAGAAATATGGCATCAATAATTGAAGTAGCAGTAAGAAACCAGATTTTAAAGCAAAGCGGTTCTGCAGGAATCTATAATTTAGGAAAAAATCTTTTAATCTAATATGGATCAAATTATTATTTTAAGCGGGCTCTCCGGTTCAGGAAAAAGCACTACAATAAAAGTGCTTGAGGATATTGGATTTTTTTGTATTGATAACCTTCCGCCAAAACTGATAAATACATTTATTGATCTTTGTAATACCTCTCTTAAAAACATAAATAAAGTTGCAATTGTCGTTGATATAAGGGTTCCAGAGAGGGAAGTGCTTGCTCACTTTGAAAAAATAGTTAGTAAAATAAAATTGAAGGTGAAAAAAGCTGACCTTCTTTTTCTTGAGTGTTCAGACGAAACAATAATTAAAAGATATAAGGAAACAAGAAGAAATCATCCACTTGCCTATGATGGTAATCTAATCGAAGCTGTCTCCAGGGAAAGGGATATACTTAGTGAAATAGAAAAACTGGCAAATCATACAATTGATACCAGTGATTACAATGTGCATCAGCTAAGGGAGATAATTCAGAATATAGTAGGAGCAGAAGGTGCTGAAAGCTTCACAACAACATTCACTTCTTTTGGTTATAAACACGGAGTTCCCTATGATGCAGATTTAGTAGTAGATGTAAGGTTTTTACCTAGCCCTCATTTTGATGAAAATCTCAAGGACTTCACAGGAAATGATAAAAAAATTATTGATTTCATACTCACAAAAAATGATTCTACAGAGTTTTTGAAAAGATTTTGTGATCTGCTCAACTTTTTACTACCAAGATACAAGAAAGAAGGGAAATCTTATCTCACAATTGCTATTGGATGCACCGGTGGAAAACATAGATCAGTTGTAATTGTGAATGAGCTTGCCAAAAAGTTTAGCTCATATTCCCCTCAAATTAGACATCGAGATATAAATAAGCTATAAAATTTCATGATCGGAATTGTGGTTGTAACTCATGGGAATCTTGCAGAAGAATTAATATCTGCAGTGAATTTTGTTTTAGCTGAAAAACCAAAACCTAAAATGGCGGCTGTGTCGCTCGATACTTCAAAGGCAATCGAGGGTTTTAATGAAATTATTGAAAAGGCAATAAAAAAAGTTGATAAGGGAAATGGGGTTTTACTTGTCACGGATATGTTTGGGGGCACTCCATCAAATATCAGCCTTACCTTCCTTGATAATGATGAAATTGAAGTAATATCGGGGGTAAACCTCCCAATGCTTTTAAAACTGGCAACTGTGAATGCAGATATTAATTTAAAAGCAGCCGTTAAACTTGCAGAAAAAGCCGGTAAGGAAAATATCATAGTGGCCAGCAACCTTCTAAACAAAAAAAGTTAATTTGTTATAATACATATCTAAAAACAAAAAAAGGAAAAAGAAAATGAATGCAGAACAACTTGATCAAGTAATAGAAATGTGGAGTGATCACATACTTAAAGGACCTCTTGAAGACTTTAAAGTTGAGATAGAACCTGATGTAAAAAATGAATTTGCAGCAATAGCCCTTTACCTTGATTCTAAAACTGTGAGGGCTTCAGGTGAAGTTGAAGATTTTTATGAAGGCTACAAGAGGGCTGCCACAGATTTACTTTTTTTTATTGGAGTGGAAATATCGGAAGATCCTGAAAACAAATTAGTCAGAATCTCTAAATCCACTAACAATTTTGAAGTCCAGCAAAAATTAATGGATCATATCTGGGGATAATACTCTCAAATCTTTTTTTTATAAACTATATAAATGAACTTTCTTAAATGTTTTGATCATTTTATATTTGATCTTGATGGTGTGGTGTATATTGGGAGTAAGACTGTAAATCAAGCTCCCAAAGTTTTAGACAAACTACGAAAAGAACACAAAACAATCTCATTTATTACCAACAACCCTACCCGTTCCCCCCGCCAGTATGTAAAGAAACTGAAAGATATGAAAATATTCACGGTTGAAGAAGAGATAATCACTTCACCAATGGCTGTGGCTTTCTATTTAAAGAAAAGGTTTAGAAAATTAAATGAAAAAACTGCTTATGTAATCGGAAGCAGTTATTTAAAAAAAGTAGTAAAAGAAACAGGGCTGACTTTAATCAATAATATTAAGGCCCTCCCCGCAGATTTTGTTATAATGGGCGGACACGATAAATTCAGCTATGAGGAGATTTATAAAGCCACAATCTCAATTAGAAAAGGTGCAAAGTTTATAGCCACGAACAGAGACAGTTTCTATCCCTCCATACATGGGTTTTCTCCTGCTACAGGTGCACTTCTATCTTCAATTGAAGTTTCTTCCTCACAAAAAGCCATCACTGTCGGCAAACCTGAAAAAACTATTTTTGACCTCGTTAAAAGTAAATCTTCTCTAAAAAAAACATTAATGATTGGTGACAACCTTGATACTGACATTCTGGGTGGAAAAAATGCCGGATTAAAAACAGCCCTTGTTTTTACTGGCGCAACGTTAAAAAAAGATTTGGTAAAATCAGATATTTCTCCTGATTATGTGATAAAAGATATATCATTTCTCCTAAAACAGTAATGTTAAAATCCTTTAGATCATTTGGATCTATGCTCACCAAAACTTCTGAATCCAAAGCAGTTGTCTATATGATTGTGGGTGGTTTTTCTTTTGCAGCTATGGGGGCTATGACGCATGGCCTCGGAAAACATTTCGACTGGGCACTTATAGCTTTTTTCAGAATGTTATTCTCGTTTGTCATTACTTTTTGCTGGGCTGTTAAAGCCGGCAAGAAACCTTTTGTTTTAGGAAGAAAGCTTCTTTGGTTTAGGTGCTTTGTGGGCAGCTCCGGGATGCTTGCAACGTTTTATGCACTCACAAAGCTCCCTGTATCAGATGTGTCTGTAATTACTGAGACACGCCCTCTTTGGGTGGCATTAGCTGGTGGAATTATACTTGGTGAGAAAAATTCAAAATACCTTTGGATATCAATGGCACTTGGCCTTATCGGAGTAGTGTTAATTGAAAGGCCCCACATCGAAGAAAGAAATTTTGCTGTGCTTATAGCCCTTCTCGCTTCATTTATTGGAGCAATTGTAATGATATGCCTAAGAATACTAAAAGACCTTGACCCCAGAACTATAGTTACTCAGTTTACGGGCACAGCTATGCTTGTTTCAATTATCTTTGTATTTATTTTTGGTGATATATCTCAGGCAAAAAGAATATTTGAGCCTTGGATACTAATAATGATTATTGGAATTGGCATCTTCGGCACTTTGGGCCAACTTGTAATGACCAGGGCTTTTGCACTCGGAAAAGCATCGATAGTGTCAACTGCGGGGCTTATAAAAGTCGGATTTTCTGCATGCTTTGACATACTGATTTGGAGTTATGTCTTTCATTATTCAACTATTGTTGGAATGATCCTGATCCTGGGTTCTACATCTTGGTTATTTAAAGGGGCAAAAAAAAAGGAATAGAAAGTTTACTTACCTGATCTCCATATACTTTTTCCTTCTTTATCAATATAACCCCAGGTGTGATCAAAATACTCCACAAGAGAAAGTCCTTTATAAAATCTTGACACAGTTTCATACTTCAAACTAAGAACTATATAACCACCTCTATCAATAAATCCCCAAACTCCATTGTGTTTTACAGGCGCCAGATCCTCTGAGAAATCTCCAACCTTATCGTATATTGGTTTAATCACGACTCTTCCATCTTTATTTATAAAACCATACTTATCATCTCTAACAATCCTGGCAAAATTTTCACTAAAATGCTTGGCTTCTGTAACTTCGGGAATAAGGATAATTTTACCCTTATGATTTATATATGCTGGCTGTCCTTCGAAAACGACAGCTGCAAGACCTTCTGAAAATCCTTCGGCAGAATCGAACACCGGTTTAACAAGGTATTCACCATCTTTTTTAATGAAACCCGTTAAATTATCTTTCACAACTAGTGCAAAACCTTTTGAGAAAACAGCAGCAAAATCAAAATTAGGAGAAATGACCACTTCGCCCTTCTTATTTATATAACCCCATTTAGAATTAAGCTTTACAGCAGCTAAACCTTCAGAAAACCTGGAAGCATCTTCAAAAATATTACTAATCTTAAGGTCCCCTGATTTATCAATAAATCCGTACAGTTCCCCCACCCTTACCTTAGCCAGATCTTCTGAGAATGGATATGTTTCAACAAAGGAAGGTTTTATTACAAAATCACCATTTTTATCAACATAGCCCCACAACTCATCTTTTTTAACAAGTGACAAACCATCAGAAAACTTATACGCTGCATCATACCCAGGTTTAATTACTACATCACCTTCGGTATTAATAAATCCCCACTTCGCATTCTCTTCAATAGGAAATAGAGCCAAATTATTGGTTTCTATATTCTGTGAATAGGAAGTATTAACCTGTAAAAAAACTGAAAAGATTAAAATTAATAAAGTCCTGATAAAAAGTTTTACACTCATTGTAAATTCCTAGTTATAATTTTGAGGTTTAATTTTACCCGCTTGATTGAGAAGCTCACATGAAAAAATTATTTTTATTTATTCTTTTAATAGCAATAACATCTTCTTGTTCAAATGTCAGAACAGGAGATATATTTAAAAAACCAAATGAACAAAAACAAAAATTTACCGGGAAACTGACTCAAAATAATATTGTAAATGCAAATATCGAAAAAACCTTTGATGCATTAATTGATGCTGCAAAGTGGTCAAAATGGGATGTGGCATTCTCTGATAAAGAAGATGGGACAATCATTTTAAAAGAAGCTTATGTCTATAGAAAAGGGGGGAAACTACTTAGAATTTACCATTGGCCATCTGGAAGTGAGTTGGCAAGCTCAAGAATACCAGAATATATCAGCAAGATCTCAAATTCTAAAGATAATACAATAAATAACTCCATTTCTTTTACTCAGGAGAGTATGAAGATAAACCTAAATGAAATTTCTGGTGGAAAAACAAAAGTAGAATTTGAGTACTCGATAATACCTTTTACCTTATCAACAAGTATCAGCTCAGAACTAAATTCGAGTGGATATATTGAAAACCTTATCCTTAAAAAAGCTTCGGAATCACTTTAAGTTTCAAAAATATATTTAATATTTTCAGGAGTTTACAGGCAACAGTTCAAAAACAACTTAAACTAGAATTATATCAGGGACGATATAATCCAATTTTTTCAATTATCCCTTCCATATTATTTTTGGCAGCTTCTTTAGCCTTTTGTGTTCCTTCATGAAGAATGCTTTTTACATCATCAATTCTGCTTTCATAATAGGCTCTTTTTTCCCTGAAAGGTTCAAGTTTAATGTTTATTGCTTTAGCCAGTTTCTTCTTAACTTCCACATCACCAACATTTCCGGTTCTATATCTTTGTTTTAAGTCATCAATCTCTTCAGTGTCAGGATTAAAAAGGTCATGGTAAATAAAAACTGGATTTCCTTCCACTGTGCCCGGAATATCAGCCCTTATCCTTTTTGGATCTGTGTACATACTTCTTACCCTTTTCTCTACATCCTTTTCACTATCTGAGAGATAGATACAGTTATCAAGGCTCTTACTCATTTTCCTATCACCATCTGTACCCACAAGCCTTGAGGCTTCACTTATAATTGGCTCAGGCTCTTCAAAATACTCACCGTAAAGAAAATTAAACCTTCTTGCAAGTTCTCTTGTAATCTCAATGTGTGAGAGCTGGTCTTCACCAACAGGCACTTTTGTTGCTTTAAACATCAAGATATCGGCAGCCATAAGTATTGGATATCCAAGCAGACCTACTGAGTAGTTCTCCCCTACCCCCATATCTTGGATCTTTTCTTTAAGAGTTGGAATTCTTTGCGACCTTTGCACGGAACAAAGCATATTCAGGATTGTTGAAAGCTGAGAGATTTCAGGAATTTGAGACTGAATATAGAAAACTGATTTTTCAGGATCCATTCCTACACTTAACCAATCGAGCACCATCTGGACGGTATTTTCTTCAACTTCCTTCACCTTATCAAAGTGAGTAGTGAGCATATGAAGATCAGCAACAAGAAATAAACATTTATACTTATCTTGAAATTTAATACGGTTGTAAAGCGACCCGACTAAGTGGCCCACATGTAATCTTCCGGTTGGTCTATCGCCTGTAACAAGGATTGGTGTAGAAGACATAAATTTCTCCAGGTATCATCAAATAAATTAGGGTTATACTACTTAAAAGAGCATATTTGCTCAAATATAAAGAATCCTCACAAATACTCTGTCATCAAATACAGTATGAAACAAAAATTATATTTTTTAACACTTTTAATCGCTTTCACATTTACCTGCCTACACTCTGCCCACTCAATAAAACAAACGAGCGAGAGCAGAGTTGATGAACTTGAAGTTATTAGCTGGCGGGTAACAGGCAGCTGGAGTGCTGTTGGAGTTGTTCATCATTTACAAATAAAAAACAGCAGTGATAAAACATATAGCAAACTTAAAGTACGTGTATGTTATGAATCTGATTCCAGACCGGGAAATATTGTGACGACTGAAACCGGAGTACTTTATGTGGATGTGCTTCCCAACAGCAATAAAGTTTATTTAAAAGGCGGTGCCACTCTTGGAGCAGGCTCACCTATTGCCAAAGCTGTTCATTTTGAGATTTTAGAAGCAACGGAAGAGTAATAGAAATGCACGCCCGGAGGGAGTCGAACCCCCAACCTCCTGATCCGTAATCAGACGCTCTATCCAGTTGAGCTACGGGCGCAAAGTTTTCCTCGGAAAGCTTTTATTTTTACTGAATTTTTTTTTCTAATCAATGTTATTATACTCTATCAAAGTATTTACAGCGTTATATTTATCTTTATAATACTGTGCAGTTTTCAAAAACAAGGGATTAAGAAATGGAAAAACTGGAAGCAGCATTAGATAAAGAAGTAAAAAGTTACCTAAAAGACATAAAAGAGACAAAAGAGCTTAAAGCACTTATTTCTGGTGAAATAGAAAAAGATACATATATCAAATTTTTAAGAACTTTTTATCTTATCGAATTTCTCAGTCAAAGGGCAGTAAACATGGCAAGTGTTTACCTCGAAGAAAAAGATCCGTATTTAAGCAAAAAGTTCCATGCTTGTGCTGTTGGAGAACTTGGGCATGCTGAGATTGCTTTAAAAGATTTAAAAGATATGGATGAAGATGTTGAAAATCCTTTTGAAAACGAACTTGTAAAAGAATATGATAAGTTTCTTCAAAATGGAGCTGAGGATTTTCCTATATCCATACTCGGACATTCTTACCTTTTTGAAAATGTTTCGGCAATACTTTTTCCCGAGTCGAGTGAACTAGATTTTCCTTCAAAATTTATTGAAGTGCATGCAAAAGAAGATCCCGGACATTCACTTGCAATAAAAAGAACAGTGAGAAATATAGAAGAAAAACTTGATGAAAAAGAGATCGATATGATTATTCAATTCAGTAAAAAAAGCGGCGACTACCTTTTAAAACTTTTTGAAACGGCTTAAAACATCTTAATGACTACTTCAGATGTCATCTCTAAATTAAAGTCTGAAATCAATTGCAATATATCCACAGAAAAATCCGATCTTGAAACTTATGGAACTGATTGGACAAGAGAGTTCAATCCTGACCCACTGGCTGTAATTTTCCCTAAGACAATAGAAGATGTAAAAAATATTGTATCTTTTGCAAACAAGAACAAAGTTTCATTAACTCCTTCAGGTGGAAGAACGGGACTGAGTGCAGGAGCCGTAGCAAAAAATGGCGAACTGGTTGTCTCGTTTGAAAAGATGAATAAAGTTTTGTCTTTCAATAAAGCTGATAGAACTTTGGAAGTGCAGGCCGGAATTACTACAAAAGAAATCCAGGATTATGCAAAAGAGAAAGGGCTTTTCTACCCAGTTGATTTTTCATCGGCAGGATCAAGCCAGATTGGGGGAAATATAGCCACAAATGCAGGTGGAATCCGTGTCATAAGATATGGCCTCACAAGACAATGGATTAAAGGATTAAAGGTTGTTACCGGAAAGGGTGACATATTAGAACTAAACAAAGGATTAACCAAAAACGCAACGGGCTATGATCTAATGAATCTTTTTATTGGCAGCGAAGGCACTCTTGGACTTATTGCTGAGGCAACTATTCAGTTAACAACCCAACCTAAAGATTCTTCTGTAATCCTAATTGGGCTCAAGAATATTGAAAACTCAATAAAAGTTCTTGAACTATTCAGAGAAAAACTAACACTAAATGCTTTTGAGTTTTTCTCGCATAGTGCTGTAAAACATGTTGTAAAAAAACTAGAGAGAAATATCCCAGTTTGTGACACACTGCCTTACTATCTTCTTGTTGATATAGAAACTCCTTCAGATAATGAGATAGAAATTGCATCAGAAATTTACACTAATGCTTTTGAAACCGGGTTAATAGAAGACGGAGTAATAAGTCAAAATCCTTCACAATACAGGGAGCTTTGGAGCTTTCGTGAAAATATTACTGAAGCTATCTCAGTATTTCTCACATATAAAAATGATATTTCGGTAAGAACATCTCAAATTCCAGATTTTATTAATGATATTAGTGCAATTCTTAATAATGAATATCCTGATTTTGATACAATTCTTTTTGGGCATATTGGCGATGGGAATATTCATGTCAGTATTTTAAAGCCCCATGATTTTGATAAGGAAAAATTTTTGAATCTTTGCAGAGGCGTTAACACCAAAATTTTTGAAACTGTTGCTAAATATGATGGAAGTATTTCAGCAGAACATGGAGTTGGGCTTATAAAAAAACCTTACCTGACCTATACCAGATCAGAAGCTGAAATTGAATTAATGAAAGGAATAAAAAAAGTATTTGATCCGAATGGAATCATGAATCCTGGAAAAATATTCTAAATCGTCTTTTTAAAAATTCTCTTTATATTTTACACTTGAACTCACACATTTCTATGTGTAAATTATTTACTGAGGTGAACCAATGCCAACAAACTTAGCATTAGATGATAAACTAATAAGAGAAGCCCAAACTATTGGAAAACATAAAACCAAGAAATCGGCTGTTACTGCTGCTTTAAAAGAATATATTCAGAGAAGAAAACAAAAGGGAATAATTCAAATATTTGGCGAAATAGAATATGACCCACAATACAATTATAAAACTCAGCGCAAGAAAAAATGAAAGTTTTAGTTGATACTTCTGTATGGTCATTGGCACTAAGAAGAAAAAAGTCCGCAAACATGGACATTACTAATGAGTTAAAAAACTTAATAGATGATTCTAGAGCTCAACTTATCGGACCAATCAGACAAGAGCTTCTTTCGGGAATTAAATCCTCATCCCAATTTAACAAACTCAAAATGTACCTCTCAGCTTTTCCAGACCTGAATCTAAATGAAGAAACTTACGAAGTTGCAGCAGAATTTTACAACGAAAGTAGAGAAAAAGGGATCCAAAGTTCAAACACAGATTTTTTAATATGTGCAGTATCATACATCTTTGATTTACCAATATTCACAACGGACAAAGATTTTTTACTATACAAAAAACATCTACCAATTAAACTTTACGAGAGTCAACACCGTTAGTAATTTCCTCATACCTAAAACAATCAACTAAATGATCATTCACAATCCCAGTTGCCTGTAGGTGTGCATAAATAATTGTCGAACCTAAAAATTTAAAACCTCTTTTCTTCATATCTTTACTTATTTCATCAGAAAGCTCTGTATTTGCCGGCACATCAGACATATTCTTCCATAAATTTACAACTGATTTATTATCTACAAAAGCCCAGATATAGTTGCAAAAACTACCAAATTCTTTTTGTATATTAATAAATAACTTTGCATTATTTATTGACGCTTTGATCTTTAACTTATTCCTAATTATTCCTTTATTATTCAAAAGCTCATTAAACTTTTTCTCACCATATTTTGCTACTTTCTCAACATCAAAGTTGTCGTAAGCAACCCTGTAATTGTCTCTTTTTTGAAGAACAGTAAGCCAGCTCAGCCCTGCCTGTGCAGATTCCAATACCAGGAACTCAAACTGCTTTTTGTCATCAAATACTGGCACTCCCCACTCTTCATCATGATATTTTTTATAAATCTCTTTTCCCTCACTCCACGGACATCTATTCATTAGTTTTAGCTTCCTTTTGTTTTAGATATTTCGAAAATACTTCCGATGGAACTTCTACCTCATAAACTCCCTCTTTAAATGAGCCGACCTGATACGGAGGAAATATTACTTTGATACTATCAATTTTATCTTCATCACCTGCAAGAATAAAGTTTGAATAATTTTCTGGCTTAGAAGCTCCTGATTCGATCCATCCATCTCTAATTATTTTAGATCTGAGTTTCTTTGATTTAGCTTTGTATAACTCGGCTTTTACATATCTTGAAATATTATCCAAAGCAAATTCGTTTTCTTTGAATAAGAAATTTATTTTAAAAATTTGCTGACTGACTTTATCAAAGTTAACTGTCAAAAAACTATGGTTTTGCTGACTTCTACTGAGAAACGAATTAATGTTGCATGAAACAACTCCAAAGTTTAAGACTAAATTTAATTGATCACATTCGACTTTTAGAGCTGATTTTTTTTGATTGTTTGAAATTCTTTTTTTAAACTCAGCCACTGCTGCATCAAAACGCTCTTTCGCATGCAAATGAATTTTCGGAAAGTTAACAATTCCAATTGGATACTCAATATCTATTTGATACTC
>JAJCZR010000002.1 GCA_029262295.1 Deltaproteobacteria bacterium | reverse complement strand
AGTTTAGAACATTTTAAAGATGAGCTTCAGCAGTATTTACTTTACTACAATACTGCAAGGCCTCATCAGGGAATTAATGGTCTTACTCCCAAGAAAATGTTAGAGCAATTAGCGCAACGAATTACTTGACCTTTACAATCCCAGACTTGATCTGGGATCCAGAATGTTGACTAGAATTAAAAACACATCTATAAATTCACTAGATTGCTGCAATACTAAATTCTTGTTTATAACTAATCTTCCCCGACATCCTGGATGTCGGCTCAAAGTTCTCAGTTATGACACAGCGTTTGTCATTCCGTCAATTCTTTAGACGGAATCTAGTTTTTTAAGGGAAAAAATATTTTTGCAAAAAGCTCTTTTGAATATATTTGAGTTATGTAATGGCTGGGGCACTAGGATTCGAACCTAGATTTACGGAACCAGAATCCGTCGCACTGCCATTGTACTATGCCCCAGTATAATTTGATTTGAGATAATATATAATAAACTAATCTCATAAATCGGGGTATTTGTGAAAAAGCTTATTCTAACATTAATTCTATTATTTTGTATACAAAATTCAATTGTTTTAGCTGAAGATATAACCCTTGTCTTTAAAAAGTCGGATAAGAAAGTTGTAACTATTGATCTTCAAGATTTAAAAACAAAGCTGAAAACTCATAAAATTGAGTTTTTTGATCCACACTATAATAAAACAAAGCGTTTTAAAGCTTTTGCACTTCAAGATGTTTTGAATCTTGGGTTTAAAAACAATTGGTCTTCTGATAAATATACAGACATCGGTTTTAAAGCACTTGATGGTTACAACTCTGTTTCAAAAATCGGATTATTAAACGAAGATGGTGGATACCTTACCTTTGAAGACTTTGATTTTCCAAGCTGGGAACCAATTGGAAGAAACAAAGCTAATCCTGCACCTTTCTATTTAGTTTGGCTTAAAGAAAATCAGACCACAGAGTTTGGTTATCCGTGGCCCTGGCAGCTTAAGGAAATAAATTTAACAACTTTCAAAGATCAGTATCCAAAGGTTTATCCAGATGGAGTTGCTAAGAACTCTTCTGAGTTTGTCGGTTTTTCAATATTCAAAGAAAGATGTGTTAGGTGCCACTCAATTGATAATCAGGGAGGGAAGATTGGCCCTGATCTTAATGCACCAAAGAATATTTTGGAATACAGGTCTCAGGATATGGTGAAAGAGTTTATCAAAAATCCCTCAGAATACCGATACACTCACATGCCGGATCATAAGGATTTATCAGATCAGGATTTGGATAATTTGATTAGATACTTTCTTTATTTGGATAAAAATAAGATGGAAGACTAATACCTTACACTCTACTATCTGTCATCCCGCACTTGCCTGTACTGAGCCTGCCGAATGTGATACGGGATCCAGGTTTTTACCGGAAGTATAAATACATCACAAGACTCACTAGATTGATATAATACTAAATCTTGCTGACAACCAAATCTTTCTCACTATACTGGATTCCAAATTAAATTTGGAATGACAAAACTGGCCTGTATCCTGCAAACATGCATCGTGTATCCTGTCTCTTGCATCCTTAACCATGTTATGTACATTCATAAAATGAGTAACGATCAAAAGAAAATCCTAGAAACATTTGATAACGATTACCCAGAAAGGGATTATGAGATATCTATTTCATGTCCCGAGTTTACTGCTGTATGCCCGAAGACAGGCCAGCCTGATTTTGCAACAATCCACATTAAATATGTGCCAGATAAGCTATGTCTTGAATTAAAATCACTGAAGCTCTATATGTTTTCATACAGGGATGTTGGTGAATTTCATGAGCATGTTACCAATAAAATTCTTGATGATATTGTGGAAGTTTGCAGCCCAAGAAAAGCTGAGGTTGTGGGTGATTTTAATGTTCGTGGTGGGATCAAAACTGTTGTTACTGCTAAATATGAGAAGTAATTAATCCATTCAAAACCAAAAAAAATTATAAAAATTCAAATAAAGGTTTCACCATAATTGTTTACAAGTTAAACTAGTCTAAATCTGAAATGGGACTAGACCGGAAGTGCTACTAAAAGCTCAAATCATAATCACTGGAACTATAATTTGTATAATCATTTTAGCTGCATTGGCAGCTCCTATAATCTCTCCCTACAGCTATGATGAAGCAAACTTCTCAAATACCCTTAAGTCCCCAAACTCCAAACATATTATGGGTACCGACCAGGAGGGAAGGGATCTTTTCAGCAGAATAATCTATGGTGCAAGAGTTTCAATTGCAGTGGCGATTGGCACAGTGCTTATGGCACTTATTATTGGCACGGTTGTTGGAGCTGTATCAGGATATATTGGTGGTAAAGTTGATGAATTTTTAATGAGAATTGTTGATATTTTCTATTCTCTTCCCGATCTTTTGATAATTGTGCTTTTCACCCTGATAATAGGAAAAGGAATTAAAGGAATTGTAATATCTCTAGGTCTCACCTCATGGATGAGGGTTGCAAGAATAGTAAGGGGAAGTGTGTTGCAAGTGAAAAACTACGACTTTGTTGAGTCTGCAAAAGCACTTGGGGCAAAACCATACCGGATACTTTTAAAACATATTATGCCTAATATTCTGAGCCCTTTAATCGTGACTGTAACTTTCTCCGTGCCTTATGCAATTCTCACTGAATCTACACTCAGCTTTTTGGGCCTTGGTATTTCACCACCCGAATCAAGCTGGGGCACCCTTGCAAGCACCGGATGGCAGGGAATGAGGACGTTCCCGCATTTAATAGTTTTTCCAAGCCTCGCAATTTTTATAACAGCACTTTCCTTTAACCTTTTTGGTGAGGGAATAAGAGATATACTCGATACCGGAAACATTAATGAATAAACTCATAATAGCTTTTTTCTCTTGTTTGTTCTTACTGAGTGGAGTGAACTCTTTTGCAGCGGAGCTAAACTGCAATTTTATTATTAAAAACGACGCAACAAACACTCCCGAAGAGAACTTTAAAAAGGCATATTGCCATATTGAGAGAAATGATCTCAATCTTGCAAATGTGTACCTTGAGAGGATCGGGAATAAACTTCCTGAGCTCCAAGACAATATTCTTTATTATAAAAGCCTTTATCTTAAGGAATCAGGAAATAAAGGAAGAGCAAAAAGGTTTCTTAAAAGGATTATAAAAAATTATTCCACATCCTCGATTAAAGAAAATTCTAATAAGCTTCTTGCCGAGATTTATGTGGATGAGGGAAATTTTGATCTTGCAGAAACCATATATCGGCAATTAATAAATGAGGCCACAAGTAAATGGACCAAGGCAAAGCACCTAAAATCTCTTGGCGAAATATATGAGTTGAAAAACAGCAGGAATGAAGCTTTTTCAATTTATAAAGAAATTTGGACCAACTATTCAAACGTAAGTTTTGCAAACTATATATTTGAATTTGCAAGAAAGAATGGCCTTGTGTTTGTTCCTGATAAAAATGATTATCTCAAAAGGGCCAACTTTTTTTATGAAAGATCAGTTTGGCAAAATGCGCGTATAGAGTTTGAAAAATCTCCACAGACAAAAGAAGTTCTTACCAAAATGGGAGTTTGTGATTACAAACTAAGAAGATACAGTAAAGCAATTGATGTGCTTTCAAAAGTAAAATCGGCTGAATCTGTTTACTGGATTGCAAATGCAACAAAGAGGATTGGATATGAGTTTGAAGCCGCAAAGATGCTTTCTTCAATTCACAAAATATACCCTGGAAGTGAATTTGCTTCATTGGGCCTTTTTGAAGCTGCAAAAATATATGAAGATGAAAACAGAACCAGCAAGGCAATAAATTTTTATAAAGAACTTGCTGCTAAATACCCAACATCCGAGAAAGGAAGCGAAGGTGCATGGAACCTTGGATGGCTTTACTATCATAAACAAAAAAATTACTCAAATGCACTTTCTGTATTTTCAAACCACAGTTTCCCCGAAGACTCTTTTGATTCCGATTCTTTTAAATACTGGAAAGCAAAAACCCTTGAAAAACTCGGAAGAAAAACAGATGCATACCTTATTTTCAAACAACTTGCCGCATCTAAAAATATTACATACCATTCATTTCTTTCACGTTTAAAGACGGGATATAAAGTTGCAAAACCAGAAGGAATTAATATAACTTCCACCAATGTATTCCCGGGGATTTTGGCAAAGAAAAAAGTTGATACACTGCTGCAAATGGGAATATATGAGATTGCACTTGATGAAGCAAGTTTCCTTGAAAGTATCTCGACAAATCTTGATGAAGATTTATATATTGCTAGCATTCATTACAGGGTTGGAAATTACTATTCATCAATAAAATCTGCAAATGAAAATCGCTCGCATGTAACTTCATATCTTTCTTACCCCAAAGGTTTTTCAACCTATGTGGATCTTTATTCTCAAAAATACAATCTTGATAAACTCCTTGTCTACTCACTTATAAGGGAAGAAAGCAGATTTGATGAGAGGGCGGTTTCTTCATCTAATGCAAGAGGGCTAATGCAGCTTATTCCTGTGACAGCGAGGGAGACTGCCAGGAAAGTGGGTGTCTACAGGTTTAGTCTTGATAAACTTTTTATTCCCAAGACAAACGTTGAGATGGGTTGTTATTATCTAAGATTTGTACTCGACAGATTTAGTGAGAATATTCCTATTGCGCTTGCAGGTTATAATGCCGGGCCCACAAGGGCTGCAGAATGGTATGAAGCAATGGGTAGCCTTCCATTCGATGAATTCATCGAAGAAATTCCTTTCAGGGAAACAGAGTTTTATGTGAAAAGGATAATCAGAAGTTACGGCGCATATCAGACAATTTATGGTGATAAGTAGTTAGTGGTTAGTTGTTAGTTGTTAGGGTTCTTGTCATACCAAACTTGATTTGGTATCCAGGATTTTGCCGTCAAATTTTAGAACTTCTCTCAACTCACTAAATTACTACAGTACGAAGTTGCAGGCAGTTAGTTATTTCTAGCCATCATTCTGGATTCCTGATCGGGGTCAGGAATTGTAAAGGTTAAGTAATTCGTTGACAGAACTATACACTAAAGGTGTAGGAGGTCAGCGATGCGACGAAACACAGAAGATAAGACAATCCAGAGGAATTATCTACAGAAATGGAGATATATGATAAAAGAATATGAACTTGT
>JAJCZR010000001.1 GCA_029262295.1 Deltaproteobacteria bacterium | reverse complement strand
CGTCACACTTAATTACGGAGCATTTATAAATAATGTAATAAGCTTTATTATTGTTGCTTTTGCAGTATTTATGCTTGTTAAGAATTTCAACAAACTTAAGAAACAGGAAGAAGAAGCCCCTGCAGCTCCACCGGAAGATATTGTTCTTCTAAGGGAAATAAGGGACAGCCTTAAGAAATAGAAAAAAATTAATATTAATAACCCCTTCTCTATACCTTTCTCGGGAAGGGGTTTTTCTAACTAAGATTTCCACTTTATATTACAGCCTATACTCGGAACCTGATTATCTGAGACAGAGTTTCCTTCAAGCATATCATCAAGCACGCGGCGAATATCAAATCCTGTTACAGGCTTTCCGTTACCTGGCCTTGAATCATCCATCTGCCCCCTATAGGCAAGTTTCAAATCTCCGTCGTATACAAAAAAGTCAGGTGTACAAGCCGCATTATATTCCTTAGCAACCTCTTGAGTCTCATCAAATAAGTAAGCAAATGAGTATCCGAATTGATCGGCAACTTCTTTCATCTTTTGGGGAGAATCCTCAGGGTAATTTGCCACATCATTTGAGTTTATTGCGACAAAAGAAACAGATTTTTCCCTGTAGTCATTGGCAAGTTCCACAAGACCACTTTGAATATGTTTAACATAAGGACAGTGGTTGCATATAAACATAATCACTGTTGCACTGTCAGCTTTTAGTTCATCGAGAGAAACTTCGGTATCAGTTATTGTATCAATTAATTTAAAATCCGGCGCCTTACTTCCAAGGGGTACCATTGTGGAAGGTGTTAAAGCCATTTTGTTCTCCTTTAATTATCTTTGTCTACAAAACTAATATCTGCATGTGAACCATCACAGTATGGTTTGTTTTTTGAAGCTCCGCATCTGCAAAGACTGTAGTGTTCTTTTGCTGGTGGCTGAAGTTCATCAGAAACATCAATTTTGATATTTCCTACAACATTATATGGACCGTTTTTATCAATAGTTATTTCAGCTGATCTTTCGAAATTCCTTGTTTGAGCATCATTTATTGAATAACTAAGGGCACCAGATGGACATTTTTTTATAACACTTTTCACTTCTTCCACAGTGGCCTTATCAGGATTAATCCACGGATCATTATTAACGTCAAACACAGAACCTAGATTTGAAACACACTCCCCTGCATGGCAACAAATAGTTCTGTTATCATGAATGGTTATTTCTTTTCCTTCATAAGCCCTTTCTTTATTAAGTGAGGAATTACTTTCCCTTTCGCCTGAAAACCCAACATCCTTATGTGAACCATCACAAAAAGGTTTGTTCTTCGAGGCACCGCACCTGCAAAGTGCTATTTTGTCGTCAATTTCAAGAGAACTACCCTTTGAGTTCGATAGCTTTGGAAGGTTATCAACTATAAAAGGACCATCTTTTAAAACATCAATTTTTATATTACTCATTTTATTTCCTCCATTAATCAAGTTAGAACATTAGTATAATCAAAAGCTATAAATTTTCTTTTAAATGAAGCAAAAAGTATAATTGTAAAAACATTATGACAGTATCTTTGTTATCTTTGCTGCTTTTTCTTCATCTGATTCATTTGAATCTTCACTTGGGGGTACATTAATTCCTTTAATAACTGCAGGCCTATTGCCAACAAGTTCAAACCATCTTGTTAAATTTTGATAATTCTCAAGACTTATGCCCGCCCATTCATGTGCATTTATCCATGGCCATGTGGCAATATCAGCAATTGAATAATCTCCTGCAAGGTATTCAAATTCGCCCAGCCTTCCATCGAGAACTGAGTAAAGTCTTTTAGTCTCATTTTGATATCTGTCTATTCCGAATTTAATTTTTTCAGGGGCATATCTTAAAAACACATTTGCCTGACCCTGCATTGGCCCAACTCCCGCCATCTGAAACATAAGCCACTGCATAACCAATGACCTTCCCTTATCATCAGAAGGAATTAATTTTCCTGTCTTCTCGGCAAGGTACAAAAGAATTGCCCCTGATTCAAATACCTCAAAATCATCATTATCCCTATCAATTATTGCGGGGATTCTACCATTTGGGTTTATCTTTAAAAACCAACCTTCTTTTTGTTCACGTTCTGTGAGATTAATTTTATGAACATTATAATTGAGCCCTGTCTCTTCAAGCATTATTGAAGCCTTTTTTCCGTTTGGTGTTGCCGCTGTATATAATTCAATCATTTTAGCTCTCCATTGGTTGTCATTAAATATTTTGAAGTTTAAAAGTGAAAATAGATTCAAAAGTTTATGAAAATCAATCTTGGTTTAATGTATCTCTGATTGTTTCTACATAATCAATTAATTGAGGAAAAAACAATAAAAAGTTGCTTTCCAGATCTTCGTAGTTGTTAACGAGTTCCTGCTCTGAACCAGAAAGTGGGTTTACACTTTTCACCCTATTTGAGAGTTTTGAAAACACAAGCTCAAGACCTTCAATATTCTCATACTTTCTCATCCAGTCTTTTTCTACCAACTTTTCAAAATTGAAGTTGAGGTCATTCTGGGGTGAGCCATTAAACTTTTTTAGTGAATCGTAGAAACTCATAACAAATTGATCTAGGTCTTGTTCTGAGTATTTACTCCAATGTTTAGTTAGAAAGTGGTCAAAGAAAATATCAACAATAGCCCCACCCCAACGTCTTCTCTCAGGGCTTATTAGCTTTCTTGAATTCTTTACTACCTGATGGGAATCTGTAAACACATCTATTTTTCTATGTGTAACTATTCCTTTGATTATTCCAGGGCTGTACTGATCTTTGAGCCTTCCCTTTACAAAATCTCCAAGAAAATTACCTAGCTTTGATTCTTCATTATCTTCAGCCAGAAACACATGGGCAAGATAGTTCATTAAAAGAGGTTACTTTACAATCTCAAGCAGTTCCACATCAAAAATCAAAGTTGACTTTGGAGGAATCACAGGTGGATAGCCCCTTTCGCCATAAGCAAGGTCATAAGGAATGGTAAGTAGCCTTCTTTCTCCAACTTTCATATCTCCCACACCTTCATCCCAGCCTTTTATTACTCTTCCAACTCCCACCGGAAATACAAATGGTTTATCCCTTTCCCTTGATGAATCAAACACGCTTCCATCAAGAAGCTTTCCCGTATAGTGAACTTTCACACGATCACCGGTTTCAGGCTTCTCACCCTCGCCTTCTTTTAAAACTTTATATTTTAGACCAGAATCAGTTGTTACTTCATCAGAATTAGTTTTTTTCTCTTCACTCATAGCATGTAAAGAAAACCCAAAAGTTAGAATTAGTGCAATTATTATAAGTTTGCTAAAAACATTTCTGTTCATTATTTCCTCCAGAATTCGTAATTAATTTTGCAATAACTATGAAGGGCTTTTGATATTTTTCAAAGGGATTTTTATTCAGAACCTCATAATTAATGAAAAAATAGAACTCGTCACCCTGAACTAGTTTCAGGGTCTAATTCCTAAAACAAGATGCTGAAATAAATTCAGCATGACAAATTACTATAATGTATTGACATTTGTATTGACAATACTGTTAATGGGATTAAATTTATTTTTATGACAAAACCAAATAAAACAAAATATCTTCAAATAAGGGTCACTCCTGAAGAGAAAAAACTCATTGAAAAAATTGCAAAAAAGAACAGCAAAACCATATCAGAACTTGTCTTGGATAAACTCTTATCTGATAATCAGAATAAAGATAAGTTTCAGAGTCTTGTATCAAAACTCAGCAAATCAGAAAAAACGAGTTTAGTATTTGCGGAAATCAATGACTTTCTCAACAAATTGACTAAAGATGAATTCAAAGAAGCAACAGATGAAAAACCAAAAGCCAATATTTCAAACTATCACCTAAACTATCTTGCGGCAATGGTTGAATATTCGGCAAATAGAAAAAAAGTGGATCCACCCAAATGGGTTAATGAAATTGATCCATTAAATGAACCGGTATTTGGCTCAAAGCTAAAAAACCTGAGAACTCACCTTCTTCTCAACTCCCCTATTCCATTCAGAAAAAGGAATATTTTTATTGACTCAACTGTGGGCGACAGGGTTTAATGAACGGCTTTTCCAAAAAAGA